>JAEWKR010000082.1 GCA_023457715.1 Verrucomicrobiota bacterium
GGCTCGGTCCGGGATTTGAGATCTGAAATTTGAGATTTGAGATTCGTCGGCGTTGCGGGCGGCTCGCCCGCATCGGGGTATTGGAGGTCAGTCGTCGAATCGCTGGCGCTCTTCGCTACGTTCGGATAGCCGCGGACTCGTTCGATGTTCGATGTTCGATGTTCGATGTTCGATGTTCGATGTTCGATGTTCGCTCCCGATTCTGTGGCAAAATCGGTATTCAGGTCCGAGGTTCGCGGTTCGAGGTTCGAGGTGCGCCGTCTGGGTTCAGAGTTGTCCCTGTCACACCAACATGACATGACTGACCTTCGGCCATCCGTCTCTCATGCCGCGCAGCCATCAGAAGCACGACCGCCTGACCGAAGCCGCCCGCGTTCGGCGACTCCGGAATCTGCTCGGCATGACCCAGCGCGAACTCGCGGCCGAGTTCAACGTTGCCAATGGGGCGGTGGCCGGGTGGGAAACCGGACATCGCGCCCTTCCGGGACCCGTGCGCAGACTGCTCGACCTTTATGAACGGGAAATCGGCACCTCGCTCGAGATCGCCGAAGAGCCGCGGCTGAAGACCAGCGGCGTCTCCCGCAGTCTGGCGGTCTCGGGCATCGCCGCCTTCTGGCTGGCCGAGGCGGCGCGCAACGCGTTTCAGCATCTGCTCACCAGTGGAGATGAACCCGAGGCCCTCCAGTCGCGTACGAGGAGGGCGCTGGCCGGCAACGCAGTGAAGACGTTGGGCGAACTCAAGGGGCTGGCCATGAAGGCGGGCCAATGGCTCGCGTTCGCGGAGTATATTCTGCCGCCGGACAGCCGGGCCGAGTTTGAGCAGCTTTTCGCCGCCGGCACCCCGATGGCACCCGCAGCCATCACGACGGTGTTCCTGCGCACGTTCGGCCGCGCCCCGGCCGAGCTTTTCGCGGAGTGGTCGCCCACTCCCGTCGCGGCCGCCTCCATCGGCCAGGTCCACCGGGCCAGGCTGCACGACGGTCAGATCGTGGCGGTCAAGGTGCAGTATCCACAGATCGTCGACGCCTTGCGGGCGGACCTTCGCTTCCTCACGTTCATCGATCGCCTGGCCGTCGGGATTTTCCGCGGTCAGGCGCGCGGGGAATACGCCGCCGAGCTCCGTGACCGCCTGCTCGAGGAGTGCGACTATGTGCGCGAGGCCACGAACCAGGAGACTTTCCGCGGCCGATGGGGCGGTGACGCCGCCGTGAGGATTCCGCGCGTTCACCCGGAATTCAGCGGCGACCGAGTCCTGGTGAGCGACTTCATCGAAGGGGAGCGCTTCACGGCGTTTTGCGCGCGCGCAACCGGAGCGGACCGGGATGCCGTGGGGACCACCCTCGCCCGCGTCATGCTCCATTCAATGTTCTCGCATCGGACGGTGTTCGCCGATCCCCATCCCGGAAATTTCCTGGTGCAGGGCCGAACCCTGACCGTCCTGGACTTCGGTTGCATCAAGATCCTTTCCCCCGACATCGTCGAGCAGTGGCGTGACCTCCTGCGGTCCATCATCGAACGGCGCTTCGAGGACACCCGTGGCTTGATGGTGCGTTTCGGTTGGGTGCCAAACCCCGCCCGGTTCGACTTTGAGTACCAGGAACGGCTGCTGCAGTTGCTCTGCGCCCCGTGGCTGCGGGAGGGGCCATTCCATTACACGGACAGCTATGCGCGATTGGTGTGGGAGGCCTGGAGCCAGCGAAATCCAAACCGGTTTCGTGCCAATGTACCGCGAGACTGGATTTTCGCCGGTCGCATGCTGCTGGGTATGCGCTCCCGTCTCACGCAGTTGCAGGCGCGCGTCGACATGCGGTCGATCATGCTCCGCGAGCTCTACCGTTCTCCCGCCGATTACCCACCTCCTTTTACGGCCAGCGAGTGCGCCGCCGCGGGATTATCCGCGCATGGGTAGCCGGGCAGGCGGCGGCCACCCCCCGCAGCCGCCCGCCTGCTCACACTGCGAGCAAGGTCAGCCGCGCGTCGCAGGCTGCGGTGCTTGAGGTAGACTCCCGCCGTGAAAACCATTCCTCGCCGCCGGTTCACCGCCGCCGTCCTCATGCTCTGTCTCGCGCTCTCGTGCGAGGCCGCAATCGTCCCGCAGCACGTGGGCGCCCGATCTCCCAGCATGCCGGCCGCAATTGCCTCCACGCCAACCCTGCTCCTGACGGCGGCGCCCCTCCGGGCCGACGAAGAAGCGGTGCTCGCGCGCCGCAGCGCAGCCACACTCGCGCGGCGGCCGGAGAAGGCGGGCGCGTCAAACCGGACCAAGGTGGTGTGGATCGTGGTTGGCGTGACCGTCGTTGGACTTGCGATCTATGCGGCATCGACGGCCGAATCGGTCAACAACATGCAGATCACGGTCAACCCGTGAGCAGGCGACTGAGGGCCCTGGCCGCCGCCGGCGCACTGGCTTTCGGCGGCTGCGCATCGATTTCTCATTTTCACGGTATTCCGCTGGATGCAACAGCGGTCTACGTCGCCAACGTGCCGGCCCTGCGGCAGACGTCGGCCTTCGCGTGCGGTCCCACCTGCGTCGCCACGGTCGCGGCATCGCTCGGCGTCGTGCCGGCGAGACTTCCGCGCGGCGACCCGAAGCTTTCCGGCGACTGCAATGCGCAGGATCTGGTCGCCTTGGCCGGGACGCTCGGGCTGCGCGCCTACGCCTATGAAAGCGACATGGGAGACCTGGAGGCGCAGCTGCGCCGCGGTCGCGCGATGATCGTGATGATTCCCCAGCCGCTTGTCCCTGCGGGCGGGGTGGTCGGCCACGTCATCGTTGAAGCATGGAACGCGCTCGGTCCCAAACCGGCCCACTGGGTCGTTGTCGTTGGCCTTGAACCCGACGGCGACGTTATCCTGCACGACCCCGCCGCGGGACCGGTGGTGATGCGTCGCGCGGCCTTCCTTCGCCACTGGCGCGCGGAAGGACACCTGTCGGTGCTCCTCACCGGAGCCTGATTGAGGCCTGCTTCTTCACCGGGATTTCGATCAGGGCAACGGATTGCCGCAGCAGTGGAAACGCAAAGTCGGTGGCGCTGGCCACCAATCTCGTGCGCAAATCGAGCGGCCGCGTCCCCTTCCGCATTCCGCCTGAACGCGGGACTACTTACCAACGCCACCGCAAGCGCCGCTTGCGTAGGTCGTCCCGCCTTCAGGCGGAAGGATTGGACAAACCGGCCTGGTGGCGTCGATCCGAAGCCACGCGACCGCTCCCACCAGGGACATCACCGCGATCGGCACCAGCGGCGCATTGTAGGATCCGAAGGCCACGACGATGTATCCGAATAACACCGTCGTGAGAAAGGACCCGACCTGACCGGCGGTATTCATGGCCGCCGTCACCACGCCCGCCTGCCGTCGCCCCACGTCCAGGCACACCGCCCACGCCACCGGGAGGGCGAAATCCGAGCAGCCGTAAGCCAGGGCAAGCCAGACCACCGTCACGACCTTGTCCTGCGTGAAGATCGTGGCGGCGAGGAAGACGGCGGCCGCGCCAAGGCCGCCCGCTCCAAGCAGACGGCGGCCCCATTTCAAACCGATTCGCCGAACCAGCAAGTCGCTGGCGACGCCGCCGCCGAGATTGGCCACCGCCCCGAACACGAAGGGCAGCCAGGACAAGGCAATCAGCTCTCCCGGCGAAAACCCGCGGCCGTTGGCGAGGAAGATGTGCATCCAGGTCAGATAGAAGAAGCCACACCAGGCGTTGGCATGGTACATCAGCATGATCCACCAGAGATTCGGCTGCCGGAACAAGTGGCGCCACGGCGGTCGGACGGGAGGAGCCGGGACGGCCCCGCTTTCGCTTTCCGCCACCTCGGCCGGCGAAACCCCTTTCATTTCCGCCGGGTGATCGCGGAACCACCAGAACCAGGCGAGCGCCCAGGCGAGACCGATCGCGCCGAACAGATAAAATCCGACCCGCCACCCATAAGCCTGCTGCACCGGGATCACCAGGATCGGCGCGACCGCACCCCCGATCCGACTCGCCATCCACACCACGCTCTGTGCCCGAGCCCGCTCCGTCGTCGGAAACCAGCGCGCGATCACCGTGGAGAAATTGGGAAACGCCCCCGCCTCCCCCATCCCGAAGAGAAACCGGACGATCACCAACTGGCGGAAACCCTGCACCACGCCGGTCAACGCCGTGAACACCGACCACCACGCGACGATGCGGGTCAGAACCCGACGGGGGCCGATCCGGTCGCCCAGCGCGCCGGCCGGGATTTCAAACACGCCGTACGAAATCACGAAGGCGCTCAACACCCACCCCCACTGTTCCAGCGTCAGCCCGAGGTCGGTCTGGATCGTCTTTCCGGCGACGGAAATGCAGATGCGATCCACATAGGTGATCAGCGACGCGAAGAACAGAAACCCGAGGACCCGGTAACGATATTTCATGGCCGCGTGGTCGGGTGGCTCAGCGCGCCATCGCGCCCCCGCTGTTGCCCGCCAGCAGCGCCTCCACCTCCGCCCGGGTGCAATAGCTGAAATCGCCCTTCACCGAGTGCGCGAGGCAAGAGGCCGCGACCGCAAACCGCAAAGCCTCCCCACCGGCGGACAGCTTCGGCGTCTGCAAGGCATGAATCAAAGCCCCGGCAAACACGTCGCCGGTTCCGACGCGATCGACCATCAACGGGATTTCGTACGGAACATACGTGTCCCCGGATTGCGGGGCAATCGCCCAACCGTCCCGCGCCGGTTCATGGAGCAACGCTCCCCAGTTGTTGTGACTCGCGGAGGGGTTCTCCCGCAAGGTCACCGCGACCCGGAGAAGATGGGGGAAGCGCCGCACCGTCGCCCGAGCGACTTCGCGCGCGGCGTCCACCGCCAGGGAACGGTCGGCGCTGCCCGGAATGCCTTCCAGGCCCGCGACGAGCGCGAGGTCGCTGGGATTGCCGATCAAGACGTCAACCAGCGGCAGCATGGCTTGGAGCGTACGCCGGGCCAGAACCTCGGGTGCGAGTGTCTCATCCCACCGCCATAACTGACGACGGTGATTGATATCGAGCGACACGGTGAGCCCATGCACTTTCGCTGCTTGCAAGGCGTCCAGCGTGGCCTCCGCCGCCACGCGCGAAACGCTGGCCGAGATTCCCGTGGTGTGAAACCAATCGACGCCCGCGAGCAGCCGCGGCCAGTCATAGTGCGCCGCGGGAGTGCGGGCGAAGGTCGTGCCGTCCCGGTCGTAGAGCACGCGCCCGCCGCGCTGCCCAGCCCCGGACTCGACGAAATAGATGCCGAACCGCCCTTCATCGCGAAGGGCCACGCCCTGAACGCCAACATTCATGGCCCGCACGCTGGCGAGGCATGCTTCGGTGATATCACCCGTCGGCAGGGCGGTGACGAACTCCGCCACTCCGCCGAGGCTCGCAATCGCAACCGCGGCGTTCACCTCGGCGCCGGCGAACGCTGTTTCCAGCGCGCCGGGCATGGACTGCCGCAATCGCAGGTAGCCGGGCGCCGAGAGCCGCAGCATGACCTCTCCAAAACAAAGGGTCTTCTTCATGACTTCATCGAGCTAGGTCTGATGCACCATGGCCGCGGCACGCGCCGCGTTCGCCTGGATCTCACTCCACGCGCCGCGCCGAATCAGTTCGCTGGGCGCGATCCAGGACCCGCCGACGGCGATCACCGTCGGCTCGACCAGATAATCCGTCATCCCTGCGAGAGTGATCCCGCCCAACGGGAGGAAGCGCATGCCCAGGTGCTGGAAAGGAGCCGCGACTGTCCGCAGGCCGCGCGCACCACCGAGAGGCTCTGCGGGAAAAAACTTCAGTAGCTGGCATCCCAGGCCCGCCGCCGCCTGGATTTCGGACGCGGTTGCCACGCCCGGCATGAAGGGCAGCCCGATGCGTGCGGCGTGCTTCACCGTTTCTGCATCCAGTCCTGGCGCGAGCGCGAAATCCGCTCCCGCCACCTTGGCGGCCTCGACTTGGGCTCCATTCAGCGCGGTCCCTGCCCCGAGCAAAAAATCGGGCCGGGCAAACCGCATGGCGTGAAGCGCCTCGAGCGACGCGGGCGTCCGGAGCGCCACTTCGACGGCCCGGATGCCGCCCTCCGCCAGCGCCTGCGCCAGCGGCGCGGCATCGCTTTCGCGCTCCAGGGTCACGACCGCGACAATTCGCGCGGCCTCGAGTCTCACTCCAAATTCCGGCACCGCGATCATCGGTCCACCCCTTCAGCGGTTGTCCCCGCGCGGGCCTTCATGGTGCGGCCGGCCCGGTGGCCCGGTTGATGAGGCCGCGCAGGCGAGAACGCGTGTCCACCAGCCGCCCCGCCAGCACGTCGGCTTCGGTAAAGACCGCCAGGAGGATCTCGCGATCCGTTTTCCGATTGAAGTCGTAGACGATGAAGATGCGACCGTCGTCCGCTTCGTCCCCGTCGGGATAGGAAACCGCAATGCGCTCGTCGAGCAGCAGACCGCCCGTCCAGGACCGGCCGTCATCCTTCGACAGATACGCCGTGAGGTGGGACCTTCGCTGCGCGGCCCCCTTGACGCTCCCGGATGCGAGCCACGCGACGTCGAGTGTCGGATTGTGCTTCACGAGCAGCAAATTGCCCGAGCGCAAGCGACGGACAAAGAAGCGCGCGTTCACGTGCGGGATCTTCGCCTCGCGTCCGGGGGTCCAGGTCGCTCCGCCATCACTCGAGAAGCTTTCGCCGATCCCGGTGCGGGTTCGGGCCCAAAGCCAGAGGCTTCGATCCTGGCGTTCAAGGATCGAGTGCTCGTCGAACTGCAGATCCGGAAAGCGCGCGGTGCCGCGCAGCGTCACGGTCTGGCCCTGATCGGTGCTCACATAGACGTGGGTGCCCACCGCTTCGCGACGCCAGTGGTTGTGGGCCGGTGGGACAACCTTCCGATCCCCTGGAGCGACGCCCGTCTTCGGTTCCTCCTGCCACATTGCCACCGGGAAAAGCCAATCTCCGTTCACGCAGGCGGTCGGTTTGTTCATCATGATGCCGTCCGCCAGGCGACGCGGTTCAGACCAGGTGGGTTTGGCGTCATCGGCGTTGGCGGTGGTGGTGGCCCAAACGCCGGCCCGACCATCCCACCATTTGTAAGACTGCGCATAGAACCACCAGAGTCGGCCTGCAGGATCGACCCAAAGGACCGGATCGTAGGCCCGCACCGGGCCGGCCGGATCCACCACCGCGCTGACCGATGACCACGTCACGCCGTCGTCGGCACTGGTGGCCAGCATGACATAGTTCTCCGGCCCCTCGTCGTCACCGCCACCGTACCAAGTCGCCCACAAACGACCGCCGGGAGCTCGGGCCAGACCAGGGATGCCCTGGAAGGGACGGGTGGCGTCGCCGTACTGTGGTCCCGGCGCCACGTTCACGGTCGCGGGAACCAACGCCGGATCCACGGGGGTCCCGGGACTGGCCACGGCCGCGGCGAAGGAAAGGAGCGCGCCGGACCAGCAGCGGAAAAGGCGAACGGAAGCGAAGGTCATCGTCGGCGCGGGGAGAGCTAGTGCTTGAGCGTATAGGTGAAGCTGCTCGAAAACCCGTCGGCCGGAATCCAATTTCCCCGCGAGTAGGCCTCGTCGAAGAGATTCTTGAAATTCAAGGCGACCGAATGCCGCCAGCGGCTCTTCGCCCCTTTCCAGGCATAGCCGGCCCCCGCATTGAAGATGGTATAGCCGGGTTGCTTGATGTTGACCCGCCCGTCGTTGGCGTACGTCACGCCGTTGCGCGTGTAAGGCCCGCTGCCGTACTCGCCCAACGATTTGCCCTGACCCGAGAAGTCGGCTCGCAGCGAGAGGCCCTTCCAGCGGGGACTCTGGAACCGGTACACCGCGGCCATGCCATAATTATACGGCGACGGACCGCGGGCAACCAGCTGGCCCACGATCCACGGGCTCTCGTCGTTGCGGGTGACACGATTATCCATGTAACCGGCGCCGCCAATCACCTGGAGCGCGGGTGTCACCTGCCAGTTGAAATCCAGCTCGATGCCGTCGGTTTTGATCTGGCCATCGATGTTCGTGACATTCTGCCCGAGATCCTCGTCGAAGAACGTCTGGAGCACGTTGTTCCGTTCGATGGCGTAGACGCCGAGCACAAGATTCAGCTTCCCTCCAAACCAGCTTGTCTTCACCCCGGCCTCCATGCCGAGGCCCTCCTCGTTGGGATAAAGCTCCTGGGTGGTCGAACGGACCTGGGATTGCGGGAGGTACGACTCGCTGACATTGGCATAGAACGACACCGCCGGGACCGGCGTATAGTTGAGGCCGAATTGCGGCGTGAAGGCCTCGGCGGTGGTCTTCTCCAGCAAGGAGGTCAGCCGGTCGGTCAGTTCGTTCTCCACCCGGTCGAAACGGCCCCCGGCGAAGGCCTTCACCTTGCCGTCGAAGAAATCCGTGCGCTGGCTGATGAAGAGCGAACTGGTGCTCGTCTGCTGCGAGCGATCGCGGGAGACGACGGAGTAGGCGTTCAGGTCATTGAACGAGGGGTAGCGCCACACCGGGTTGTCCAGATTGATCGTCCGGTTGACGAGCGCGGGGTTCGCCAGCGTGGCAGCGCTCATGCCGCGGGTCCACGTCGACTCCGTCTCCCGTGAGTGGCTCAATGAAACGAGCGTCTTGTGGGCGAGGCTGCCCGTCTTGTACTGCGCGAGCAGATCGGCGAGGAACTGCAGGTTGTCACGCGCGATGTCCGACAGGCTCCAGTTCTGCGCGGTGATGCTGCGGCTGTTCGTGTACACGAACGTATTGCCGCCCGCCGCGAGCGCCGGGGACGTCCGCTCCCACCACACGCCCGAAACCCGCAGCGACAGCACCTCGTTGAACCGGTGATCCACGTAGCCGTAGATATTGTCGTTCAACCAGTCCTGGTGCACGCGATCGTTGCCGCTGGGACCGCTGCGGTTGAAGTAGAACATGTCGGTCAGCTTGCCGATGTATTGGTTGGTGACGGGATCCCGCAGGTAGACGACCGGGGACTGGCGGCTGGCATAGTTGTCCATGCGGCTCAGTTCGATCAGCGCCAGCGTGCGTTCACTGAAACGATAGGAAACGGCGGCCGAGTACTCGGAACGGCGCGACTTCGCGAAATCCTGGGATCCGCCCTTTTCGTTGTGCCCCAGATCGACGCGATAGAGCAGTTTCCGGTCCGCCGTCAGCGGTCCGGTGACGGAAAGCTCGGCGCGGTGGTAGTCGAGCGAACCGGTGGAGAGGCTGAGGCTCTGCTGCGCCCGCACACTCGGCCGCTTGGTGATGATGTTGACCAGCCCGCCGGGCAGAGTCTTGCCGTAAATGGCGGCGTACGGTCCCTTGATGACTTCGACGCGGTCGAGATTCGAGCGGGTCGTGAGCCCGAAGAAACTCATGCCGTTGCGGGTCGGCGAGGAGGCGCTGAACCCCCGCAGGTTGATGGCGCTCGGGGTGATGTCGTTGCTGCTGACGGAACTCGTGAACGCAAGCGCGTCCTCCAGCTCGAACTTGTCGAAGTCCTGGAAGAACTCGGAGGTGACCACGTTGACGTTGAAGGGCAGTTCCTTGATCTGCGCGCGGATGCGCGTGCCGGAAAGCGACTCCGAAGCCACGTAGCCTTCGGTGTTGTCGCCGCTGACCTGGAACGGCGAAAGGACGATCGGCTCCTCCGCCGCCGGATCGGCAGCGGCGCCGGAAGAGGTCTGCGCGGAAAGGACGCCGCAGGTCAGGGGAAGGGCGGCCAGGAGGACGGCACGTAGATTCATGTTCTCTTGGGGTTGGGAGGGTTCCTAACGTATCGACGCTCAGTATACGTGGCCGCCGCTTGACCTAGCAAAGGGCATCGCGTGTTATCTTAACATGGCCCGCCCCGCCGCGCTCTCCGGACTCCACGCCGCCGCCGCCCTCGCCGGGGTTTCGATCATGACGGTGTCGCGGGTGCTGCGCAACTCGCCGCACGTCGCCCCGGCCACGCGCGCCGCGGTCGAGCGAGCCGTGAAGAGAACCGGCTACCGCCCCGACCCGCAGGTGGCACGGCTCATGGCCCGCGTCCGCAGCCACCGCCGGACCGGCGTCGCCTCCGTGATCGCCGTGGTGCGCGACGACTCGCCCGACGACGCCCTGCACGATGTGGCGTATCAGTACGTCGCGATCGACGACATCCGCCGCCGCGCCGAGCAACACGGCTACCGCGCGGAGGAGTTCTTTCTCGGCCGCGGCGGCATCACCGCCCGGCGCCTGGAGCAGATTCTCGCGGCGCGGGGCATCGAGGGTCTGCTGATGTCCCCGCAGTCCTCGCGCAACATCGGGCACGAGTTCGACTACTCCCGCTTTGCCTCCGCCACCTTTGGCTATGGGCTGCAAAGTCCGGCGCTGCACCGGGTCAGCACCAACATGACACGCGGCATCCACCTGGCGGCCGCCGAACTCGCGGCCCGCGGGTACCAGCGCATCGGCCTCGCGATCACCCAGTGGGTGAACCACCGTTCCGACTCCACCTACTCGGGGGCCATGCTGAATTTTCAGCAATCCCTGCCGGCGCGGCAGCGCGTGCCGGTGCTGCTGTTTCCCGAGAACAACCTGGCACGCGAGGCGTCGATCTTCTGCGCGTGGGTAAAGAGGCATCGGCCGGATGCGATCATCTCCTTCGACTCCTATGTCCCGGACTGGTTGACGAAGAAGCTTGGCCTCCGGATTCCTGAAGACGTCGCGCTGATCGTGCATGACTGGAATCCGCAGCGCTCGCAGTTTGCGGGCATTCACCACCAGCGCCCGCACGTGGCCGCCGCCGCCGTCGACCTCGTGGCAACCCAGCTGATGCAGAACGAGCGCGGCGTGCCCAACGTCCCGCGGCAGATTCTCATCCCGCCGAGCTGGATCGAAGGGGCGACAGTTCGCCGCGGTCCGACGTCCACCGTGACCGCACCGCGCGGTCAGGGAGCAGCCACCACGAAGACCTGCGCAAAGGCAGCCCCGTCCGTCGGGACGTTGCGCGTGTAGGCGATCCATTTCCCGTCTGGGGAGTACACGCAGGCCAGGGCGGACGGCGCCTGTTCACCCTCGCGGCGCCGCGTGAGCCGTCGCGTTTCGCCGGTCGGCATGTCCGTGACGCACACGCTTCCATCCATGACATGGGCGATGCCCTTTCCATCGGGGCTCCAGGTGAAGGCCGACGCGATCGGGTGCACATTTCGTGTCACCCTGCGTGGTGACCCGCCCTGGGGCGACACCGTCCAGAGCTGCACCACGCCCTCATCGTCACGCATCAAAAAGGCAATTTGCGAGCCGTCCGGCGACGCACGCAGCCAGTGTCGTGGGCTGGTCGCCACCCCTGGAAACCGGCTTGCGGCGGTGAACGTAAGCCGCCGCTGGCGCACGTCCTGCGGCGGCGCCGGCCGGGTCCACTCAGTGCCTTGCAGCGGGCCGTCCCCCGGCTGGGTGGCGTCCGCGGGCAGATCCAGCAGGAAAACCTCGGCGTGCCTGCTTCCGTTCGCCGCGACGACCGTGCCTTGGAAGGCCAGCGCCCGGTGCTGCTGCGTTCCGTCCGCGCGGGTGTAGCCACTCCGCCCGACCCAACCTTCCTCACACGCCCTGACAATCTCGTCCGAGCCGGGCTCGGGTGACGCTACGGTGCGCGATACGATCGCGGCAAAATACCCGCCGTCGTGGTTGCGTGGGTGACTTCGTGCCACGCGCACGGGGGCGGACGGCACCATCACACCCACATTGCGCTGGTTTGGTTCGTGCGGCGGTGCGTCGGACCGCGCATCGAGCCGGGAGAGCACGTCATCGTCGTAGGTGAAACTGATCCACGCCCCGTCCGGGCTGAAAACGTGCACGTGGGACCCGCCGCGCAACGCACCCGGAACAAAGGGGGGCGCGTAATTCATCGCGTCGAGCGGCTTAGGGTCATCGGGACGCTCGACGTCCACCAGGACACCCCGCCGGCGGCTGCTCGCGTAATCCCAGTCAGGTGTGGGGCGTTCCGGACCCAGAATAAAGACCACCGCCGCTTCCGACGGGTGATAAGTCACCACGCCGCATTTCGCGCCCGCGCGGGACGCGTAGACGAGTCGCACCTCACCCGTGCGCACGTTCACCCGTTCGATGCGGTCACCATCGAAGCGGTCGCCCGTACGCACATCGTAGGCGATCCATTGCGCGTCAGGGGACCAGACATTGACGTTGGTCAGGACGTGCCCATGCGGGGTTCGCGTGAGCTGGACTTCCTCGGCGCTCCGCGACGCCAGGGCCGCCAGAAGCGCAATTCCCGCCATCATTGGCCGACGCATGGGGCGGTTCCGATCAGGGTGTCGCCGCGCGCGAACGCTGCAGGAACGCGGTGGCCAGCAACCCCGTGATCAGCAGTGCGGCCGTGCCAAACACGATGGTGAGGAAACCATGGAAGGGGCTGCGCCACGGATGCCACGCACCGGTCCAGGACGGGGACAAGCTCATCCACAAGATGACGGCGACGCCGACCGCGACGCCCAGGATCGCGGCCCCGCGTCCGGCCCGCCGCGAAAGAAAGCCGAGGAGGAAGAGGCCCAGCATCCCCCCGCCGAAGATGCCCGCCAGGGTCCACCATGCGTCCAATGCGCTGCGCACATGAATCATGGCCAGCCCGAGTCCCGTTCCGAGGGCGCCGGTCACAACGGTCGCGAGATAAAGCGCTCGCATCTTGGAACGCTCGGACGCGTGCGGCTTGAGGTGGCGCAGGTAATAATCGTTCAGGAAAACCGTGGACGCCGAGTTCAGGCTGCTCGAGATCGTGCTCATCGCCGCGGCGAAGATCGACGCCACCAGCAGACCCGTCACGCCCGAGGGCAGCACGGAAACGATGAACCACGGAAACACCGAATCGCTCCGCGCGGGGTCGCGATAAGCTTCCGGCAGGGCGTCAGGGTTGGCCGTGTAGTAGGCAAACAGGGCGGTGCCGATGAAGAAGAACACCGCCGAGAGGGGCACATACATCAGGCTGCCGAGCCAGACGCTCTTCCGTGCCTCCGCGTCGGATCGCGAGGTGTGGTACCGTTGCACGTAGTTCTGATCGACGCCGAAGTTCTGCAGATTGATCACCAGCCCGTAGACGAGCACGACCCAGAAGGTGGAATCCGAGAGGCTGGGTCCCCAGTCGCCCAACGAGAACTTGTTGTGCTCGGCCGCGACACGGAACAGCTCCCCGGCTCCGCCGGGCAAACCCACGACCATGAGCACCGCGCAGAGCAGCGCGCCCACCATCAACACGACGGTCTGGATGGCATCCGTCCAGATCACGCCCACGATCCCACCAATAAACGTGTACAGCGTCGTGGTGATGCCCGTCACCAGGATGATCGTCCGGATGTCCCAACCCAGAAGGACGTGCATCGGCAAGGCCATCAGATAGGTGACCGTCCCGATCCGGGCGAGTTGCGTCAGCAGATAGCACGCGCTCGCGTAGATGCGGGCCCAGTGCCCGAACCGGGCTTCAAGGTGCGTGTAGGCCGACAGCTCCCCGCCATCGCGGTAAAACGGCAGAAACCAGCGCACGGCAACCCAGGCCGCCAGTGGTATCGAAAGGCTGAAGGCGAAAGAATTCCAGTTCGTCGCGAAGGCCTTTCCGGGAAGCGCCAGGAAGCTGATGCTGCTCACGTAGGTGCCGAGAATCGACAACCCGGTCAGCCAGCCCGGGAGACTGCCTTCCGCGGCCGTGAAACCGGCCACGGAACGGCTCCGCTTCCAGAACGCCAGACCCACTGCGAGGGTCACGGCGAAGTAACCGACGAGGACGACGAGATCGAGGGTGGTGAAATGTCCAGAGGGCATCGGCGAAAGATCAGGCGGCCGGACGCGCATCCGGCCCGAGGGGCAGCCCCCACGCGTCGAACCTGAGGCGCAGCTCATCGACGATTTCCGCGTACCGCCTCGCCGAGGCCGGGGACACGATCGCCTTGGGTGTGCCGGTGGCGAGGCCGCGCGCCTCCATGCCCGCGGCGACATTGAGCGGAAACGTCAACCGGTCGATGATGGCACCGATCTCGCGTAGTCGCTCGAAGGCCGGACTAATGTCGCCGGCGCCACCTTCGCGGCAAACGCGGTGGAGATGCACCATGTATTCCGGGGCGAAATTCACCAGACCGCCGACGCAGCCGGCGGCACCGAGCGCAAAAACTTCAGGGAGGCGCGTGTCGGAGCCGGAGAAGACCACAAAATCTCGTTCCCGGCCGAGCGCGATGAGATCTCGGTGGTATTCGAACTCGCGGCCGCTTTGCTTGATGCCGGCCATGGGCGCCCGTTCGGCAAATGCGGCGACGGTCTCGAGGCTGATGCGGGTGCCCACGAGTTCGGGGAAATTGTAAAGGAATGTCGGCAGCGCCGCGGCGTCGGCGGCATGCAGGAGATGCGCGAGAAGGTCGTCCTGGGTGGACGGATAGAAACCCGGCGCCATGACCGCGATCGCCGGCAGCCCGAGTTGCCGGGCCAAGCGTCCCAGCTCCGCGACAACGCCGGGCCGGATGTCACTCACGTTGGCTATCACCGGCAACGGCGCGGCCAGTTCGGCGACCGTCACCAAGGCGCGCTTGCGTTGCTCGAGATCGAACTGCGGAAACTCGCCCGTACTACCAAGCGCCAGGACGCCGTGCACGCCGCTCCGCTTGAGAAAGGCGAGGTGCCGCTTCAGCTCCGGAACCAAAAGGGTTCCTGCCCCATCCACGGGAAGCCAGAGGGCGGCGAGAATTCCGGCGCGGGGCACGGAGGCGGGCGAGACGTCGTGATGCATGGAGGGTCGAAAGGCGGTGGGTTCAACGTCAGTAGACGAGGTCCCGGAAATTTCTGACGCGATGGAAGGTGATCAGGTTGCCGTCGTGCGCGCTCCTGGCCCGCTGATCGCCGCTGCGCGACAGGACCACGAGATCGTCGCCGTCAACAGCCATGCTCGCGTAATGCCGGGCCTCCCTGGCCGACCCGCCTGCGGCCACGATGCCGGCGAAGCACCAGTCGACCATGTTGCGCGAGAAATGGAGCACCAGTCGCTGCCGCTCGTTATCGGAGGCGCCATAACGATCGGCCGGCAGCCGATTGACCCGCCGCATGGAGTCCGTGGCCTGCGTGCCGAGGAGCCAGTAAAGTTTGGTGCGCTCGTCGAACAGCACATGAAAGCGCATCTGCCCGCCGGGAAACGGCAGGAACAGCATGGTCTTCCCCGCCGGGTTCTCCACCAGCGAGGTGGTCATCGTGCCGTCGTCATTCTCCACCACTTTCGCCACGGCGGCGTAGCCGGTCATGCCCGTGTTTGCGCGCATGAACAGGTGGAACGTTTTGCCAGTGGGATCGTTCCACACGTGATCCGGATCCGTCAGTTGAACCACGTTCGTTTCAAGCCAGCCCAAGGGCGAGAAGTTGCGCCGGTTTCCGAGCTGCGTTCGTCCCGGGTAGGACTGCCGATGAAAGGGCACCCCGAAGAAGTCCAGGGCGGGCGTGTTCTGCTTATACCCCGGAATCAGCTCGGCGAACGTCAGCTCGCTCGCAAAGGTCCAGCTCTCGCGGCGCGTGAGATCGTCCGTCGCTTTGGCCCGCATCAGCACCGGGGCCAACTCGCCGACGGGCCAGGCGTCGATCTCGCGGGACGTCCGGCGTTCCATCACGAGATACACGTGACCGCCGGTCATCCACACGTTGGCCGCCGTTTGGTGCCATTCCTGACCGTGGGTGAGTTCCCTGGGTTCGGACCACGACACCCCGCGATCCACCGAACGACACACGCGGAGGTCACTGTCGTGGCCGAGGTAATACAGAGCATCGCCCGACTCGAACAGCCGGCCATGCACCATCCGGGTGCGGGTCCGCTCGGTCCAGGTCCGGCCGGCATCGTCGGAGGTGAGAATCACGGCCCAGGGCCCCGCCTTGCGCGCTTCGCCGCCGTGCTCGTACGAAGCCACCAGCCGGCCGCCCTCGAGCCGCAGGATGCTCGGAGTATAGAGGGGGATTGTCCTGGGATCGGGCGACTCACCCACCACCACATGCTCCTGCGCGAGGGGATGGATCGGATGGGCCAGGGAAGTTGTGGCCAGTGCGGCCCCGAGCAGGACGAGCGACCGGCGAAGGAGGGTGGCACACGAGAGCAACAGCGGAGGATGCATGGACGGGGAAGTTGGTCGGAGTTCCGGTCACCGGGGCATTTCGATCGGACTGGACCGGAGAGCGAGCCGCGTGCCCGGACCTAGAGCCCTCCCAGCCCGCGTCGCAACGGGGATCGGTTGTTATGATAACAACCAGAGCAATGGGCTCTTCCCCTCCGGAGTATGCCCCTGCCATCAGGTCCTTAGCGCACCGGAATATCGATCAACGCCACGGACTGCCGCAAGAGCGGGAAACTGAACTCGGCGCTGCCGGCGGCCTGCCGCGCCGGCTTCAGGGCCTGGGGCTTCAGCGTGGCGGCGTCATGCAGGAGCGTCACCTGCTGGGGCCGCGGCGCCTGGGGCTCGCCGAGTTCGCGCCAGGTCGTGAACGCATTCGCGTGCCGTTCGTCGACGCGGGTGATCGTGGCGGCGGCGATATCGTGCGCGGAGGTGAGCCCCGCGACCTGCAGCGTGACCGGCGTGGCCTCGTCAAAACGATCGGCCACGTCGTGATAATTCCACACGAGGATCCGGAGTGCACCGTTCTCCCGGCGGGTGGCCACCACCCCGACGTCCGGGGCGTCGCGGCGGACGCTCTGCTCGATAATCTCAGCGGTCGGCATCATGCCGGACGACTCGGATTCCACGCGCATCCGGCCCAGCCGGGCGAAGAGCTTGAACGCGTTGAACACGGGGAGCGCCACCTCGTTGCTCGTGAGCACGCGCAGGCCGTTGAACCAGGGCTGGTCGTGAAAGGTGAATGCCCACGAAACGGCGCCCTGCAGATTGCCGCCGTGCGTGGCGACCAGATCCTGCTTCCGGAGGAACGAAGCGGCCGTGTACGAGGCGTATTGCGAGGTGCGGCGGTAATCGCGCTGCGGGTCGAGGGTGGATGGGCAGCCGGCGCAGCCTTCCGGATCCGACTCACCGATGTAGACGGGCAGCTTCGCATACTCGGGAAAGCGGGCGATAACGCGGCTGTAGTGGTCGATCGACCAAAGCTGGTTGCGCAGGTCCATCTCGACGCGGCCTTTTTCGTCGACGCGGGTGAGGCCCTTTGCGTGGTACGCCACGAAATCGAGCGGTGCCCCGACTGCACCCGTGGCGGCATTCACCCCGGATCGACAGTGCTCGAGGAAGGTCGCCATGAATTCGTCGCCCTTCTTCCATTTCGGATCGGTGGTGTGCGGTGCGCCGACACGGGCCTCCGGCACGACCTTTTTCACGGCGGCGGTGAAGTGATCGTAGAGGCGGCAGTAGTCCTGGACCGTGCCCTTGAAGTACGGCGACTCGGGCTCGTTCCACAGTTCCCACAGCCAGGAGGAAACCGCCTTGCGACCATAGCGTTCCACGCAATGGCGGACCCAGGTTTCAATGAAGGTGCCCCATTTCACGTAATCCATCGGCGGATGGTAGGCGCCGCCCGAGAGGATGTCGTTGCCCGGCAGCCCGCGCTTGGTCAGCGACGGCGTGTACGGCTCCGGCTGGGCCGACAGCGCCTGCGGCATGAAGCTCGCTTGGACGAACGGTTCGATGCCCGGGCGCGTGAGTTCGTCCATGATCGCATCGATCCGCGTCCAGTCGTAGACCGGTTTCCCCGACGCGTCCTCGGTGTAGACGTTCGTACTGGACCACTTCAGCGCCAGCGTGCCGTCCCCGCTGGTGTGCAGGTGGTGCACGCGAATCCGGATCGGCTCGGTGTCGCTCAGCTCGTTCAGCTCGCGGAGCAGGTGCCTTCCCTCGGGCGTGAGCGTCGTGAGCGCCTCGTCGTAACCGAAGTAGTTCCAGATCGGACGGAGCTCGGTGGTCGGCCGGTCGGCGCGTACGGTCATCATGACGGCGGGGTCGGCGTGGAGGATGAGGGCAAGCGAAGCGAAAACCGCGAAGAGAAGGGTCTGCTTGAAGGACATGGCGGGGATGGGATGGGAAATCTGAGATTTGAGATTTGAGATCACAAACCGGGGCAACCGCACAGTGGAGCGGTTCCTTGCCGCGCGCGAACCGGCGGTTCCGGTACGGTTAGATCAAGGCGCAAACCTGCAGGGGAAGGACGGCAGTCACGACGGTTGCAGCGGGCCAAGGTGGCACCGGTGCTCCAGCCCCGTGGATTGGGAATCCGGTTCTACAGGAGCAAACGGAGAAAACAGAGGGAAGGAGTGGAGAATCTCAGTTGCTCCTGTTTCCTCCTGTAAAATGGGTTGGGCAGCAGCGCGCGGCCCAATCTTGCAGACTGAAGCATTGTACCGACCGACTCAAAAAGCGGGCTGCGTCGGTAGCACCAGAGCTTCAGCCTGGTGGCTTGGTCCAGGATGCCCCCGTTACTTCCTCGTCAACGCCAGCGGCGTCGCCATCAGTGACATGCTGTCCTTGCCGCCGATCTTGGTGCCGCTCGTTGCCAGCGAGCCTGCGGCACGGTCGCCCTCGAACCTCACGTGGACGAACACCTCTCGGCGCGCGATTCCCTCCGCCGCCACGAGCGGTCCCAGCAAGTGCGCACGCACGAGGTGCGTTGCCCGCCGGGGATCATCGCGCTGGAACCAGCGCCGTTTCGGCGCAATCCGCCCCTTCGTCAGCTCCGCATCGCCCACCCTGCCGGTCACCGAACCGTCGGGCCGGATAAGAAGCGACACCGGCAGTTCGCGCTGGCTGCACCAGGTAACCGCCACCCGTGCGCTGCCGTCCCACTGTCCCACCCCCCGGCGGCGTGCTCGCGGCCTGGGCGGCCTGCAACGCCGGGCCGATCGCCAGCGCCAAACCCGCGACGAGTCGCCGCCAACCCAGCGGCCGTCCCCGTTTTTGTGCCTTTTCGTGTTTCTCGTGGCTCATTTCCGCCTTTCAGCCTTTCAGCGTTTCAGCCCTTCAGCTTCGCCTTTCAGCCTTTCAGCTTTTCAGTTTTCCAGCCTTTGGCTCGCCCTTACGGATACGCCTTCCCATCCAGCAACAGCTGACGGATGTAAAGCCGGTTCACCGGGCTTACCGAGGCCTCCACCTCCATGGTGCTGAACCGCGGCGTCCCCTTCCCTTCCGGCACGAAGTATTCCTCGATGCCGTAACGGATCGTCGGCTGCCCGGAGCCATCGCGCCACCACCGTGCGACTTCGCCGCGCACCAGAAACTCATCCGGGCCGGCCACGGGACGCTCGGTCTGGACTGCCACGGCCTCGTAGTACTTGCCGTTGCGCGCAAGCCGCACCCACACCGACTGACCCGCCTTGTACTTGCTCAAATCCATCCCGGCTGGCGTTGAGAGATCATACCGCAGGATCATGTAGTCGCCCCGCAGCAGGTCCTGAGGGTCGACCGGATGGGCCCGAAGCAGCACCACCGGCGCATGGCCGCGCACCTGTTCATGATACCCGGCCCAGGCCAGCAGGAACACCGCCTGCAGCGCCACCACCGTCCAGAAGATTCGTTTCACGATTCTCATGACACACCCTCCTCCCGCGCGGTGCGCACCAGTCGGCGCCGTTCCCGTTCGAGATAGTAACCGAGGCCGAGCACCAGGATGCCGGAGACGATGAAGAACAGCCCACCTTCGATCAGCGTGCCGAAGAGCAGGAAATAGCGCGTGATGATGTTCACGGCGATCCCAACGATACCGAGGTTGATCCAGCTCTCACGGCCCGTCGCGGCACCCACCCGGACCATGCCCAGATTCAGCACAAACAACGCCACACAGGCGAGACCGCCGACCAGCCAGCCGCCATCCGCGAGGTTGAGTCCCAACAACACGGCAAGGATGGGTAGTGCGCCCGCGAGAAAACCCCAGGCGAGTCCGCGGAGGTCGCTGCGATGGCGCCACCCGCCGTACGCGAGTGAACCAGCGGCGAGGAGCACCAGCAATGCGACCGGCACATGCTCGACCTCCGGTGGCGTAAAGCGGGTCCAATGATGCGCGCTCCAGCTGAAGCCCACGAGGTAAAGCGAGGCTGACGCGAGCACCAATCCGACGGTTTCGTGCAACCCCGCGAAATCGACCCGAGTCGTTGGACGCAGCGCGGCGCCGAAGCCATACCACGCCACGCCGATGAGATAGGCCGTTGCCGAGAAAATGATGAACGTGTCTCCGCCCCTCTGCAGCGCACACAGGCGGATCCAGGAATCCTGGGCGGCCATTTCCATGAACAGCCAGGTGGTCAGTCCCACGACGCTGACGAATTGCATGCCCTTCGCGCGCACGAGCCATGGCAGCGCGGCGATGCCGACCCACCACAGAAGCACGCCGTTCGCGGGCCGGCTGTTGAGGTGGAAGATTTGGCTGACGAGCGCGATTCCCAGGAGGAAACACACGGCACCGGCCATGAAGAACGCATCCCCGAGGCGCGGGTAGCGGCCCGGCGTCACCTTGCAGCCCCAGCCGGCCAGGTGACAGCAGATCAACAAGGCCACGAGGCCGAGGATCTTCGTCCAATCGCCGAGCGCCTCCCAGTTCGACTTAATGACCAGGCTGACGCCGATGATGAAGAGCGCGCCGCCAATCAAGGCCAGGATGGCGAGGTAGCGACTGCCCTCGGCGGGCGAGTCCGGGTAGCGCGCCAGAACGGCGGCCCGCTGGTCGACGGAGATAAGCCCGTCGCGAACCCACGCGTCACTTTCCTCGCGCAGGCGGTGTTCGAAGGATTTCATGCAGTTGTTCGCTCCGTCGTGAGCCTAGCAGAAAGCACGAACCAACGGCTAATCGATAAAACCGATGACGGGCATTGGCGGCATTGATGGGGCGATGCGGGATGCAGGATGCGAGATCCACGGTTGCCCGTGGTGGAACGCGGCTGCAGGGTGGGGTCGCTGGATTGCCGTAGCGTAGGCGTCCCGCCTGCGATGATTGGCCAAGACCTCAGGAGGAGAGCACGTAGGTGAATTCGGTCACCCGGACCCCATCATCGGCGGCGAGTTTCTCTTCTCCCCTGCGCTCGAACCCGCACTTCTCAAGCACGCGGATTGAGCCGAGGTTGTGCTCGACGACATGGGCGGTCAGCGGCCGCACCGTTTCGTCCCGGAGAAACTGCCGAACCGCCGCCGTCGCTATGCCTCGGCCCCAAAACTCCCGACCCAGCCAGTAGCCGAGAAGCCGCCCGCCGGTATGGTCGTCGGTCCAAGCGCCGATATTCCCGACGATTTCCCGGTCCCAGAGGATCGTTCGGGCCCTGGCCGCCGGGTTTGCGAGGATCCGCGTGTGCCAATGCGTCAGGAACGCCTCGCGCTCTCGCGCCGCAAATGCGGCCAGACGATTGGCGATCGGGTCGCGTTGGTGCTCGAAGAAAACGGAGAGATCGCTCGCTTCGACGGGACGCAGGGAGACGCGGTCACGGGCGTCGTTCGGGAGTGGTTCGCCAAGAAACGCGGCGATCACCGGCGCCACGCTCGACGCATGCGTCTGCACCAGATCGTGGTCTCCGCCCGGCGCCACGTGCAGTGTGGCGTTCGGCAGCCGCGCGGCGAGGGCGCGACCGACAGCCAGTGGACTGATGGGATCCGCGTCGCCCCATACCAGCAAGGTCGGGATCGCGATTTCCGCCAGCCGGGCAGAGAGGTCGACCCGGCTTTCATTTCGTCCGTGCGAGGGGCTCGTCCGCGCTAAAGCCGACCGAAACGAGGCAGAACGCAAAACCGATAACCAGCAGTCGAGAAATCATGGTGCAAGCGTAGGAGAGCGCAAAGCGGGAGATGGGGACCTGCGAACCGATGCAGGATCCAGGATGCCGGATGCAGGATCCAGGATGCAGGATGCAAGATGCAGGATGCAAGATGCGGGAGACAAGATGCGGGAGACAGGAGGCAAAACGCGGGCCGGAGAGCGCGTGATGGTACTAGGGCAGCTCGTAGACTTCGACGAGCGCGACGCCCGTGGTATCGTTGGCGCCGCTGACACTGGCCGTGTAGGTGCCCGGCGCGAGCGTCGCGGCGACCACCGCGTCCTTGCTGCCCGCGACCAGGTCGAATGCGTAGACGGCCCGCCCCGCCGCGGCCAGTTCGGCGGCATTGTTGGCCGTGCTCCAGTTGTCGTTGGCGGCGACCTCCACCCCCGCGCCGGTGCGCACCACCAGGACGGGATCCGCCAGCACGCCCGCCACCCCATACCCTGACAAGGTGGGGCCCACCGCCCGGATCAACAGCCGACGGGGCGTGGTGCCGCTGACGTTGAAACCGGCGATCAGGATGTTTTCGCCGGTGCCCACCTCCGTTCGCGCCGAAGCATTGACCAGTCGCCCCGTGCCGGCGGGGGTCGCGTAGAGTTCCACCAGCGCCACGCCGGTGGCGCCGCCCTTGCCGGAGACGCGGGCGGTGCGCAGCCCGCTCACGGATTCCAGCAGCGCGGCGTCACGCGAGGCCGGCTCCAGCGGGAAGGCGCCCACCGACGAAAAAACCGCTGCGGTGGCCGCGCCGGCGTGCCAGTCGTCATTCTGCACCACGACGGTGCCGCCGTTGAGTTCAAGCGTCGGATCGTTCAGCGCCCCGCCCACCCCGTAGCCCGTGAGCGTGGGCCCGATTCCGCGGATCAGGATGCTCCGCGAACCGTCGGCCACCACAAACCCCGCAATAAGACTGCGGTCACCCGTGCCGGCGAGGGTGCGGACGGAAAGGTTGGTCAGCGAACTGTCCAGCACCACCGGCTGATAGCGTTCGGCGGTGCCGCGGAGGACATAAAGTGTCGTCTCGTTCGGCTCGTTCTGCGGCCAGGCGCTGAGAGGCGTCCGCACGTGGGTCACGAACTCGATGTTTCCCGTGCCGTCGAGATCGATCGGAAAGCCCTCGTCCATCGGACCGGCGGCGAAATCCTTATAGCCCTCGAACCCCGCCAGCTGCCAGCCCTGCACCCAGGGCCGGGCCGCGCGGGGGAGGTGGGCGAACGTCCCATCGCCGCGGTTCAGAAAAACGGTGGAACCCGGCATGGCTGTGGCTCGCGACGTCAGCTCCGGGCTGTTCGCGTCGACAATGTCGACGAACCCGTCGCGATTCACATCCACGAGGTGCAGCGAGCCTTCGCCAATGCCCACCCCGCCGGTGGCGACGTAGTCCTTGCGCGGATCCGTCAGGCGAGCGTCGGTCTCGTCGACGAAAACGCCCCGCCCCCGATTCACCACCAACCGCACCGCGCGGCCTTCGTAATACGGCTGATCGCGGGTGAGGCCAAAGACGAGGTCCAGTCGCCCGTCCCCCGTGACATCCGCCAGCACGAGGTCATTCTGGCGCGAACTGATCGGCGCAAACACCGTGTCGGGAATCGTCACCAGATCCCGGTCGGACAGACTCCCGCTGCCGTTTCGGCTGAGGAACACATAAGCCAGGGGAATCGAAACATCGGTCTTGGCGTAGCACACGACCAGGTCACCCACCCCGTCATCGTTCAGATCCCCGATCGCGGAGCTCATCGGGAACGTCGACGCGGGACGGGCCAGGGGAGGCAGTTGGGGCGAACTCGCTGGCGAGAAGCTGCCCTGGCCGTCGTTCAGAAACACGAACCCAGTCATGTAGAAATCCACGTCACCATCGCCATCGATGTCGCCCACCGCCATGTCATGGCCGATGCCGATCCCGGGGATGGCGCCGCCGGCTTCCTGCCCCTGGATTCGATGCGAGGCGTCCTCCAGCCGGCCGTCCGGGCGGCTCAGCACGAGGAGAATCGGTTCAAACGAATTCGTGAACACCCCGGGGGCGGTGCGCTCGATCAGACCCTGCGCCCCGACGACAAAATCGTCCCGCCCATCGCCGTTGAAGTCAGCCACCCGGGTGCGGTACATGTGATACTTCCGCCGCGGCGCCGCGCCCGCCCAGACGTCGGGCCGGTGCACGAGCCGGCCCGTCCCGTCGTTGAGGAAGACGGTCAGCGTCAGCTCGGTCTGATGCCGGACCGTGTGGGGAAAAATCGCCCAGCTGACGGCCAGGTCCTGCTTCCCGTCGCCGTTGAAATCGCCCACCGCGACATTGTGCAGGTCGGGCTTGAAATAGCCGGGGGGATTCAGGTCTTCATAGCGCGGATACCGCCAGCCGCTGTGCTGCTCGTCGAGGAGGAGCGAGCTGAAGCCGAAGTCATCGATCTTCCAGTAAGGGGTGTCGGCCGGGCGCTCGGTGGCGCTCAGGGTCCGGGGGCTGGGCCGCACCAGGTAGCTTTGCGCCAGCGCCGAACCGGAAAACACGAGGGTGAGAACGAACAGAACGAAACGAGCCATGGTGGGGGGCGCAAGGTAGTGGCCGGAGCATGACAGAAGCGAGCCCGGAGTCGGGACTGCCGCCGCGGCGGACGTCTTCCAAACGTACCGGCTGAAGCCGGCGCTACGGGCTGCACGTACCGGCTGAAGCCGGCGGCGATCTGGCATAGCGCCGGCTTCAGCCGGTGGGCCTCGTCGTGGACCCGGCGCGGTGACCGCACACGCGGCCGGATGCTGATCATCCAGATGCGCGGGTGCCCGCTTGCGCGCCGCAGTGCCCGCTGGTTTGGAGCCGCGGTTCGAAATCACCGTCGCAGCGCCCTCGAATGAATCCACGCGCCGTCGTCCTTGTCCTGATCATCGCCGCGTTCCTGGGTGGCTACCTGCTCGGCCGGCGCTCGTCTCCGGCCACCGCCAGCGCATCCCGCCAATCACCTGAGCGCGATCCGTCAACGCCCCCCGTCGCAGCGCCAGTCGTGGCCGAGGACGCCCCGAGCGTTCCGCCGTCGGAAGTCGCCTCCGTGCCCACGGCGGTGCCAGGTCAGGTGGTTCCCGCCTCCTCCCTCGTGGAACTCAATGCGAAGTTGCGCCAGAAGTTCTGGTTCACGATGTTCGATCATCAGGGCCGGATCGAGGACGACTTCGCCCATATCTTCGGCCTATCCCCCGCCGAGCGCGCGACCCTGGACGCCTACGCGGTCGAGACGCAGGCCCGCATGGCCCAGCTCGAGGCTCAGCATGCGGTGATCACCGAGGAAGATGCGGACACGCTGACCGTCACGATTCCCGCGCTGCCGGAGCAAGGCGGCCTGCTCTATACGCAGTTCGTCGAGCAGGTACGGCTGGTATTGGGCGAGGCGCGCTACGCCGCGGTGCGCGAGCTGAGTTCAAATGGCATCGAAGCGGCGACGCGGGGGCGGTTCGGGCTGAGCGAGACCGTGATCCAGCTGCATCGCAACGCGCGAGTCGGGAGCAGCACGTCCCAATGGACCGAGGGGTACGCGCGGTTCAAGGTGCAGACGATGCCCGAACTCCTCCGGCGCGACTTCCCGCGACTGCACGCTCGCCTGGAAGCAGAGGGACGGCTCAATCCGCCGCCCCGGTGACCGCGCCCGGAACCGCGACAACGCCGGGGCGCCCGCGCAGCGGGTCGCGGATCACGCCTCGATTTCGCAAGTCCCGGCTAGGGTTGCGCAAACGGCGCATAGTGATCGCGGTCAATCTGTGTAGGATGCCAGCATGGATCCGCGCGGCTTTATGCCCCGTCGCGTTGTCAGGCGAACCCCGCCGTCGTGGCTGCGCGCGCAGCCAGGCCACGGCGCACGGGGACCTCCGCAGGGCCTATGCCGCAGCCCTGTCGACCCCTTCCTGACCAGCATCACCCCATGCCTGTCGATCGTAACCAGCTTTTGCAGACGGTTCGAGACCTGACGCTCTACTGCCCCCGCGGGCGTCCGATCCCCTCCTGCCCCTTCGCGCTCCTCGGCCTCCTCACTTATGAGACCCGGACATCGCTGCTCGCCTCACTGAGCGACGCCCAGTGCCTTGAACTTTTCTCGCTCCCCCAACCCCAGTGCACCTGCCCGGCCGACCCGAGGGTGAAGGAAGGGAGTGAGGGAGTAAGGGAGTGAGGGAGTGAGGGGGGAGCGGCCGGCGCCCCCATTCCCTCATTCCCTCAGTCCCTCATTCCCTCACTCCCTCATTCCCTCATTCCCTCTGGGTAGCAGCTTGACGTTCGCGTTCGGTGCGAAAGGCCCGCTCGCGGTCGTCGAGGTATGCCTGATACCCTTTGGGATCGACGAAGGGATTCGAACGCCCCTCCGCCAGGCGGGCACGTTTCGTCTCCAGGTCGAAATAGTTCCCGTGCGCGCCGAGAAAGAGATCGCACGGAAGTGCCCGCAGCACCCGGAAGGTACGCTCAAAATCGTCCGCGATCCGAGGATACGCGCCATTGTTCACGAGCGGGTAGCCGTCGTTCACATTGGGGCTGCCCACGATCACCGCCGCGTAGCGACGACCCGCGTCGGTCACCTCCAGGGTCCACGTGGTGCAACCGCGGGTGTGTCCGGGCGTCAGCCGCGCAGTCAGCACCGCGCCGCCGAGCCGGACCGTATCACCGTCCTCCAGCACGCGATCGACCTTCACCGGCGGAAACCACGTGGCCGGGATCCGGCCATAGAACCAGTCCGACCGGCCGCCGGATTCGACGACGTCGGCATCGCCCCGCATCACGTGGACTTGCGCGCCGGTCTGCTCCTTCGCGAGCGCTGTGCCCGCGGCGTGATCCCAGTGCGCATGACTGATCAGCAGGATGCGGACGTCGCTCCACTTGAAGCCCAGCGCCTCCACGCTCCGCCGCGTGAGTTCCACGTTGGCGACCAGCCCCGTGTTGATCAGGACGTGTCCCTGCGGGGTCGTGACGAGATAGTTACCGAGACCGCGCGAGCCGACGAAGTACAGATTGTCTGCGATCCGAAACGGCGGAAAAGGCTCCGTCCAATCCGGACTGTTTTGCGCGCGGGAGGAGGCCGGGGCGGCCAGCATCAAGCCGACGGCGCCAACGAAAACAAGGGTGCGCAGGAGCATGGGAGGGAGAGCCCAACACTTGGAGTCCTGCCGTCCACCGGCAAGCACTGGCCGCGAGCTGCGAGCGTGTCCGATCCTGGGACGGCGCCATTCCGCGTGCGGGAAGCGATCCCGGCGGAGCCCACGTTGCGAAATTGCAAGCTTCTGCTTACCTAAGACTAACAGAACCACCGGCGATTTGGCACATCGTCTGCAGAACGGCATGGTCATCTGTAGCCCCACCCGCCATTTCCCACCGCTGTTCCCTTCCCTCTTTGTGCTTTCCGATCTCCGCCTCGCCGTCCGTTCGCTCTCGAAATCACCCGGCTTTGTCGTCGTCGCCGCGCTGACCCTGGCGCTCGGCATCGCGGCCAATACGACCTTCCTCAGTGTGCTGCACGGGGTGGTGCTCCGCCCGTTGCCCTTTGCCCAACCCGAGGAACTTGTCGAGCTGCGCAACCAAGGCGAGGCTCTCGGTGCCAATGTCGGCCGGGTCTCGCGGGCCGAGCTCCGCGACTACCGCGAGCGGCAGCGCAGTTTCACGGGCATCGGGTCGCACGCGATCGGACGTGTGACCCTCGGGCTGCCGGGCGGAGCCGAGCGCGTCCTGTACGCGCAGGTGACGGCGAACTTCTTCCCCTTGCTGGGCGTGGCGCCCACGCGGGGGCGCAATTTCGAGGAGACCGAGGAAACCGCCGGACGGGATCGAGTGGTGATCGTCAGCCATGGATTCTGGCAGACCCAGCTGGGCGGAACGGCGGAGGTCCTCCAGCGCACGGTGCCGGTGAACGGCATCGCTCATCAGGTTGTCGGCGTGATGCCGGCTGGCTTCGTCTACGAGGACGCGGCGATTGCCTTCTGGAAACCGGTCGATCTGTCGGCGCAGGGCCCCTCGGACCGCTCCGACCATTATCTGCCCGCCATCGGACGGCTCGCGCCGGGCGTGTCGCTGGCGGCGGCGAACGCAGACATGGCGCGGGTGGCGGAGACGCTGCGGGCCCAGGCTCCCGCCGATTACCCGGCTGCGCCGCGATGGTCGCTGCGGGTCCTGGCCCTGGCCGAGAGCCATTTTGGCCAGTTTCGAACGCCGCTCGCGGCGATGCTCGCCGCCGCCGCGGCCGTGCTGCTGATCGCCGCGGTCAATGTAGCCATCATGTTTCTTCTGCGCGCGGCCGGGCGTCGTCGTGACATCATGATCCGTCTTTCGCTCGGCGCCGCCCGCCGCCACATTGTGCGGCAACTGCTGGCGGAAAGTGCCGTCGTCTGCATCCTCGGTGGTGCAGCCGGACTGCTGCTCGCCGTCGCCGGGATCGCGCTGTTGAAGACATTCCCGCCGGCGGACGTGCCCCGCCTGGCCGAAGTCTCGTTGAATGTCCCGACCGCCTTGCTGTCCCTGGGCATCCTGGTTCTCGTCACGCTCGCGATCGGGCTGGCACCGGCCATTCCGCTGCTGCGCGCGCGGGTCCCCCAGGGGTTGAACGCCTCCACCCGGACCACGGAGAGCCGGGCGGCCAGCCGGGCGCGGGAGATCCTCCTCGTTGCGGAAATCGCGCTGGCCTTCCTCCTGCTCGTCGGCGGCGGACTGGTCGTCCGCAGCCTGCATAACCTCCTCAACGACGACGTCGGCTTCACCACGCAGCGGCTGTTCACGTTCAAGACCAACCTGACCCCGGAAGGCGCCCCCGACCTCGCGCGCGCGAACCAGTGGTACGCGCAGCTGACGGAACGGATCGTCGCGCTGCCCGGTGTGACGGCGGTGGCCGGCGTCTCGTATCTTCCCCTCAGCGGTGAGTCCCAATTCATGGCGGCCACACCCCTGGCCCCGGGCATCGCGCCCACCGTGGACACCCCCGGCGCCGTGGGATGGCGGGTCGTTCGCGGCCCCTACTTTGCGACCGTTGGCACCACCTTGCGGCACGGCCGCGATTTCGCGCCGACCGACACGGCGACGTCGCCACTGGTGACGATCGTGGACGATGAATTCGCGCGGCGCTACTGGGCGGATTCAGCGGACGCCGTGGGGCAGTCCGTGCGCTTTGGGTCGGGTGAACGCGCGCAGGTTCGCACGATCGTCGGGGTGGTGCACCGCCTGAAACACTGGGGCCCGGGGCGTCAGCCGGTACCGGAGGCGTACGTGCCCCAGGCGCAGTTTTACCAGCGCGGGATGTACACCGTGGTACGCACGGACGCCGCACCCGCTGCGCTCGGGGCCGCCATCCGTGCCGAGCTTGCGGCGGTCGATCCCACCGTCCCGATGTACTTTGTGGATACGATGGAACACCGCTACGCCAGCGCCCTGGCCATGCCGCGCTTCACGGCGGGCCTGCTTGGGACCTTCTCGTTGCTGGCCCTCCTGCTGGCGGGCGTCGGCATCTTCGGCGTCATCGGCTATGCCACCGCGCAGCGGTCGCGCGAGTTCGGCATCCGCTTCGCCATTGGCGCGTCGAGGGCGCACGTGGTGCGCCTGGTCCTTTCCCGGGTGGGCTTGCTCGCGCTGGTCGGCGGCGCGAGCGGCGCGATCGCGGCGTTCCAGCTCGCGCGCTTGATCCGGAGCCAGCTTTACGGGATCGAACCCACTGACAGCACGACGCTGCTCGGCGCGATGGCGCTGCTGGTCGTCGCCGCGCTTCTGGCGAGCCTGGCTCCGCTTGCGGCGGCGCTGCGGGTCAACCCGGCCGACGCCCTGCGCTCGGAGTGAAGAAGGGAGAGGGAAAGGGAGAGGGAGAGTGAAAGTGAAAGTGAGGGTGCCCCACTTTCACTCTCACTTTCACTTTCCCTTTCACTTTCCCTTTCCCTTTCCCATCTTCGCCGCGATTTTCAGGAGCGTATTCCACGTCCGCGAGGTGATGTGTTTACCGTGCTCCTTGTCGGCCGCGGACATGAATTCAGGCGTCGCCATTTGGGCGCGGGTCAGCGCGGTGCATACCGGCTCCCGCCGGTCCTTGAAGAAAGTCACCAGCAGGTACACGTCACCCCCGTGCGTGGCGCCCTTGAAAGGATCGCTCGCGATCAAAGCGTCGATTTCCGCCTGGCTGCGCACCATGACGTCGAGTTTCAACCCCAGCTCGTCGGCGAAGGCTCGCTCGATCTTTGTCTCCAGGGCTGCTCCGCTGCGTGCCTTGGACGCAAAAACGACATTGCCGCTGGCGAGGACCGGGCGGAGATCAGTGCAACCGGCCTTGGACATTGCGGCGCAAAGCCGGTCGTTCCGCATCTTCGGGTTGGACGGCATGATGCCGCGGATCAGGGCGACGTAGTGCATGGGTGAAAGGAAGCTTCCCCGCCGGGGGGCGCGAAACCGTCGGCGAGAAAAGCGCGGCATGCAACGATCCTTGCTTTCGCCCGTCTGGCACCCCGGTCACTCGTCCTGGACGTCCCCCACCCCTCATGAACTCCGATCGTCGTGCCTTTGTGTTTGCTGCCGCCGGCATCACTGCCGCCGCATGCCTTCCCGCCCTTCGTGGTCAACCCGACGCCGGCGCACCGAAGCCGCCTCCCGAAATCAAACGCCGCCAGCCAGCCCTCGCTCCGGAGCGCGTTTTCGAGTTCGTCCGCGCGGGCCACAACCATCTTCCGCGGCTGAAAACCATGCTCGCGGAGGAGCCCGGACTGCTCAACGCCGCGTGGGATTGGGCGGCGGGGGACTGGGAAACGGCGCTCGGCGGTGCGGCCCACCTCGGCAATCGCACCAACGCCGAATACCTCCTCGAGCAGGGCGCGCGGATCGATGCGTTTGCCGCCGCCATGCTGGGCTATCGCGACGTGGTGGCGACGCTGCTCAAGAGCTCGCCCGCCGCGGCCACCGCCAAAGGCCCGCACGGGTTGACCCTGTTGTACCATGTCGCCATCAGCGGCGATGTCGCCCTGGCCCAAACGTTGCAGCCGATCCTCAAGGGATCGGACGATTACAACCAGGCTCTCGGCGCCGCCGCGCGTGGCGGTCACGTGGAAATGACCCGCTGGCTGCTGGCCAACGGGGTGACAAATCCCGCGCAGCGGGACGCTCTCGGCCGGACCCCGCTGCAGGTCGCGCAGGAAAACAACTTCGCCGAGATCGCCGCACTGCTGCACGATTTTCCTACACAGTAGCCGTTGCGTGACGATGGGGGAGGAAAGCAGCGTGTCACGAGCCAGCATGACCCGAGCCAGCATAGTAAGCCTGTTTCACGACGAAAACGCGAAGCGTGCCGATTCCGCGCGCTCAAAAGGGCCCACCGTCGGCGCGATTCTCGGAATGCCGGGGGCGTCGTCGTGACCGCTTCAGCACCCGACCACGAGTCGAGTCAGGCTCCTCTGGCGCGAGTCACCCGGAACGGACACCACATTGGTCCTACGGGCGCTCCTCCCGTCAGCGAGCAGGCTTCGGGTGAGCGCGCAGTCATGCCCGCCATCCCGCTCGGGGCCAATCTCCAGCGGCCAAATCTGTTTCTTTTCTCGAGTCGCGCGAATGCTGAAACCCGTGCAGCCGAGATTGGCGCACCTTGGGTACCCGTCGCCTATGCTTGCGGCTATCTGCTGACCGATGGCTGGCGCTTCCAGGACATGACGGGTGTCATCCCTCCATTCTGCCCTGTCCCCGTCGAGTCCCTTCCGATGCTCCGCGCACTCGTAACGGAACTGCCCCTCTTGAACGTGTCGGTTCGCGACTGGCCCGAAGTGATCCGACAGAACCTCGAGCATGAGCCGTCGCTGCAAGAGCTCACGAAACCCCTGTTCGAGGCGGTCTGCTATTGCGTGCTCCTGCGAACGGGACACCCGAAGCCTGCGGGAGACAAGACCGACTGGCTCACCACGCCACCGTGGGCGCTGAAGTTGCCAAGCCGTAGGCGTTCGGGGTTTCAAATCCAGCTTCCCCATCAAAGGTGAAGGCGCTGGCGCAAGGGTCGGAGCTGCGGCACCGCCGCTTCCTCTTCGCGATCGGAGCGGAGATTCGGGGTCCTTACTCGGTCGAGGCGTTGCATCAACTGGCCGCGAGCGGCGTGATCACCCAGGGGACACCCCTCGCGCTGGAAGGAAGCGCCGACTTCAAGATCGCCCGGGATTGGGACTTTGCGCCTGCTCTCTTCCTGCGGACCAAGGCCATGAGGAGGGTGTGCGCGGACGGACTCCTTTCCGCGCCGGACGCGAGTCAGTCTGCAAGCCTGGAGTGCAACGCGACGACCACCTCCCCGGGGGCGCCCAGGGACGAAACCGGAGCAAAAGCACTCTTCCCCGACGTGCGAGCGCGGCACGTTGCCTCCGAGGATGAACTCAATGCCCGGCTTGCTCGGGATCCCAACGATCCGCTTGTCGTCGGGATCCTGGGGGATCTGCGCGAACGCATGCGGAAGGAAAAACGCTCTGCAAAGGAGATGCTGCGCGTCTACTTCTCTGAGAATCGGCGCCTGAATACCAAGCTAAGCACAGCACCCGGAGAATCGCGCCCACGCTTTAGCCTGGAAGCGCAGGCGCACCATACCATGGTCGCAACCGCGGCACTCGGTTTCTCGTTCATCTTGATCGGCTGCATGGTCGCCGGCTCAAGGATCGAGAGGATGATTGCGGGGATAGCGATGGGCGCGGTCGGCGCGTTGATGGTCGCGCTCTACATCTGGGGACTGCGCTGGCAACGGTGGATCGATGTCCATCCTGTCGTGCTGTTTTTCCTCAGCCTCGGTTCAGCATTTACCGGCGGTTTTTTCCTGTTCGCCACGGTTATCTGGGTGGCAAAACCGTTCCTAAGTTATGGCGACGTGCTGCACCTGCTCTTGAGCCCGTTGATTGACGGACTCCGGGACGCGATTGGGCCCATTTTCACCGAGTGAGGAACCCGCCGGTGGCTGACCTATTGCTCGCAGCTCTCCCCCTCGAGAAGGCGCAGCGCATCGCGACCTGCTATGCCGTCGGGGTGGCGCTGATCCTTCTCGTCGCGGTCTTTGTTCCCTGGCCCAAAAGGCCCGGTCGGGCAACCCGCGGGCTCCTGGGGATGGGGCTGCTTTGGGTGTTCCTCGGGCCGGTCTGGAGCCACGCGGTAAAACGGCACTATGGCATCAAACAGGATCTGTTTAAATGGTCACGGGCCGAGAACCAACGAAGAGCTGCAGCCGCGGAGCGAATACTGCAGCCGTCACAGCAGCAACTTCTCCACTATGCCCGGGAGTTTCTGTCCGACGAGGCCTATGCCGCCTACACAAGCGGCGGGTCAGTCTCCCTGGGCAACAAACCGGGAGAGCCTGTTTCAGTTTGGGAGCGCTTTGAGAAAGGACTTCCCGAGTTGAACGCCAGCGGCGGACGCTGGGACACGGCTCGGGTCTTCGCGGTCGCGTTTCACACGCTTCAAGCGATGGATACCTATAAAACCTACGGGAGATCAGATCTTATCGGTCAGGACCATACTGCAGGTGTACGTCGCTGTCTGGACGCTGACCAAGTCGTCGCCCTTCACGGGTTTCTTCAACTCTGCGATCCCGAAAACAGGACGGGCTATTCCTCGGCCGTCGACGGCGCCTTGGCGTGTGCCAACAACGCGCCACCCTTTGTGATCGCCCAGCGAACCTACCCAGTCCGCAAGGCCCCGTAGGAAAGGAAACCCTCCGGCCCCTGCCCCTCCGCTGCCTCAGTCCACCTGGCCGGGGCGGCGCTGCGTCTTTAGTTTAGCGCGATGCTTCTTGGACGCTATCATGCGCGTCTTTTGCGCGCGACTTTTCTGCCGGTTCCGTCGTCGGTTCTTTTCGTGCTCGTGCTGCCGTTGTTCCTCGGCCGCCCGCTGGCGCTTCTCCAGCCTCGCCACCAGTTCCAGCCAGGCGATTTCGCGATTGGCGGCCTGCGAACGTTCGCGCTGGCAACGGACCTCGATTCCGGTCGCCGCGTGCCGCAGCCACACGGTGGAGCTCGTCTTGTTGATCTTCTGCCCACCTGGCCCGGCGCCGCGCACAAAACGCTCCTCGACGTCGCTCGGACTGACCCCCAAGCCGGCCAGGCGCTGCAGAAGGTCAGGAGGGAGGCTCATGCGGAAAAGGGTCTCCGAAGCGTGGCAAGCTGACGGTGGATGGCGAGGGATGTTTTGCATAGCGCCCTTGCCGTGTAAAAAAAGTCTCTCGGATAGATCAGGAAGGGGCCGCCGGCGGGACGACGGTTGCATCGGAGCTTGGGGGACGGTAACACGGCTGCATGATTCAGCGCGCAAAATGGGTACGTCGACTCGGAGTTGTCCTCGCCGTGGTGGCTCTGCTTGCGGTGGTGGTGGTGTGGGTGCTGCCACCCATCGTTGCCACGCAACTGACGACCCGCGCGTCCGAGGCCCTGGGGAGGAAAGTCGCCGTGGGCAAGGTGAAGCTCAATCCGTTCACGCTCTCCGTGACGATCGAGGACTTCGGCGTGCAGGAACCGGACGGGACGACGCCCTTCTTCGGCTGGCGACGCCTCTACGTCAACGCGGACGCCCTCGGCTCCCTGTGGGGTCAATGGTCGGTCAGCGCCGTTGAACTGGAGGGACTCGTCGCGCGCGGGCACGTCAAGGAGGACGGAACCCTCAGCATCGCCGACATCCTGGCCCGGCTCGAGGCGCAGGCCAGCAACCCGGCCGGGGAACCGAAACCTTCGCACCCGCCCCGCCCGATCCGCATCGCCCGGCTCAGCGTCACGCAGGCGAGCGCCGACCTCGCCGATCTGTCGCGCCCCCTCCCGTTTCGCACCCTGATCGGTCCGCTGACCTTCGAACTGACGGATTTTCGGACGGTCGCGGAACGCGGCGCACCGTATCGCTTCGAGGCCGTCACCGAGGCCGGGGAGAAGTTCAGCTGGCGCGGGACCCTGCGGGCGGAGCCCTTCCAGTCCGCGGGCGAATTTCGGCTCGAGAATATCGCCCTGCCCAAATACGCGCCGTTCTACATGGACCGTCTGGCGGCCGAGGTGAAGAGCGGGGCCTTGTCGATCGACGCGCGGTACGAACTCGACCTGACCGCCGAACGCCGGGTGATGGCGTTGTCCGAGGGCTCCGTCCAGCTCCGCAATGTGATCGTCCACGAGCGTCAGCCCGCGAGCGCCGCCGGTGGCGCAGGGTCGCCGTCCGCTCCTGGCGGCGAGGTCTCGGAGCCGGTGCTGTCGCTGCCTGCCCTCGATGTCACCGATATTGCCGCCGACGGGCTCACGATGAAGGCGACGATCGGGTCCGTGCAGGTGAAGGGCGGCGAAATCCGCGCGCGGCGCAATGCCCAGGGCGCCATCAATCTCCTCGGCCTGCTCCCCCCGGCACCCGCTCCGGCGACGCCGGCCACGACCACCGCGGCCAGCCCCGGCCCCACCCCGTCGGCTGAGGACCAACGCGCACCCGCGACCGCTGCGACGGCCGGGGCGATGCCCGACGTGCTTGTCCGCGAGGTGGCGGTGCAGGACTTCGCGCTCAGCTGGACGGACGAGACGTCTCCCCGCCCGGCCAAAGTGGGTCTCGCGCAGGTCGCGCTGCGCTTGGAGAACGTCACCCTGGCGCCCAACGTGGAGATTCCGATGGACCTCACGTTCAGCTGGGCGCCCGAAGGCACGGTGCACGTCGCGGGGAAGGTCGGCCTGAACCCGGTCCGCGCCGACCTGCAGACCGAACTCGGGGCGTTCGCCCTGCTCCCGCTCAGTCCCTACCTCGAGACCCTTGCCCGGGTGCGAATCACGCAGGGCAGCGTTGCCGGCCGGATGCACACGCGGGTCTCGCTGCCGTCGAACGGCGCGGTCGAACTTGCCGCCGATGGCGATGTGTCGCTCGAGCGTTTCGGGCTTGTCGACGGGCAGTTGAATGAGGAACTCGCCGGCGTGGGAGCCCTGCGGCTGCGCGGCCTGAAGGCCACCGTGGGCACCGAGGTCGCCGCCTCCATCGACGAGATCTCCATCCAGGGGCCGTATGCCCGCGTCCTCATCGCCGCGGACAAGACCTTGAACCTCGCGGCGGTGACGGCCACGCCGGCGCAACCGCCCGCCCGGGACGCGGCAACTCAACCAGCACCGCAGGCCGACGCGTCGGGCGTGAGCGCGTCGACCGAGGGGCCGGGTCCCCAGGGTCCGGCGGGCACCGTCGCCGCCCGCCCGAAGCTCGAGATCGGCCGGATCGTGATCGCGGACGGTGATTTCCGGTTCACCGACCGTTCGGTGCAACCCGCCGCGGCGGTGACCGTCTCCCAATTCGGCGGCACGATCGGCGCGCTGTCCTCCATCAATCCGGCCAAGGGCGAGGTGGATCTGAAGGCCGTGGTGGATGGCTCGGGCCCGATTGCCATCACCGGTCGGCTCGACCCCCTGGCGCCCAAGCCGTCGATCGATCTGAAGGTCGAGGTGAGGAATGTCGACCTCGTGCCGTTGAGCCCCTACACGGGGAAATTCGCCGGATACGAGCTCGCGCGTGGAAAGCTCGCCGTCGACGTGAAGGTCCAGATCGACGGTCCGCAAATCGATTCCGCCAACGTAGTGACGCTGAACCAGTTCACCTTCGGAAATCCCGTCAACAGCCCGGAAGCGACCAAGCTGCCGGTCCGGCTGGCCGTGGCGCTGCTGAAGGACAGGGACGGAAAGATCATCATCGACCTGCCGGTCGAGGGACGAACCGACGACCCCGAATTCCGCGTCGGCCGCGTCGTCATGCGGGTGCTCAGCAATCTGCTCGTGAAGGTGGCCACGTCTCCCTTCGCGCTGCTGGGCGCCGCCTTCGGAGGCGGGGGTGACGAACTTGCGTACCAGGAATTCGCCCCCGGTGCGGTCGAACTCCAGGAAGCGGAGGTGAAGAAACTGGAAACGATGACCAAGGCCCTGACGAACCGGCCCGGGCTCAGCCTCAGCCTGAGCGGCCACTACGACCCGGCCGCCGACACCTTCGCCCTGAAGCAGTCGAAGCTCGCGGACCGCGTGCGCCGGCTCGTGTGGGAACAACGCCGCCAGCTCGACCCCAACCTGCCGCCGCCGGCGGAGATCGTCGTTTCAGACGCGGAGTATGCCGCCACCATCAAGCGCCTGTTCGACGAGCAGTTTCCCCCGGGCACGGAGTTCGGCACGCCGCTGCCCGAGGCGCCGCAGGTCGTCAGCCCGCCGGCCCCGCCGCCCGAAGGCGTGCTGAAGCGCGTCTGGCGCGCGGTCACCTTTGCTCCGAAGCGCGAACAGCGACGCATCGAGGAAGCCCGCCAGGAAGCCGCCGCCGCGCACGAGAAAGCGGCGGCGGCGGCCGTGGCGACGGGACTGCCCGTGCCCGACATGGCCGCCCGGCTCGCCGAGAGCACGGCGGTCGACGACGCGGACCTGCGGGCGCTCGCACAGGCGCGTGCGGAACGGGTGCGCGCTTACTTCACCGCCCAGGGCATCGCGCCGGACCGGCTTTTCCTCGCCAATGCGGGCACGGGCGAAACCGGCGCCAAGGGTCCGCGGGTGTTCCTCGAGTTGCAGTAAGCCGCCGCGCGCGGCCCGGATCCTTTGCGCCGCCGCCGCGGGTTCCTCCGGCGGCGGACCCGTCCGGGCGCGCCGCCGTTGGCCGCCGCGCCCGGCGTCAGGCGGCGGATTTCGAGCCCAGCCAGGCGCGGAATTCCTGCAACTGGTCCAGCGTGCCCAGGCCGAGCAGCCGGTCGCCGGGCCGGAGCACCTCGGTGGCCCGCGGGACGAGGATCTTGGCGTCGTCGCGCGCGATTCCCACCAGGCGCACGCCGGTGCTGCGCGCAATCTGGAGTTCGCCCAGCGGTCGGTCGACCGGGCCGTGGTCCGGGACCACGAACGACTCCAGCACGGCGCGGCCGAATTCCGGCCGCGTGGCATGACTGGCCGCTTCACCGTCGAAGAACGCGCAGGCCTGCTCCACTTCCGCGGCGCGACCCAGCAACAGCAGCTTGTCGCCCGCGAAGAGCCCAAAGTCCGATGAGGGTTGCGCGATGGAGTACCCGTTCCGTTCCACCTCCACCACGAAGCAGCCGAATCGCGCGGGAATCCGCACCTGCGCCAGCGTCTGTCCCACATAGTCCGCGCCCGGCGGCACGTGGCACTCCCGCAGCTGCAGGTCCCAGGTTTCCAGCCGGTGCGCGAGCTCCTCGCGGTTCGACTCGCGCTCGCCGCCCGCCGGCTGGTGCCCGGCGAGGACTTGATTCACGGAATGCTGCCAGGTGCTGTGCCAGTAGATGAGCTTGCGCGAGAAAATCGCCACGAGCACCAGGGCCGCCACGCCGAGCACGATCCAGCCGATGCCACTGAGTTCGACGGGGAACAATGCGTACACCACCGCGCCCAGCCCGATGGCTGCGAGGGTCTTCAACGTCGTTTCGACGAAGCGCGGCGGCAGGGCCTGCACGTGCCAGGCGTCGGCGACAATGGCCGCGAGCGCCGAGAGATTGCGCCAGACCGCGAAGAGCGGGATGAGGACGAGGACACCGAGGACGGCCCAGTACACGATCTCCAACAGGTCCCGTCCGACCCAGGTCGACACCACGCTGGTCTCCACGTGCAGCAGCAACGCGTGGGAAAAGATGAGCAGACCGGCGACGAACAGCATTTCGAGGGCGACCTGAATCAGCCGCACGCGGATGAACTTCCACGCGCCCGGCTTGGTCGGGCGACGCTGCACCTGATGCAGCCAGCTCTGATACGCGGCCATGAATCGGGTGACCGGGGCCGGTTCGATCGCGTCGAGCCCGCGCAGGATGGGATCCGCAAAGCGGTTGAGAATGGGGGTCGCCAGCACGGTCAGCACCGAAAGCCCCACCGCCAGCGGGTAAAAGGACGCGGGCAGGACGGCGGCAGTGATGCCGGCCTGCGCAATGATGAAGGTAAACTCGCCCAGCGGCGTAAGGAGCAGGCCGCCACGCCGGGCCTGCCGCGGCGGGACGCCGACGAGCATCAGCGCGAAGCCGCACGCGATCGGGCGCACGACCAGCGAGAACACACTCAGCGCCAGCACCGGGAGCCAGATCTCGCCCAGGAGCCGCAGGTCGATCATCATGCCGATCGAGACGAAGAAAATGCTGCCGAAAAGGTTCCGCAGGCTGCCGAACGACACCTCGATCGCGTGCTTCTGCGGCATCTCCGCCACGAGGGCGCCAAACAAAAAGGCCCCCAGGGCGATCGAATAGCCGGCCTTGATCGCCGCGAGCGCAAGCAGGAACAACACCCCCGAAACCACGAGCGTCTGGAGTTCCGTGTCCGCCCGTTTCTCCAGCCAGCGCAACAGCCGTGGCAGGAGCAGCAGCCCCAGGCCCACGAAAAGCACGACGAAAGCGGTCAACCCCGTGAGCACCTGCCCCAGGCCCACCGAATTGTGCGCGCCCTGGGTGGCGAGCACCGTCAGCATGATCACGGCGACGATGTCCTCGACGATGGTGATCGCGAGGGCCATCTGGGCCGCACGGTCGTGGTTGAGCTTCAGCTCGCTCATGATCTTCGCGATCACGGCCGAACTCGACACCATGAGCATCGCGGCGACGAACAGGCTCTGGAGCGGCGTCCAGCCGAGCGCCCGCCCCAGGAGCAGGGTGAACGCAAACATGAACAGCGCGCCGATCGCCGTAGCCATCACGATGGGCAGCCCCATCTTCCGCAGCTTCGAAAGGCTCAGCTCGAGGCCGATCGCAAACATCAGGAACACCAGCCCGACGTGCGAGAGCTGCGCGATGTGCTCGGTGTCCGTGATGAGCGAAAACGGCGGCGAATACGGCCCGATCACAATGCCGGCCAGCAGATACCCGACGATCGCCGAGAGTCCGATCCGCTTGCACAGCATTCCGGCGAGCCCGGCGGCGAGCAGGAGGACGACAAAATCCTGGACAAGGGTGTAGTGTTGCATGGTTCCGGGCGCCAAGGCTGGGTGAGAACGAGGACGGGCGGCGTCCCCCCACGCGCGCGAAATCGGCGCCTGATCCGCCGGGAGTCAAGCCCACGCACCGGTCCGCGCAGCGATTGCCGGCGCGGCACCGCGCCCCGGCCCCTCCTCACTCCATCGTTTCGCCGGTCGGTTCCACCCGCGTTCCCGGGGCGCCCGGTCGGGCCACGGAACGAAATTCCGCGAACTTGCGCTCCAGCCGCTGCGCTTCCCGCAACGCGTCCCACATCGGCGGGTAAGGCTCGCGCACGAGCTCGCCGCCCCGGGCCGCCAGGTCCCACAGACCCATGCGCGCCCACATCGTCTGCTCGTGCCACTCGGGCATCCCCAGGATCGGATAGAGGCACACGCCGCGGAGCGGAATGCCCTCGTCGAGCAGGGTCTCGCACTCGTCGGCCAGCGTGCGGAGCCAGATCGGACGCATGTCGTCGACGTGCGAGGTCTCCGTCACGAGGAACTCACCACCATAGCGGCGCCAGACCTGCCGCAGCAGCCGCGCCAGCGGCCACCGGCGGGGATCGTCGACCGGTAGGGCGCACTCCTCGCGGCCGATCTCCCACTGGTTGGTCCAGTAGTAATTGACGCCCACAATATCCAGGTGGCGGCGGCTCCCGCCCAGCTCGGGCCGCAGGCGGCCGCACAGCATGTCCCAGGACTCAAACACCGCGCGCTGGTTGAAATCCTCCGCGTCGGCGTGTGGATCGAGATGGTCGCGCGGCGGCACCACCCGGCAGAGCGGGTCCGCATTGATCATCCGCGCGTCGGGCAGCACCCTGCGGATGGCGTCGATGCCGGCAATCGCCGCCCGGATGAGCGCCACCTTGAGCTCGGGGCCGCGGTCGGTGCAGTGCGGGGCGAACCGGCCGACCGTGCCGCCCGCCCACGACAGGAACGAGGGTTCGTTCACGGGCGTGAAATAATGCGGTCCCTCCCCGTCGGCGCCCACGAACTGCGCGGCCGCGTGGCAATACGCGGCGAAGCGGTGGACGAATTCCTCGCTGAACGGATCGAGATCCACCGGGTATCCGTAATGGAAAAGATCCCACACAATCCGGATGCCGTGCCGGCGGCCGGCCTCCACGAACGGACGCACCGAGCTGAAATCCAGGCGCCCGCGCTGGTCGATCAGCGGCCAGCGCATCGCCTCGCGGGCGGCCAGCAGTCCGGCCTCGCGCAGCCGGCGGTAATCAGCGTCGGCGTGGCGGTCGTGCTGCGTTGCCTCGATCTGGTCGATGCGTTCCCGCCGCCGGTTGAATCCCGTCGCGGCTTCGAAGCCGGCGAAGAAAAAGCTGTCGAACAGCGGGCCGTGCTTTTCGTGGGCCAGCCGGGTGGCGCGGCGCGAGGCGCGCACCGGCCCCTCGGCCCCGGGGGAAAACGGGGACGGGCTGACGGGCTCGCGCTGGGCAGGCATGGTCATGGTCAATGCACGCCCGCGCTCGTCTCGACCCGAGCGCCGTTCAAACGGCCGACGGACTCCCGGTCGTCCACCAGCGCCCGGAACTGCTCCACCAGCGGGGTTGCGATTCGATCCATCTTTGCGTCGAGGTCCCACAGCCCCATCTGTTTCAAGTAATACTCCGGCGGGTGCTGGCCCTGCCGATACGCCCATGTCACCAGGGCAAACAGCGGCCACCACGTGTAGCCCACCAGGGGGACGGCGGCCTCCCGCAGGCGGCGCACCGCCGCGACGGAGTCGCGCAGCCAGTCGGCGCGCCGGCCGACGGATCCGACGGACGCGGTTTCCGACACAAACACGGGCGAACGGTAACGGTCCCAGTACAGCCGACCGAGGCGCTCCACGATGTCGGCATCCGCATATTGCATCGCCCAGCGCAGGCCGCCGGGGCGCGTGCGGCGGGCCACCTTGTACGTGAACATCGGATAGAGATTGATCCCCACCAGCGGGAGCGGGATCGCACGGTCGTGGAACCAGGCCAGGTCCGCTTCGGTGGCCCCGTGCGTGATCAGCCACGACCAGAGCGAATGTCCCGGACGCACCCGGCCGCTGACGAGATCCAGGGCGAGGAACACAATCTCCTGGCGATGGTGCGCCTCGGCCTCGAACTCGGGCAGCCCGCTGACGTAAAGGTCGGTGGCGTCGACATGGGCCATGACGGTCTCCGGATCCACCGCGCCCAACGCCCGCGCGGTCTCGACGATGCCCCGGCACGCGCCGAGCATCACCGCGACGAAGCCCCGCCAGCCGCGTCGATGGGGCGGCCACCAGCCGAGCCGCCCGCAGTACCAGGCCGTGATGCGCGGTTCGTTCAGCGGCGTGTACGCGAAGACCCGGCCGCGCAAACGTTCCGCCAGTCGCGCCGCATAGTCCGCCATGTAGCTGGAAAAATCCCGGTTGAGGTAGGCGCCCTCGATCCAGGCGGGCAGACCGTAGTGCACGAGATCGATGATCGGCTCGATGTTGAGTTCGAGGAGACGGTCGACGGCCCGATCCACGAAGTCCCACTCCCACGCGCCGCGGCGCGGCTGGATGCGATGCCACGGCACCCCGTAGCGCGCCGCCTGCACGTGGATCTCGCGCATCAGGCCGAGGTCGGCATGCCAGCGCGTGTAATGCTGGGTGAGCTCGTACTCGTCGAGCGTTCGGCCGGTCTGGGGCCACGGGGCCGTGATGAAGGTATCCTCGATGCCGGTGGCCCAGAGGAACGTGTCCGGCTCGGTCAGCCGGGGCAGGGAAGACTGTCGCAGCAAAGTCATGGTGGTTTCGAAGCGGTTACTCGTCGACGCGTCCAATCCACCCGGGGGCCCGATGCGCCATGGAATCACCCTCGACGCAGGCGTCGCCCCGCGCAACCCGTCCGGCTCCCGTGCATTCTCGGAGCGTCCCATGGGAAATCCCGCCATCGACACCCCGAAATCCCACCCGGTGCCAGGCTCGTGCCGGGCGGAGTCTCCCCACCCGCCGTGGTCGTGAAGGTCTCGAACCGAGCGACGACCTGGAGTTGGTCCTATTCCTCCTCGTCTTCGATCTCGGGCGGCTGAAGGGCAGTCAGCAGCCGGTCGAGTTCCCCCTGCGTGGGGTTGCGAAGGGAAAGCACGGTCAGCACCGCCTCGCCGGCCGGGAGTGTGACCCGCGTCTCGGCGCCAGCTGCGAGGCCCAGCACCGCCTGGGCCAGCGGAGAATTATGCGGGAGGCACTCGATGCCGGACTCGGGATCCGTCGCGGTTTCCCCGTGGGTGGTGATGAGAAAGGTGAACCGATGCCCGCGCTTCGTGGCGACATCCTGTTTCTGCAGCGTGATTACGTGGCCGAGTTGCACGGTCCCCGTGGGCTTCGTGAGCCAGGTCGACGGGTCCACCTCGATGAAGGTGTTGCGGGCCACGAAACGGTCGAGCGCGGTCATCTTGCGGTCCACCGCCCGAATCGCGTCCTTCGCCGCCTTGAAGCCGAAATTCTCGCGCAGGTCTCCCTGGCTGTGCGCCTCGACCTTGTCCTTCACCAAATCGACCCGCTTCGCCTTCAGCGCCTCGAACTGCTCCGCCAGCACGCGGTTGTACCCCGGCCGGACGTAGATCGTCGTCGGCGCGGGTGGCGGAAGGCGAAAAATGTTTTTGCGCTTGAGGGGCATGGGCGGCCGGCGGAGGCGACGAGGTCAGTTTGGAGAATTGCGATTTGAGATCCGGAAACAGCGACGTTCGCGATCCCGACTCTCCTCTCAAAAATTTCCAATCTCAAACTCCCGGGGAGCGCTCCGTCCGCGCCGGTGTGAAATTTGAAATCCGAAATCAGTAATTCCGCCGCAGGCGGCAGTCATCCGGGCGAATGGCGCGCCCGTTGACCGGGGACGAAGCGTGGAGCCACAACCCTCGCGGGCCAGCTCCAACGTCACGTCAACCCTCGACCCACCCATGAAATCCCCTCGTGATTTGCCCCGCCTGCTCCGCACCTGGAAACGTATCGCCTGCGCGCTCCTTCTCGGCGCACCTCTCGCCTCCCCCGCCGCCGTCGCCGTCGATGCCTACGGCTGGACGGTCGTCACCCCCAGCGCCGACTCCCGGCTGGTTTACGTCAGCAGCTCCACCGGCAGCGATGCCAGCGACGGCCTCACTCCTGCCTCGCCCAAAGCCACGCTGGAAGCGGCCAACGCCCTGATCCGGGACGGCTACCCTGATCACCTGCTGCTGCTCCGCGGCGACACCTTTGTCGCGAACAGCGCCACGCTGTACCGCTGGAAGAATGGCCGGAGCGCCGACGAACCGGTCCTGCTGGGCGCCTACGGCGGCGCCTCCGCGCGGCCCGTCATCAAGCTCACCGACCGGCTGATCGACCACAACGGCCAGACGCGCAATTTCCAGGCCTACATCGGCGTCGACTTCTACAAGTCGAACAGCGACCCGGCCTCCGCCGACTTCACGAACGTCAGCGCCACCGAGGGCCTGCGCTTCGTCGGCGGCGGCGCCAACCTGCTGATCGAGGACTGCCGTCTCCGTTTCGTGGGCGCGGTATTCCAGAGTTACGACACCGGCCGTTACACGGACATCCGCTTCCGCCGGAACATTGTCGTCGACACCTGGGTGCACAACTCGGCCAACGACGGCGGGCGGCGGATCCAGGGGCTCTTCCTCAGCGAGGTCGACGGCTACACGATCGAGGAGAACTTTTTCGATCACAACGGCTGGAGCGAGGTCATACCGGGCGCCGGCGCGAACATGTACAATCACAACGTCTACGTGCAGTACGACAACGAGGCGGGCGGCATCATGCGCGGCAACCTCTTCGCCCGCGGCGCGGCCCACGGCCTCCAGGCCCGTTCCGGCGGCGTCGTGGATCGCAATCTCTTCGTCCTCAACGCCGTCTCCCTGAATGTCGGCGGCGTCGCGGCGCCCACCCACCCCGAGGTGCTCTCGTTCCCGAATCGCGCCCACGACAACGTGATCCTGAACGGTCGCACGATGCACCCGACCGACTTCGATTTTCCGCGCACCGCGGCCCTCTGGGGGATCTGGGTGCCGGAATTCATTCCGGGGGTGAGCGTCGACGGCAATATCGTGGCCAACCGCGTCGGCGATGGCGCCAACAGCGCCTACGTCGGCGTGGAGAACATGAACTTCGGCGAGAACCTTTCCTACCAGTGGGACCCGTCCTTCGACACGTCCGACCCGGGCTGGCCGCACCCTGACGCCGATCTGGGCGACTATTATGCGGCCATCGGCGGAACTGACTCGACCCTCGCCTACCTCGCCTGGCAGCGCGAACGGCCCGCGGGTCAGCTGCCGTGGAACATGACCGCGTATTCCGCCATCAACTACATCCGCGAGGGCTTCAACCAGCCGAAGGTGCAGGGCTACTACGGCTATGCCGGCAACCCCGCGCCGATCGTGACCGTTTCAGCCACCGATGCGGATGCCGGCGAGCCGTCCAATCACGGCAGCTTCACGCTCACCGCGTCTCCCGCCCCGGCGACACCCGTCACCGTGACGGTGGCGGTTTCGGGAACCGCCACCAACGGTCAGGACTATGCGACGATCGGCCAGACGGTGACGATCGGCACCAGCGGCACCGCCACGGTTCCGGTCCTCGTGACCAACGATTCCACGCCGGAACTCCCCGAGACCGTGGTGCTCACCCTTTCCGAGGGCGGAGAGTACGTCGTCGGCGCGCAGGCTTCCGCCGTCGTGACCCTGACGGATGAGGATTCGGTCGGGATGCCCGTCCTGAAAATCACGGCGTCCGATGCGATCGCCGGCGAGCCCGCCGACTCCGGCCTGTTCACCCTGACCGCCACGCCGGCACCGTCCCATCCGATCCAGATCGACCTTGCCGTCAGCGGCACCGCCACCAGCGGCCAGGATTACGCCAAGCTGCCCAAGAAGGTGAAGATCGGGCCGGGCGGCACGGCGACCATCGACCTGACGGTCAAGGAGGACACCCTGATCGAGGAGGACGAAACGGTCATCGTCACGGTGGAAGGCGGGAAGAAATACCTCGTGGATCCGTCCGCCGCATCCGCGACGGTCACGATCATCGACGATACGCCCGAAATCACGGTCATCGCGCCCGACGCGGCCGCGGGCGAGCCGGCAAACGGGGGCTCCTTCGCCGTCGTCGCCGAGCCCGCTCCCGCCTCGCCCATCACGGTGAACCTGACGATCGGCGGCACCGCCACGAATGGCACCGATTACGCCGCGCTGCCCACGAGCGTAACCATCGGCACGAGCGGTTGGGCGCCGCTCAATGTGGCCGTCAGCGACGACGCGGAGATCGAAGGGACGGAGACCGTCGCGGTGACGGTGGCACCCGGGACCACGTACACCCTGGGCGAGCCGGCGACGGCCGAGGTTTCGATTGCGGACGACGACGGTGCGTTGCCCGCCCCGTGGGTCAGCCACGACATCGGAGCCGTCGCGATTCCGGGCGAGGCCATTCACCAGAGCGGCACGTTCACGGTGAGCGGCTCCGGTGCCGACATCTGGGGAGGCAACGATCAGTTGCACTTCGTGCATCAGCCGGCCTCGGGGGACTGCGCCATCACCGCCCGCGTCGCCAGCATCGAGAACACGAGCACCGATGCAAAAGCCGGGGTCATGATCCGTTCCTCGCTGGCCTCCAATGCCCAGCACCTGTTGATGGAGATCATTCCCAACAATGCCGCGGAGACGATCTTCCGCTCCACCACCCCGGGCAACAGCGACTACATCTCCGGCGGATCCGCCACCGCGCCGCTGTGGGTGCGTGTCGTGCGCTCCGGCAACAGCTTCAGTGCCTACCGCTCGGCGGATGGCGCCAACTGGACGCTGGTCGGTACCCGCACCATTGCGATGCCGGCCGATGTCCAGATCGGGCTTGCCGTCTGCAGCAACGACAACACGGAACTCTGCACCGCGGTCTTCGACAACGTCAGTGTGACGCCCTGACAACCGCCCTGGAAACGAAACCAGAACCAGAAACCAGAAGCTCGAAACGAAACTAGAAACCAGAAACTAGAAACGAGAAACCAGAAACCAGAAACAACCAGCTCCCGCGCCCGGCCTGAACGCCGGGCGCTTTTTTTTCGCAGCTTTGCTCGAGAGAGCGAGGCCTCCCAGCCCTTGGATTCGCTCCCTACACGAGCCGGTTTTCCTGCACCACGGTGCGATACCAGTGCGCGCTCAGCTTCGGGATCCGCCGCTGGGTCGGATAATCGGTGTAGAAGAGTCCGAAGCGCTTCGCGTAGCCGTCGTGCCACTCGAAGTTATCCATCAGGGTCCACGCAAAGTAGCCTTTGACCGGCACGCCATCCTGGATCGCACGGTGCAGCTCCCGCAGATAATTGCGCACATAGTCCCGCCGGTGCAGATCGAGGATCTCCCCCCGCGCGTTCACGGTGTCGTCTTCGTAGCCGGCGCCATTCTCGCTGATGAAGATCTGCTTCACGCCATAGACCTCGTGCGCCAGCCGCGGTCCCCAGTACATCGCCTGCGGCGTGTGCAGGAGCCAATCGGGGTCCGAGCGCGGGTAATGCGGCGGGAACGGGAGTTCCTCCCAGCCCGGTCGGGCCGCCGCCCGCACGAAGTGACCGCGATAGATATTCAGGGCCAGGAAGTCGGTCGGGAGCGAAATCAGCGCGAAGTCCCCCTTGGCGACCCGGGGCCGCGCCGCCCCCTCCCGCTTGAGGTAGGCCTCGGCATAGCGGCCGCGATAGATCGGATCGAGGACACGGAGGTTCCCCGCCACAAAGGCCCGGCGCGCCGCGGCGGCATCGGGCTCCGTCTCGGTCACCGGAATGGGGATCCACGCGTTGTCCGCCAGCCCCACTCGCGACCCCCGCCGGCCGTGCTCGCGCACCGCCCGCACGGCGTGCCCGTGGCACAGCAGCGCGTGGTGAAAGGTCTGGTTGATCACGGCGGGCGTCTCCTGGGCGCCCGGCGCCTTGGGACCGCCGTTGTACCCCTGCTCCGTGAAGCAGAGGATTTCGTTGAGCGTAAACCAGTGCTTCACCCGGTCGCCCAGCGTCTTCACCGCCGTGTCGGCGAACCGCGCAAACGCGTCCACCGTCACGCGGGACCGCCACCCCCCGCGGTCCTCGAGCGCCTGCGGCAGATCCCAATGGAAGAACGTGACCCAGGGGTCGACTCCCGCCGCGAGCAGCGCATCGATGAGGCGATCGTAGTGATCGAGACCCTTCTGGTTCAGCGGGCCGTCACCGGCGGGGTAAAGGCGCGGCCAGGCCAGCGAGAGCCGGAAGTGATTCACCCCCAGCCAGCGCAGCGCGGCAATGTCCTGCGGGTACCGGTGGTACGAGTCGCAGGCGATCGCCGGCGTGTCACCGTCCGCCACGCGGCCCGGTTCGCGCGAGAAGCGATCCCAGATGGACTCACCTTTGCCGTCAGCCTGGGCGGCGCCTTCAATCTGTGGCGCCGCACTGGCGGCACCCCAGACGAAGCGACGGGGAAAGCGCAATGATTTCATAAACACGAGCGCGACGCCACCAGGCGCGGCTATCCGGCCGCGCGCGTCGCCCAACTGGGCACGAGTTCGGCCACCGTGCCTTCGCCGGCGCCGCCGCAGGCGAAGTGGTAATGGCCCGAGGCCACCGCCACGACGATCCGGCTCCCGTCGGCGCGCACCGCCTCGATGCCGGGCCGACCCGCCAGCTCGTGGCCGCTCTCGTGGACCGCCGACCCGCTGGACACCGGCAGGTGCACCTCGGCGTGCGTGTTGGGCGGCACCTCGAGGTCGAGTTCGAACCGGCCTTCGGCGGTCCGGCGCCACGCCACCGCGATCCGGCCACGCACGCTGTCGTAGTGCCCGGTCGCAGCGTTGAGATCGGTTCGGTCGGTCACTCCGGGCCGGACCACGAACCGGCTGAAGCCCGGATGCCGACGGTCCGGCTGGATGCCGAGGACGCCATGGATGAACCACGCGCCCACGAACAGAAAGGAACTGTGGAGGTGGGAGTCCGCGCCGGTGCCCCACGCTTCCCAGAAGGTGGTGGCACCCGCGCGCAGCATGGCGCCCCAGCTTGGCGGATCGTCCCGGCTGACCATGGCGTGGATCAGGTCGTCCCGCCCGGCCTCCATCAGCAGCTGAAACAGCATCGCTCCCCCCGTGATGCCGGCGTGGATATGCCCGCGGCGCACGACGAGGATCTCATGCTCGAGCCGCCGCCACACCGCCGGCCGGTCCGCGACCGGCGGGACGCCCGTGAGCAGCGCGATGGCCAGGTAGGCCTGGAAGCCGTTCACGTAGCTGCCATCCGAGGGATTGTAGAAGCGGCGATGCACCGCGGCGCGCGCCTCCACCGCCCGGGCGGCCCACTGGTCGCGCAGCGCGGTGTGACCGAGGACGTCCGCGATCGCACTGGCGACCTGCAGGTTGTAGATCCAGTAGCAGTTGTTGAAGAAAAGCGTCTCCCGCGTGTCGCCGTTCACATCGCTGGAGTCCGGCCACAGCCAGTCGCCGAGGAAGTCCCAGAGGCCGCCATAGCGCGACAACAGGTCGCCCTCGACCTTGGTTTCCAGGAAGCGAAGCCAGCGTTCGATCATCCCGAAGTTCGTTTCCAGGATGCGCTTGTCGCCGTAACGCACATACACTTCCCACGGCAGCTGCACGCAGTACCCGCTCCACGCCGGTCCGCCGCCGCCCCAGTACGTCGGCGCCGTGTACGGCAGGTTGCCCTCCTCGTGCCCATCCGCCCCCGCCTCGCCCGGGGCGACGCCGATGCCCCAGGTGGGCGTGCGTCCCTGGACGTCGCGCCAGTCCTCCGACCACTTGGTGTAGAACGCGCCGAGGTGAAACGCCGACAGCCCGGTCGCGGTGGTGGCGTAGGCGTCCCCGCCGTATCCCATGCGCTCGCGGTGCGGACAATCGACCACATAGCCGCCGAGGGTGAGATTTTCGAACGTCCACAGCGCCGTGCGGTGGATGTCGTTCAGGAGCGGTGATGAACAGCTGAACGCCGCGGCCGGCGTGAACGCGGGTCGCGCGAGCCACCCGCGCACATCCTCGAGCCGCGGCGGGTGCCGCAGGCCGGTGACGGTCAGCCAGCGGCCGACGCCGTAGTTGAAGCGGTGGCGAAAGACGCCCGACCCGGACGGACCGACGATGTACGCGCTGCGCAGCCGGTGGGTGATGGGGCGGTCGGGACGCTCCGAGTGCTGCAGGTCGATGCGGTCGCCGGGATTGCCCGTCACCGCCACCTCAACCCAGCCGGCGAAGTTGCGGCCGAAGTCGAAGCGGTAGCCGTCCCCGAGGCGTTCGATCCGGATGGGCCGCAGTTCGGTCATGAGCTGGTTGGGCTCGGCGCCTTCCGCCGACACCAGCAACGCGGGGTTGAAGACCGCGGCCGCGCGCCAGGCGCTTTCGTCGAGTCCAGGCTCGCACCAGCCGGCGATCTCCAGATTGGCGTCGTACTGCTCGCCTCCGAAATCGCGAAAATCCCAGGAGCCCAGCAGCATGCTCGGGCTCGGATGCGTCTTCCACGCCGCGTCGGTCACGATGCGGGTGTGGCCGCCGTCCGGCAGGTCCACGTCGAACTCGGCGAGCACGATGGGCGCGCGCGGCTTGTCCGGCGTCGCGAATTTGGAAAAGATCGACCAGCCGGTGCCCAGCCAGAGGCCGAGGACGTTCTGGCCGGCGCGCAGCCACGGCCCGATTTCATACGCCACATAGCGCGCACGCTTCGAATTGTCCGTCACGTGCGGGGCGAGCACGTTCTCACCGACTTTCACGCCGTTGACGTAGAGCTCGTGGAAGCCCACGGACGCCACGAAGGCGGTGGCCCGCAGCGGCTCCGCCTCGAGGACGAAGGCGCGCCGGAGCCAGGCATCCGGCAGGGTGTTGGTCGCCGCGTGCGGTGGCCAGGGGTATTCGGGCGCGTCGCCGCGGCCGATCCAGCGTCCGTGCCACCCGGAGGGCTCGAGGATACCCATCGTCCAGGTCGCCGGCGCGCTCCACTCCGACCAGACCCCGTCCTGAGCCATGACCCGCACCCGCCACCAGCAGCGCTGGCGCGAGCGGAGGCGGGTCCCGGCGTAGGCGATGTCGGAGGTCGTTCCGGCGCGCACCTCGCCGGGATCCCAGAGATCCGCGGCGGTCGGCGTCAACCGGTCCGCCCCGGTCGCCACCACGATCTGATACGCGACCTGCTGCAGCCCGCGCGGCGCCTCCGGCGCCGCCGCCAGCGTCCAGCTCAGGCGCGGAGCGAGGGTCTCGATGCCGAGGGGATCGACGCGATATTCCGTCCGCAGCTCCGCCGCGGTGCAGGCAGCACTCTTCGGGTCAGGCGACATGGAACAGCTCCGCGGTGAGATCCACCGGTGCGGCTTCGCTGGTCGAGCACTCGATGGTCAGGGGGGCGGCGGAGAGGGGGCGGAGATCAATCTCGCCGACCGCCCACGACAAGCCGCTCCAGATCGCGAGGTCGTAATTGATCGCGACGCTGACCGGAGCCCCGGCCTGCGTCGCCGTCAGGCGGAGCAGGCGGCCGAGCGTGGTGCCGTGAGGGGGCGGACCGCCGGCCGAACGCACGGCGAGGCCGAGGCGGGACTGGCGGAAGACCACGCGCAAACGGCCGTCGCGCGGCAGATCCTTGAGTTCCGTCCGCAGCCCGGTGCCTCCGGTGGAAACAAAGCTGGCCGTGATCGCAGCGACCTGAGCGGGAATCGTGACGTCGGGCTCCAGACCCAGTTCCCAGGCGTCGGTGGCAAAGGCCCCGCTCGCCACCACCGCCAGCTGCTCCGGCCCCAACGACAGCGCCGCTCCCTCGAGGCGGGGCTTGAAGCCGCGATCCGAGAACAGCACGCGATCGGCGGCGGCCGGCAGCGTTACGGTGCGGTGGGTGGAGGAGGGGTTGACCACCGTGAACACGTTGCCCGTCGGATGGAGCGCGCGGAAGCCGTAAGGCTCGGCCTCGCCCGGGATTCCGCCAAAGGTGCTGATCGCGCCGTGCGCCTGCAGTTCGAAAAAGAGTTTCTGCGCGCGCGCGAACCACCGGCCATCCTCGTCCGACAGCAGGTCGAGGTTGCCGTAGTACGTATTCGCCCAGCCACCGCGTGCCAGCGAGAGCACCAGCATGCCGCGCCACGCCTGCTGGCGCCGCCCGTAGCACGTGCCGGTGGTGCCGATCATGAAGCCCGCGTTGTCGATGCGCGGGAGGGGGTAGCCATTCGCCTGGAAGAAGCGGACCATGTGGTCGGAATAGATGTCCTTCGACCGCCAGAAATTGGCGCAGGGCACGTCCGCCGGCCGCGGGTCGCCGCAATACACGGCGTCGAAGACCTCCAGCCACCGGGTGTCGATCGCCCGGCGAATGGGCTGGCTGGTGCCGGACAGAATCGTCCCGTCTTCGGCGAGGCCATTGTAACCGATGAGGCGCACATCGGGATTCTGCTCCCGAAACAGTGCGAGCGCCATGCGCAAGGCCTCGGCATTGCGGCGTTTGATTTCGCTCGGCAGGCACACCTGCTGGATGGACAGGGGGGCGGCGTCCAGGTCGGTGAAGTCGAACTTGAACAGCCGGATCCCGCGATCGACCCAATGCTGCAGCGCCGCCATGAAATCGGGGAGGAAGCCGCCGTGAAACAGGCAGGCGCTCTCCGCGGTGGGCGAAAGCGAATCCTGCCAGGCCGGAGCCGGATTCAGATGCCGGAAGATCGGCGTCGCGAGCGCGTTGCTGCCCACCCAAAGCCCCGGCAGGACTCCGTTCTCGTGGCAGCGCCGAATCCAGCGGTCGGGCCCGGACTCGCTCCAATAACGCCGGTCCCAGGTGCGGTAGGCGCCGTCCGGATCGAACCAGAACGCATCCATCAGATAATAGTCCATCCGCACCCCCGCGCGCTTCAGCCGCAGGAGATGATCCAGCTGCTCCAGCGCCAGCTGCTCGGTCAGCGGCACCGCATCGGAGAGCAGATCATACGAGGCCCAATTGATGTAGATGGAAACGGGTTCCGTGAATCCAGGGGAAGACATGTGAAAAACGCTCGCGCCAGGGGCACACCCGCAGGTCAGCGCGACCCCGATGTCGCGACCGGCCCGCCGCGGAGGCAATGGACAGCGTGGTCACTCCGATGAGCGTGCTGCCGCTACCGAAACGGCCGGTGTCGCCCGCCCGTCCTACCCCATGCCCGCGCCTTGTCCGGGGGTGCGATGCGGCAACGTCAGCCCTTCCACCCAGTTCGGCTCGAGCAGCAGACAGTGCTGCACCGACGGCACGCCGAACTGGTTCTCGTGCATCTGGCTGATGAGGAAATCCACCGCCGAACGCGCCACCTGCGGATGCTGCACGCTCAACCCCGTATGCCGTTCGCCCGGCCAGACGTTGAGGCACGCAAAGGCGATGTCCTCGGGCACGCGATAACCCGCCTCCACGAGCCAGTCATGCACCCGATTGATGAATCCGATGACGACATCGGGCCGGTGCTCCTCGACCCAGCGCAGGAAAGCCTCCTGATCAAGCGGATCGCTCTGCAGCACCGGGATATGACGGGCCGCCGGGACCAGTTCCGCCTGCTCCACCATGCACGCGCCGAGCCGGCTGTAGTCGTCCACCGCCACCGGCGAGTGGCGGAACATCGCGGCGCCCACCCGGTTATAGCCCCGCGCCACCACCTGCCGCCAGACACAGCGCGTGCCTTCGAAGATGTCCGGTGCCACCACGTGAAACGGGGCGCGCGCCCAGCCGAACGAGCAGCACACCACGGTGAAGCGATTCCACTCCGGGCCGTGCAGCCGTTCCTCCGTGCCCCGGGGCATGTACGGCAGGATCAGCCCCTGGATGCCGCGGGCGTAGAGCACATTGCTCGCGCGCTCCGAGCTGCGGTACTCCGCCAGGTCGAACTCGGTGAGGTGATACCCGCGCTGCCGCGCGCGCTCCGTGGCCGCCGCCAGCTGGCTGCGCTGCTGGTCGTACGCCTCCGCGTTGCTCTTATCCACGATGTAGGCGAGCGCGGCGCCGGCTTCCGAATCGTTGCGGGCCCAACGATGACGGGCGAGCATCGCCAGCGCCGGATCGGGCCGGTAGCCCATGTCTTCCGCGAGCGCACAGATCTGCCGCCGCGTCTCCTCTGGGATCCGCGGGTTGCCCCGCAGCGCCAGCGACACCGTCGATTTGTCGCAGCCGAACCGGGCCGCGATGTCTTTATGGGTGACCCTAACGGATTCGGCCATAGGAACGCCTGACATTGTGCACGCGAACGCACCGTGGCAAACCCCGCAAGGCCCGGGTCAGTCATCGGGATGACCAGGCCCCGCTACGCGGGGCATTTGAGATTTGAAATTTGAGATTTGAGATCGCGGCACAGCTCAAATCGCCCGGCGCAGCGGGCTCCGGGGTTCAACCGGATGATCGTTCCGCTCTTTGACCCGGGGGGCGGGGTGGACGTTTCTGCCGCCACGCCTGAGCGGCCCTTCCCCACCGCGCACCCTGCGTCGGCTGTTCCCGGCGAGAACTCCCATGAGAACCCTGACCCGCCCCACCCCCCGCCTGCGTACCTGGGCCACCGTTGCCGCGGCCCTTTCCACCCTGTTCCCCGCGTCCGCCCAAACCGTTCCGCCCACCGCGGCAGCCGCCGAGCAGGAGCCCACGCAACTCTCGCCCTTCGTCATCGAGTCGACCCGCGACGATGGCTACCGCAAGTTCACGACCGCCACCGCCACCCGCGTCGGCATCAGCATCTTCGACACGCCGTTGAACGTGCAGGTCATCTCGCGCGAGTTTCTCGACGACCTCGCGATCGACAGCCTGAACGCGGCCTTCGATCACTCGGCGGGCGTCAAATCGAGCTACGACTTCAGCATCCTCGCCACCGGCAACGTGCGCATCCGCGGCATGCCGACGGACGTGATCTATCGCGACGGCTTCCGCAAGTACGCCAACACCCATCTCGACGGCGTGGACCGCGTGGAAGTCGTCAAGGGTCCGGCCTCGCTGTTCTTCGGCCGGGCCGAACCCGGCGGCATCATCAACTATACGAGCAAGAAGCCGCAGTTCACCGACGCGACGCTGCTGCAGCTCACCACCGGCAGCGACGCCTACTACAAGGGGCTGCTCGATCACCAGGGCGTCACCGCCGGCGACAAGCTGGGCTATCGCCTGGTGGCCTCGAAGCGCAACAGCGACGACTGGCTCCAGTACACGCAGTGGGACGAGACTTTCGTGCAGGGCGGACTCTCCTACCGCCCCACCCGCCAGCTGACGCTCAACCTGAGCTACGAGCACGCGGTCCAGCAACGCGACGGCGGGCCGGTGCCGGCGCTCGTCGCCAATCTGGACTACCTTGCCGACTATGAGGCGGGACGGCTGCCCGAGTCGCAGCTCATGCCCGGGCTGCCCGAACTCTTCTACGAGGAGTGGCAGCCCCGGCAGTTTGCGGAGACCGGGCTCTTCCCCAGCGAGTACACCGGCTACTGGTTTCCCCGCGGCTACAACTGGAACCGCAACGGGCGCGGCTCCTTCGAGAACGGGAAGTCCGACGTGCTGGACCTGCAGGCACTCTGGACCGCCGCGCCCGGGCTCGACCTGCGCTTCGCGTACAGCGGCCAGAAGGCGGACTACGAAACGTCCTGGTTCATCAACCAGGACCCCCATCAAAGCCCCAGCAACTTCGCCAACTCCGCCCCCAAGCCCACGTATGTGAATTATGGATTCCTCGTGGCGCCGGCGTGGCGCACCGACGCCGGCTTCGTGGTGCCCGGCTCGCAGGCCGACGTGAACGAGGTCAACTCGTTCCAGGCCGACGCGACCTACCGCCTCAAGGCGCTCGGCGCCGATCACACCTTCGTGGTCTCCGGCGAGTACGTGAACAACCAGCACCGCCAGTACGGCTTCGAGCTCAACGAGGCCGGCTTCACCGCCGCCGGGGGCATCATCGGCAGCTTCGACGACCCGGGCATCCCCAACTGGGGCTTCTTCCCCGGCGCCTTCGGCACGATGTTCCGCGATGTGACGGACCCGAACTTCGTCCCGCCCGACTTCCGCTCCTTCATCAGCGGGCGGAGCGACCTGGTGAACCCCGGCAGCTCCAGCGAGTCGATCGAACGCGCACTCAGCGCCAGCTACCAGGGCTCGTTCCTGGGCGGGCGGCTGAAGGTGCTCGGGGGCGCGCGCCGCACCGAGTTTGCCGTCGTGCCCCTCGACAGCCAGGGCCGGCTCAAGTCGCCGGAAGGCTGGAGCAAGTCCTCCGCCACGACGCCCACCGTGGGCGCCAACTTTCACCTGACCCCGGCAGTCGTCGTCTACGCGAGCTACAGCGAGAGCTTCAAGGCGATCACGGCGCGCAATCCCGTCTTCCGCAACCAGCTCAACGGCGAGACCATCGGCGGGGACAAACTGGCGAACGAACGCGGCGAGGGCATGGAGGCCGGCCTGAAGATCCAGGCCTTCGACCAGAAGCTCACCGGCACCTTCTCGATCTTCCGGCTCGACCGCACGGACGTCGTGCTCGACGACGCCCTCACCAACCGCCGGCTCGAGGACGAAACCCTCGCGGGCACCGCGCAGTGGGTCGATGCCACCACCGGCTCCGTCGCGGATTACAACCTGCGCCGCAACTCGGGCCTGCACCGCGTCGAGGGCGGCGAGTTCGATCTGATCTGGACCCCCACCCCGCAGGTGCAGCTGGTCGCCGGGTACTCGCACTTCTGGACGCGCGACGTCCTGCAGGACGATCCCTCGGTCATCAACGTGCGCAACGGCGGCCTCTACGATCCCGCGTTGAATGACGGACGGGACTTCAACTGGCGCACCCTCGCCCAGGTCCCCGCCCATCTCTTCAACGTCTGGGGGAAGTACACCTTCACCGACGGCACCCTCAAGGGCCTCAGCGCGGGCCTCGGCGGCAATTACGAGAGCGAATCGCCTGGCGACCAGTCGCGCAACCGCGGCTGGATTGCGGGCGATTTCTGGAAGTTCGACGCCATGGTCGCGTACCAGACCAGGGTCTGGGGCCAGGCGACGACCTTCCAACTCAACGTCAACAACCTCACCAACGAGCAGTACATCACCGGGTCGTTCGGCCTCGCGCCGACCCGCACCTGGCGGTTGTCTGCGCGCATCGCCTTCTGACTGCCGCCCTCTCCGCCATGCCCTCGCTCCGCCTCACCCTGGCGCTCTGCGCCACCGCCCTCCCCTGCGTCAACGTGAACGCCGCCGACGATCTCCCGCCCGACGAAACGATCCGCTGGAACACCCCGGACCGGGAGGCCGCGCCGGGGCTCGTCCACGGCAGCTTCCGCAGCGACGCGATGAAGCTCGAGGTCGGTTACAATGTCTGGCTGCCGCCCGGCTACGAGCAGAGCCAGGCCCGGTATCCGGTGGTGTACTTCCTGCACGGGGCCGGTGGTAACGAGAATTCGGATGCGGCGGCGTTTGCCGGGTTGGTGGCGGAGTTTGTCCGCGCCCGCGTCATTCCGCCGGTGATCTGTGTCTTCCCCAATGGCGGCCACCGCAGCTGGTATCGCGATCACCCCGGCAAGAACGTGCTGGTCGAGACCATGATCATCCGCGAGTTGCTGCCGCTGGTGGACCGCACCTACCGCACGCAGCCGGGCCGCGAGGCGCGGGTCGTGCTGGGCTTCTCGATGGGCGGATCGGGTGCGGTGCGGTTCGCCGTCAAATACCCCGACCTGTTCAGCGCGGCGGGGGCATGGGCGGGCGCTTTTGCGGGCCGGCACAACGAGAAGCTGGCGGACGACTTCCAGGCGGAGGCGCTCGCCCCGCTGGCGGGCAGGACGCGGCTGCTGCTGATCGCCGGCACCAAGGACTTCACCCTGGCCGGCCACGCCTTGATGGTGAACAGCCTCGTCAACGCCAAGGTGCCCTTCGAGGTGGAGGCCCTCCTCGACGTGCCGCACGATCCCGGGGCCTACTATCAGCACTCCGGGGAGAAGATGGTCCGTTTCCTGACGAAGGGCTTCGCGCCGGCGAAGTGATCGTTCCCGCCGGCGGACTGCGGAGGTCCCCCGGCGGGTTGGGGCAGGTCGTCCCGCCTGCAGGCGGAATGCCTAGGGCCGCGAGCGCGGCCCCCCTCATCCGGTGCCCGCACGGTCACCCCTTGTGCGCCGCTTCGAACTCCAGTTTCGCGTAGGCGATGATCTTGCCGCGGCGCACCTCGCGCGCGAAGTACGAGGCGATCCCGAAGGCAAGCAGGGCGCAGGCCGCCTGCCAGATGAAGGCGCTGGAGTAGTCGTACGGGCTCTTGCCCAGCGTGCCAAACAGATGGGTGAAGCCCTGCACCCACATCCCCGCGCCGTTGATCAGCAGGAAGGTGGTGAGACCGCCGACGAAGGAGAAGCCCGCCCCGGCGGTGCCATAGCCGTTGCTCGGCAGGTAGTCATAGATCAGCGGGCCCCACAGCACGTAGACCAGCGACATGAACCCTTCGCTGAGGATCGAGAATGCCATCAGCACGGAGAACGGCACCGAGTAGTCCGTCACGTAACGCACCAGCAGGAAGAAGGTGAAGTTGACCACCATCGGCACGAGGAGCGCCCAGCGAAAGAACCCCAGCCGGGGCACGCGATCCGCCAGATAGCCCCAGAGCGGGACAAAGAGCAGCATGTTGATGACGCCGATCGTGCCCGCCGCCCAGCCGATCTGCTGCTTCGAAAAGCCGAGCTGCTCGGATTGGAAGAGCGTGACGAACGCCCCGGTGGGCGAGGAGCCGAAGGTGCCGATGCCCGCGATCATCAGCCAGGGGCAGACGTAGAGCAGGTACACCAGCCACTGCTGGCGCTGGCCGAACACATCGCGGACGAACCGCACGAAGGAGAACCGCTCCCGCACGATGCTTTCGGGCGGTGGCGTTTCGCGCACGCCCAGCGCGAGAAAAAGCGCCGCCGCCAGCACGAGCACCGTGCCGACCCAGTAGATCGCCTTTTCCCCGTTCAGGTGGAGCCAGGCGCTGGTCTTGCCGAGGTCGTACTGGCGGTCGAATTGCGCCAGCATGAACCCGTTGAAGAAGAGGCTCGTGAGGTTCTGCAGGATGTTCCGCATGGTCGACGCGCGGCCGCGCTGGGCCGGCGGGATCACCTCGTTGTACAAGGGTTCGTACGGTGAGCCGATGTCGGAGCATAACTGGAAGACCACGATGAGCGCCGCGAGCGTCCACACGTTGTCCGCCAGCGGCACGAAGAACATCGCGAGCGCGCCGCCGATCCAGCCGACCACCAGGAAGGGACGCCGCCGGCCCCAGCGCGTCCAGATCCGGTCGCTCATGTACGACGCCACCGCGCTCACCAGAAACACCAGCGCGTAATTGATGCTGCTGAGAAAGGCGACGAGGGTCGGGCTTTCGACGAGCTTGCGGATCGTGAAGGTGAGCGGCGCGCCGCTGCACGCGCCGAAATAAGTCAGCGCGCCCCAGGGCAGGACCATGGAACTCACCCAGGTCCACGGCACCTTCGGTCGATGGGTCTCGATGCGGCTCATGGTGCGCAGGTCATCGCAGTTGGAAATCCAGCAGTTCGCGCCGCCGAAAACGAGCGGCATTCAACCCCGTGAAATCCAGCCGCCCGGGCCGGCCCAGGACGGCGCTCAGGTCGATCGACGTGCCGTTTCTCAACATCAGCTCGGTCACGATCTGGGCGATCCCCGCGTGGCAGGTCATCCCGTGACCGTTCATGCCCAGGGCGTGGTAGAAGTTCGTGAGCCGCTCGTCGCGCGATACGATCGGGAAGCCGTCCTCGGTCGTGCCGTACACACAGCACCACCCGTTCAGGAAGACACTCTTGGGCAGATGCCAGTAGCGGCGGACGACCGCTTCGACCGACGCCCGGATCCACGGGAACCGCTCCCGCATCTCGACCGGGGACAGGAACTCACGCTGGTAGATGCTGTGCGGCTGGCCGCCGAAGCGCTGCTCGTACGCATCCGGCTCCGGGGGGAATTTCCCCTCGCCGTAGACGACGAACAACGTCCCCCAGGGGCGAAAGCCGAACTCGTGATCCCGGCTCAGCTCCGTCACGCGCGCAAAGCCGAGCAGCGTGAGGCTCGCATACAGCGCCCCCATGTCGTGCAGGCAGATCACTCCCGCCGAACCGCCCGTCGTACCGCTCGCCGGCAGCTGCTTGTCGAACACCACGATGCGCCGGTCGCTTTGCCGCGCCAGTTCGTAGGCGCAGCTCAGGCCGATGATGCCGCCGCCGATGATGGCGATATCCGCCGTGGGTTGAGTCGACATGGGGTCAAAGGGGCGCGATGCGCTGGGGCCCGCGCCGGCTGGACGCGTCGGCGATCGCCGCATGGACCATGGCGAGGCTCTTGAGATTGTCGGCCGCCGCCGTCTCCGGCGTCCGCCGCGTGCGCACGCACTCGACGAACTCGCGCAGGACGCTGGCGTGGGAGGCATCCCGGCCCGGGGCGGATCGCACCGGGAACGTCTCCCGGCGGTGTTCGCTCCTGAACCCGCCCGCCTGCGTCACCTTTTCCGCCGTGATGCTTTCGCCGCCATCCCACAGCAGCGTCCCCTTCGTCCCGCAGAACCGCCAGGTCCCGTTGCCCGATGTGGGATGGCCTTCGGCACACCAGCTGCCGCGATAGCTGAACACCAGGTCGCTCGCGAAGCGGAACGTGGCGAAGGCATTTGCGCCGTGCCGGTACCACGAACCCGGCGGATTCCACTCGCAGCAATCCACCTGCGTCGGTTCATCGGCGCCAAAGAACCGCGCCAGGTCGAAGTGGTGCACCGCCATCTCGATCAAGAGGGGGTGTTCCATCCGGTCCCGAAAGTTGCCGAAATGGAGGGCATCGAAATAATCGCACGCCATGGTGGTCACATGGCCGACGACCCCGGAGGCCAGCAAAGCGCGAACCGTGCGGGGCGCCGCGCGGTAGCGATAGTTCTGGGTCACCGCAAAGAGCCGGCGCACCCGCTGGGCTTCGTTGACCAGGTCCCGGGCCTCAGCCACCGACGCCGCGAGCGGTTTCTCCGACAGGACGTGGGCCCCCGCCCGGAGCGCGGCGCCGATCACCGCGTGATGGGCTTCCGGGACCGTGCAATTGAACACCACGTCAGGTTGGGTTTCCGCGAGAAACGGCGCCACCTGCGTGCCGACCCTGGCCTGCGGGGCAAACTCCGCCCGCCGGTTCTCCGCCGCGGCGGGATCGACATCCACCAGGCCCACAATCTCGAGGTCGGCGATGTCCCGCGCCGCCTGCAGCCAAACCGCCGCAATGCTGCCGCACCCGACGTGGACAACTCGAAGCCGTTTCGTCATCCGCGTTTTCCCATCGCCTGCTCCACCGCCGCCCAGCGCTCCGCCATTCCCGGCTCGAAGTGGAAGGGCTCGAAGCCCAGCTGCTGGTACACCTTGATCGCCGGCAGGCGGAAATCGTCCGTCTTGAGGTAGATCCGCTGGTAGCCCGCGGCGAGAAAACGCCGCACCACCGCCGCACAGACCGCCCGACCGAGCCCGTGGCCTGCATGCTCGGGGAGCGCGGCCACGAACGAGAGCTCGCCCCCTTCCGGGTGGCGGTCGTTCGCGCCTTGATTCGCATTGGCGGTTGCGACGAGTGCGCCGGTCGGGACGTGCTCGATCACGAAAAAGCCGCCGGGCAGGACACCCCGCCGGTGCGCCTCGATCCGCTCGGCCGGCCAGTCACCGAAGCCGACGGCCGCCATGAGTTTCCCCCATTGCGGATAGTCGCGGGTCTCGATCGTGCGCAACCGATAGTCGGCGCCCAGAGCCACCGCGGGCGGATGCCCCAGCCGGGACGGAGGCCAGAGCATCTCCAGCTGCGCGCGGCTGGGCTGCAGCCACGCCCGCGAGTCGGGCACGTCCATCCATTGGCCCGCGCGCAGAATGGACTGCTGCGACACGAGCCCCGGCAGGGTCATGTCCATGGCCGCATGGATGTCGATCGGGGACGGCTGCTCCCCGCGCACCGCCCGGATGAAGTCGCGCACCTCAAAGAAGTCGCCCCCGCCGTGCCCGGCCGACAACGCCTCGGGCGGGGGATTGCGCCACTCCTCCGGCATGTATTGGGCGGCGAAGTCAGGCCGGGCCAGCAGTGCGTCAACGGACATCCACTTCGGCTCCGCGCTCAGTTCCGGCAGCCACAGTTTGCCGTCGTGATACGCACCGGTCGTACCCTGCAACTCATAATGCGTTTCATAAGGACGCGGCGCGATCAGCGTCAGCCGGACGTCGATCAGCGCGTCGCGGTCGGTCTTGCACAGCATCACGGTCGTGTCTTCGTGAAACAGCTCGCCGGCATCATCCCGGTGGTGCTTGCCGCTCCCCGCGCAGGCGATCCGCACGATGCGCTGGCCGGCGAAACACTTCAGGATCGGGCCGAGGCTGTGGGTCGGGTACGTGTTGCCGTCGATCCCCATCTGCCAGTGCCGTCGCCAGGGCGTGTGCGGGATCAGGTGGCGGACGTCGTGCAGGTACGAAGCATACCCGTAATACAGTTCGCCAAACTTCCCCAGGCGCGACAGTTCCGCGATCAGCCGGTTCTCGCGCCAGTAGCAGTAATTCTCCGCGAGCATGTAGATGCCCCGGCTGGCGGCCGCGGCGGCGACGAGATCGCGCGCCTCCTCGAGCCCGACGGCGGCGGGCACCTCGCTCATGACGTGCAGATTGCGGCGCAATGCCTGGATCGCCTGGCGCGCGTGGAGGTGCTGAGGCGTGCCGATCACGACGGCATCGAGCTGCGCCTGATCGAGCATCTGCTCATAATCGGTGTAGCGCTCGACGGCGGGATCGGGCCACTCGTTCAATGCCTCCACGCGCAAATCGCAGATCGCGGTGATGCGGGCGCCGCAGACATCAAAGGCGCTCCGGAAATTACCACCGCGTCCGGCCGCGCCGACCAGGCCCACGCGAATGGGACGCTTCACGGCCGCCGGGGAGGAAGGTGCGGAAACACTCATGCAGGAAAGGGGTGAACGCTGCGTCGTCGTGGGAAGGTCGCCCGCTGGAAACACTCACAGGCGAACCGCGGCCATAAGCAAATCGCCCCGCCCATTGCCTCAACCGCGCGCGCACTCATCCAGATGACGGGGAAGAAAAGGGGAAAGTGAAAGTGAAGGTGAAAGTGAAAGTGCCCTCACCCTCACTTTCACTTTCACCCTCACTTTCACTTTCACTTTCACTTTCACCCTCACTTTCACTTTCACCCTCCCCTTGTCATCGGGATGAGTCGGGGGCTCCTTGAGCGTGCGCGAGGCCCGGACATCGCTGCGTGCGTCGCCCTCCCCCACCCGTGGCGGCAACCACCCTCCACCGGGCTCGCATGAAGATCACGGCCATCGAAACCCACGTTTGCCACGCGCGCATGCGCAACGGGATCTTCGGCAACGATCCGCTGATCACCCGCGCTTTCTTCGGCGAAATCGGCGTGGCGCGGGTCGACATCACGCCGCCGGCCGGCATCAACGCCCGCAACTGGGGAGCCGCGGTGCACGACATCGCGGAGGGCGTCCATCGGCCGCTGACGGCGACGGTCCTCGCGCTGTCGCCGGCGCGGGCGCTGGCCGCCACCGAGTCGCCGCCGCTGCTTTTGATTGCCGCCGACCTCGGCTGGTGGAAAAGCCTCGCTGACGAACAGCAGGTCCGCGGGGCCGTGCTCACGGCCACCGGCCTGCCGCCGTCCCACGTGCTGCTTTCGCTCTCGCACACGCACGCCGGCCCCAACCTATACCGCGAGGACGCGACCAAACCGGGCGGCGAACTCATTGCGCCGTACCTCGATGCCCTGGGCGCGAGGCTGGCTGCGGCCGCACGCACCGCGCTCGCGGCCCGTCGCCCCGCGCGGCTGAGCTGGCGCTACGGTCGCTGCAGCCTCGCGCAGAACCGGGATCTGCCGCATCCGACCGAGCCGCGCTACCTGGTCGGATGGAACCCCGGCGAGCCGGCGGACGACACCCTCCTCGTCGGTCGCGTGGAGGACGCCGACTCCGGCCGGCTCCTGGCCACCGTGGTGAACTATGCCTGCCATCCCACCACGCTCGCCGCGGGCAACCGCCTCATCTCGCCGGACTTTCCCGGCGCACTGCGCGAATTGGTCGAGGACGCGACGGCCTCTCCCTGCCTGTTCCTGCAGGGCGCATCCGGAGAATTGGGCACGGCCGCCCAGCACGGACATGACCCGGCCGTGGCCGATCGTCTCGGCCGCCAGCTGGGCCACGCCGTCCTGGGCACGCTCGAAAGCTGGCCCGACGCCCTCCATGCCGTTGCCCGCATCGTCGAGTCGGGTGCGCCCCTTGCACTCACCGAGCTGCGGCGCCCGCGCGACACCGCCTTCCTCGCGGTCCGCCACGAGACCGTCGCGCTGCCCCTGAAGCCGCTCGAATCGATGGCCGCGCTCGAGCAGGCGCTCGCCACCTGCGAGGACCGCGCCCTGCGGGAGAGGCTGTGGCGGAAACGCGCGGTGCGGCGGATCGTCGGGGATGGGACCACCGCGGCGATGCCATTGTGGTGCTGGCGCGTGGGCGAGGCGCTGCTGGTCGCCCAGCCCAACGAGGCGTACTCGCTCTACCAGCGGGAACTCCGCCGTCGCTTCGCGCCACGGGCGTTGGCGGTGCTGAACGTCACCAACGGGTACGCGGGGTACCTGCCGCCCGCCGACCAGTATCAACGCAACCAGTACTCCGTCTGGCAGACGCCTTTCGCCGCGGGGTCGCTCGAACATCTGGTCGGGCAGACCGCCGGCATCCTGGAGGCGCTGGTCAGCCCGGGACATGACCCATGAAACCAAGGATTCATTGAACAGAAGGTAACGAAGGAAACGAAGGCCGCTGAGTGAATTGGAGCAGTTCCTCCAAATCAGATTTCACAAAACCGAACGACAGCGCCGAGTGATCCCGCAATCCTTCGTTTCCTTCGTTACCTTCTGTTGAATGGATTGATTTGGTTGCCGCGCAGCCGCTCTAAGCCTTTCGCCCATGAAAACATCACGTTCGCTGCTGGGTTACCTGTTGGTCTCCGGCGCCACGGCTCTTGCCGTGAACGCCGGCGACGCGTCGTCGTCCACCCGTGGAGAGAAGGCCCGGGCCGCGGCCCATCCGGCGGCGACCTTCGCGGCGGACGATCCGCACTCGTGGGCGTTTGCGCCCGAGCGCGACACCTTTGCTGCCGGTGCCCTCTTCGACTTCCGCTCGCTGAACGAGCCCACCGCCGGCGCGCACGGGTTCGTCCAGGTCTCTCCCCAGGGCGATTTCCTGCGGGGCGATGGCGAGCCGCTCCGCTTCTGGGGCGTCAACTTCGAGCCGCGGACGCCCCTCGACCATCGCCAGCTCGCGTACGCCGCCCGGTTCCTCGCGAAACGCGGCGTCAACATGGTCCGCTGGCATGGCTTCCTCAACCCCAAGGTCCCGGGCAGCGATGCCTTCGCCAAGCCTCCCGTCGGCCCCGATGACCCCGTCGACGCCCCCCTGCCGGCCCTGGAGTCCATCGACGCGGAGCAGCGCGACTTCTGCTGGCGGCTGGTCGCCGCCATGCGTCGGGAAGGCATCTACGTCACGCTGAGCCCTTACTGGGCGGTGAACTTCAAGCACGCGCACCGCTTCGGCCTGCCGGGCAGTCGCGGGCCGGATCGCGATGCCCACGGGCTGCTGTTCTTCGAGCCGCGGATGCAGGCGGCGTACAAACAATGGCTCCGCGACCTTCTGCTTCCGCCGAACCCTTACACGGGAATCCCGCTGGTCAAGGACCCGGCGGTGGCGGTTCTGCAACTGCAGAACGAGGACAGTCTGCTCTTCTGGACGGTCGATTTTCTGCATCCGGACGCGGCCCTTCAGCTGGCCGCGCGTTTCGGGCGCTGGCTCACCGTTCGCCACGGTTCGCTGGCCGCGGCCCGCGACGAGTGGGGACCACGTGCCGCCCAGCCCAGCGACGATTGGTCCGCGGGCATTCCCACCCTGCTCAAGCTGAGCCACTACCAGGGCCCGCCCGCCCCCGGCCTGGCCCGCCGGCTGGCGGACCAGTTGGAATTCTACGCGACCACCATGCGCGACACGAATGCCGAGCTGGTCCGCTTCGTGCGTGAGGACCTCGGGGTCCGGGCGGTGTTGAACGCGAACAACTGGCGCACCGCGAACGGCGAACGGCTGCACGACGCAGAGCGGTGGTCCTACCTGCCCGCCACGGCGATCGCGGCGAATCGCTATTACGCGCCACCCCACGCCGGCAACGACACGGGCTGGGCGGTCGAGCCCGGCCAGCGGTTTGCCAGCATCTCCGCCCTGCGCTGGGCCCACGCGATCCCCGCCGCAATGCGCCAGATCGAAGGCCGCCCCACGATCATCTCCGAGGGCACGTGGGTCATGCCGACCCGCTTTCGCGCCGAGGGGCCGCTGGTGATGGCAGCGTACCAGTCGCTCTCCGGCGTGGACGCTTTCTACTGGTTCTCCTTCCACTACGCGGACTGGACCCAGCCGACGAAGGTGAACGATCGCTATCAAGGCGCGTTCAAGTGGACCAGCCAGACTCCGGACGTCCTGGGGCTCTTCCCCGCGACCTCCCTGCTCTTCCGGCGCGGCGATCTCCAGCGCGGCGCGCCCGTGGTCGAGGAAACGCGCGCGCTGCAGGACGTCTGGGCCGGCGAGCCACCGGCCATCCTCGAGGAGCCGGGCTACGATCCCAACCGCGATCCGGGCGATGGCGCGCCAGAACCCGGCGTGAGCCGCGTCCCCACGCTCGCCTATCTCGTGGGGCCGGTGCAGGTCCGGTACACCGGGCACGCCTCCGAGGCACGACTCAAGGTCGCGGACCTCGCCCCCTGGATCGATGCCCGGCACGGTGTGGTGCGCGCCAACACCGGGGAGATCGAACTCGACTATCACCGCGGGCTGCTGCGCGTGAACAGCCCTCGCGCCCAAGGCGTCACCGGGTTCGTCGCCGCCGCCGCGCCGTCGGCGACACGCCCGGGTTCCAACCCCCTCGCGACGACCGATGTGAGCTGGCAGCTGCGCAACGAGTATGCGCACGCCCTCGCCGTTTCCCTCGACGACGCCCCCCTTGCCCGCTCGGGCCGGATCCTGATTCAGCTCGGCACGACGATCCGTCCCACCGGCTGGCGCACCGAGCCGGCCCGCCTGCAGGACGAAGAGAGCAAGGCGGACCTCGCCGGCGAACACATCCTCGCGCTCGGCGCCGCTCCCTGGCGGATCGAGAAATTCGCGGGCAGCGTCACCGTGCGCAACGCGCGCGTGACGAAAGCCACCGTTTGCGATGTCAACGCCCTCCCCCTCCGGGATCTCCCGCTGCGCCGCAAAGGCGACCACGTGACCGTCGACCTACCCGCGGATGCGCTGTATGTGGTGCTGAGGTGAGGCGAGGCGGGAGGCGGGATGCGGGATGCAGGATGCAGGATGCGGGATATTCGCCGCGCAGCGGCTCGCCTACTCCCGCTCCACCCGGTTGATGTTCGTGCCTTCGATGGGCGACCCGCGACCCCGCGCGCGTCGATCGTCCGTTCGCTCATCGCGATGATCAATCGGCCCCTTGCGCGAAGGCCGGCACGGGTCGATTAATGGACCAAACCCAACCGTCATGCCGATCATCCAAGGAAAGAACGCCAATCAGCCGGCCAACGACTTCACCTACTGGGGTCTGGCCCGGTTCACCAAGGGCCAGCGCAACATCACCGAGCCGCACTTTCACGACTGCGACGAGTACGTGTTCATGATCGAGGGCCGGATGCACATGCGCTCGGAGGGGATCGATTACTACCTGGAGCCGAAGGACGTGCTGGTCACGCGCATGGGCGATGTCCACGAGGTGGTGGAGATCCTGGAGGACACGGTCTATTTCTGGGCCGAGGGACCCCTGCGCGGCCAGAAACGCGAGGGTCACCTCAACCCGGCCCTGCTAAAGCCCGGCGCCGCATGAAGAGCGTGACCCTGGCGGAACTGGGGCTCCCCGCCAATCTCCCGCTGCCTCACCGCCGCGACTGGCGCATCGGGGTGATCGGGTTGGGCGGCATCTCGCGCGCCCATCTCCCGGCCTACCGCGACGCCGGCTTCAAGGTGGTCGCCGCCTCGGACCTGGACCCGGCGCGCCGCCAGGCCGCGGGCGCGGAGTTCGGCATCCCCCACCTGCACGGCGATTTCCGCCGGGTGATTGAGGATCCGCAGGTCGAGGTGATCTCCCTCCTCACGCAGCCCAATGTGCGCGAAGAGGTGGTGAGCGCCTGCGCCGCCGCCGGCAAGCCGGTGCTCACCGAAAAACCCTTCGCCCTCGATCTGGCGGCATGCGAGCGGATGGTGCGCACCGCCGACGCGGCCGGCATCGCGCTCGCCGTAAGTCAGAACTACCGCTGGCTGCCCGCGGTGTTCGCCGCCCACTCGCTCATCGAGGCCGGCTGGATCGGCCGCCCGTACTACACGTCGCTGGAGTTGCACGGCACGCAGGATCGGGAACTGGCCCAACACCCGTTCTACAGCCAGTGCGCGGACTTCATCACGGTCCAGTGGAACAGCCACCTCGCCGACGTCGTGCGCTGCCTGATGCAACGCGATCCCCGCCGCGTGCTGGCGCGCACCAGCCGCATGGCGGGACAGGCCTTCCGCGCGGACAACCTGCTGGCGAGTCTCATGGATTTCGGCCCGGACGGCACCGCCGTGATCCTGCATAACGAACTGCACCGCGGCGGCCTCAACGTCAGTCGCGTGCGCGTCGAAGGCGACACCGGCACCCTCAGCTTCGGCTTGTGGGACACGCATCTCACCCTCCGGGCCGACCGGCTGGGCGCGGAACCCGTGCAGCTCGACTGCAGCCCGCCCGGCTTTCTCAACAGCTTTTGTGGACCGATGGCCGACCTGCTCCTCGCCCTCGAACAGGCCCGCGAGCCCCAGGTCAGCGGCCGCCGCAATCTGGCGACCGTCCGTCAGATCCTGGCCGAGGACGCGTCCGCCCGTCAGGGCGCCGAGTGGCGGCCTCTCGCCTGAACCCGGGACGCGGGTGGGTACGGGCTAAAGCCGGTACCCGCCCGGCGTAGCGAAGAGCGCCAGCGATTCGAAATCCGAGGGGGACGTGGCCAATACGCGGGCTCCCCCAATCGACTCGCTGGCGCTCCCCGCTACACGAAGGCGTTCGGGTATAGCGAAGAGCGCCACGTACCGCCCGCGACACGTAGCGCCGGCTTTAGCCGGTACCAGCCCCGACGTAGCGCCCGACGTAGCGAAGAGCGCCAGCGATTCGAAATCCGAGGGGGGACGTGGCCAATACGCGGACTCCCCCAGTCGACTCGCTGGCGCTCCTCGCTACACGAAGACGTTCGGGTGTAGCGAAGAGCGCCACGTACCGCCCGCCCCACGTAGCGCCGGCTTCAGCCGGTACCCACGCGGGCGTCACCCGGATGACCGCCGCGACATTTGTCCCGGGGCCGGGGAGGCATTCGGTTGCCCCCACCCCTTCCTCCCCATGCTCCCTGCTCTCCGCTCCCGCTCGGTCCTGTTGCGCGCCCTGCTTCCGCTCCTCGGCCTTTGCGCCACGTACGCCGCGGATCCTGCCTCGGGCGGCACGGCCCCTGCCACCGACGCCAACCCACCGCGCTGGCGCTATGAGACCATGCGACCCGGCGATCTCCAGGAGGCGCTGCGCTCGCGCGCGATCGCCTGGCTGGTCGTCAGCCCGCTCGAGTGGCACGGCGAGGCGATCGCCTTCTCCGCCGATCCCGTCGTCGGCATGGCCGTGGCCGAGACCGCGTGGAAACGCGTCGGCGGCGTCCTCATCCCCACGCTCTACCTCGGGGCGGAAACCGAATACAAGCAGTGGGAAAAGGACGGCCTGAAGACGTACTGGGGCATGGAGGTCATCAGCAAGGAGCACAACCCCGGCTCCCTGTACCTTCGCCCGACCACCCTCGAACTCGTCGTCCGCGACTATCTGGCCGCGCTCCAACGCGAGGGCTTCAAGCTCTGCGTCGTGGTGACCGGTCATGGCGCACTGGAACATGTGCAGGTGCTGGAGGAAGTGTGCCGCCGGCCCTTCGGCGCCATGCGGACCCTCGTCTGGCGGGCCGGGCACAGCGAGAACCTCCCCATGGAACTGGAGTTTAAAAACGTGGGACCGCACGCCGATGTCTCCGAGGCGAGCCTTGTCGGCGCCGTCAACGACAAGCTCGTCGATCGCGCCGCGTTCGGCGTCACGCCCCGCGATCGCAAGACGGGCCTCCGGCACGAAAACGCCGGCGACATCGATTTCGCCAAGGGTCGCGCCGTGATCGACTTCAATGCCAGGCAGCTGGCGGAAGCCGTCGAACGCCTGCAACGCGAGGAAGCCGCGCGCGCCGGCCCCTGAACCGGCTCCGCGCAGCACCCTCACCCGGCGGCTCCGCCTGCAGCGATGAACCGTTTTCGCGCCCTCGCCCTTGGGTTTCTCGGGGTGGCGCACGCGCTGGCCGCCCCGGCGCCGGCGTCCGCGCCGCAACTGCCCGCCCACCCGCGGCTGCTGTTCACGGCCGCCGCCGTCCGCGAGGCCCGGGCCGGCGCCGAGACCGACCCGCTGCGCCGCACCCTGCACGAGCGGATCATCGCGCTCGCGCGCGAAGAAATGGCGGCGCCCCCCGTCCGGCACGTCCTCATCGGCCCGCGCCTGCTCGAGCAGTCGCGCCTTTGCCTGCGGCGCGTCCTCGCCGGCACCACGGCGTATCATCTGACCGGAGACAGCCGCTTCGTCGCCGCCGCCACCCGGGAGATGCTCGCGGCCGCGGACTTCCCCGACTGGAACCCGGACCATTTCCTCGACACCGCCGAACTCGGCCTCGCGCTGGCGATCGGTTACGACGGGCTGCACGCCGTCCTCGCGCCTGACGTCCGCGCCCGCATCGAGCAGGCCCTCCAGACGCACCTGCTGCGCTTCGCCGCCGACGCTTATGCCCCCGGCGGCCCCCGGGACCCCCGGCTCCGGTTCGTGACCCAGCCCCACAACTGGAACCAGGTGTGCAACACCGGCATGCTCGCCGCCGCGCTCGCGCTCGCCGACCGCGATCCCGCACACCTGACGCGGGTGCTCGACGGCGTCCGCCGTTCCCTGCCCCTCGCAATGGCGGCTTACGCGCCGGACGGCGGTTACCCGGAGGGGCCGATGTACTGGGGCTACGGGACCAGCTTCAACGTGCTCGCGCTCGCGATGCTCCAGAACGTCTTCGGCACGGATTTCGGACTTGGCGCCACGCCGGGGTTCGACCGCACCGCGCGGTTCCGCCTGCACGTGCACGGTCCCACCGGCCAGTCGTTCAACTACGGTGACGGTGATGCGATCGGCCGAGACGGCGCCGAATACACGTGGCTGGCCCGGCGTTTCGGCCCCGCCGCCGCGCTGGCGCACAGCCGGGCTCAGCTGGAGGCGACAATCCTTCGCGCGCCCGCCGCGGACGAAACCGAGCGCCTCTTCCCCCTCCACGCGCTGTGGTTCCCCTCCCGCGGGGAGGAGACGGGCGCGCGTCTTCCGCCCGACGCCCGTTTCCGCGGGCCCACGGAACTGGCCTTTCTGCGCAGCGGCTGGGACGACCCCCGCGCGCTTTACGTCGCCCTGAAGGCCGGCCGCAACGACGTGAACCACTCCCATCTCGATCTGGGCTCCTTCGTCCTGGAGGCGGACGGCGTCCGCTGGCTCGTGGATCTCGGCCGCGACCATTACGATCTGCCTGGCTACATGCGCGAACAGCGCTGGAGCTACTATCGGCTGACCAACCGGAGCCATAACACGCTCACGTTTGACGATGCTCTCCAGGCGCTCGACGGCGTCGCCCCGCTCACGTCCTTTTCGTCCGCGCCCGGGCACGCCTTTGCCGTTGCCGACCTCACCGCCGCGTATCCGGCGGCCGCCGCCTCCGTGCGTCGGGGCGTGGCGCGCTTCGGCGACGCGCAGGCGCTGGTGCAGGACGAGATCGTCGCCGTCCGGCAGCCCGGCCGGCTGGTGTGGCGCGTGTTGACGGAGGCCGCCGTTCACCCGGTCGACGCGCGGCGCGTCGAGCTCCGCCGGGACGGCCGGACCCTGACCGTGGAACTGCTCGAACCGGCGGACGCCTCGTTCGTCACGGCTCCCGCGCAGCCGCCGACGCGCGCCGAGGATCCGAACGCGGGCGTGACCCAGCTCATGGCCGCGATCCCGACGCGTCCGGAACGCGACCTGCGCGTCGCGGTGCGCTTCGTGCGGGGCGGCGCCGCGACCGCCGTGCCGGCGCCCGCCCTGCGTCCGCTGCGCGACTGGCGCTGAGCTCCGCCCGGTTGCGGCTCAACGAGATGACCGCCGCCAACTCTATCTTTCCCGGGGTTTCTGAGTCTCTTCGTGGCCCGACGCTTCGGCCGGCCCTGCGAAGGCTCCAAACGTCTCCACTTCACCCCTACAGGTAGCACTTCCCCACGCTGCTCAGGGCCCCGCGCCGGGCCCCAAACCAAGGCGCCACCCCCGCCGGGCTCCTGCCACGGCTGTTCCTGCCCCCGCCTGACCGGCTTCCCGCCGTCCGCGCGTTCGTCTCGTCCCGCGTGCGCGCCTGCGCGCGCCCTCGTCTGATTCCATCAATCCCCCCGTGTATGAAGCTTAGACATCTGCTTGGTTTCGCGGCGTCCTTCGCCGCTTCCCTCACCTCCCCGGCCGGCGTCACCCGTGACAGCAACGGCTGGACCCAGGTCACTCCCAGTTCCGACTCGCGCCTCGTGTACGTCAGCGCGGCCGGCAGCGACACCAACGACGGCCTGTCGCCTTCCACGCCGAAGAAAACGATCGTCGCCGCGGACGCGCTGATTCGAGACGGCTTCCCCGATCATCTGCTCCTCCGCCGGGGCGATACCTTCACGGTGCCGAGCGGCGGACTGGGCCCGTGGAAAAATGGACGCAGTGCCACGGAACCCGTGGTGTTCTCCTACTACGGCACGTCCGGGGCCCGGCCGATCCTCAAGGTGACGAACCAGTTCATCGATCACGGGAGCGCGGTGCGAAATTACCAGTTCTACAAGGGGCTCGACATCTATAAGTCGAACAGCGATCCCACGTCCGGGGATTTCGCCAATGTCTCCGGAACGACCGCCGTGCGGTTCGTCGGCGGGGGCGCCAATCTTCGCTTCGAGGACAACCGCACGCGATTCGTCGAGATCGTGATCCAGAGCGACGCCGGCGGCACCTACACCAACGTGGAGTTCCGCCGCAACATTGTCGTCGATGCCTGGCGGCACGACACGTACACGACCGAGAACAAGATCCAGGGTCTGTACCTCTCCGGCGCGAACGGCTTCCTTGTGGAGGAAAACGTCTTCGACCACAACGGCTGGAACGAAACCGTCGCGAACGCCGGCGCGAACCAGTACAACCACAACATCTACGGCCAGCAGGACAGTCGCGCGGGCGGCATTTTCCGGGGCAACATCTTCGCGCGTGCCGCCGCCCACGGGCTTCAGGCGCGCTCCGGCGGCGAGATCGATCGGAATCTCTTCGTGATGAATGCCGTGAGTTTCAACATCGGCGGTGTGGCGGAACCGTCCGATCCGGCCGTGGAAACCTGGCCGAACTACGCGCATGACAATGTGGTGCTCAACGGTCGTTCGATGGGACCCTACGTCCCGGGGATCCGCTCCGGCGCGGTCTGGGGCATCTGGGAAGACTATTATATCCAGGGCGCGTCGGTGGACGGCAACATCGTGGCCAACCGCCTCGATACCGGCAACATCTCGGCGTACAACGGAATCGAGAACATGGATTTCGGGACGAACATCTCGTACAACTGGGATCCCACCCAGGACACGACGAACCCGGCGTGGCCCCACCCCGGCGACGATCTCGGCGACTATAACGCCACGATCGGCGGCACGAACTCCACCGTCGCCTACCTCACCCGCCTCCGGGAGCGCGCCATCGGGGAGCTGCCGTGGAACCTGACGGCGTATGCCGCCATCAACTACATCCGCGCCGGGTTCAACTGGGCGCCCATCGGCGGCGTCTACAACTATCCGGGCGGGGGCAGCGGCGGCACGCCGGCGATCACGATCACGGCCTCCGATGCCAGCGCCGCGGAGGTGTCGAACACCGGCGTGTTCACGGTGACCGCGAGCCCCGCGCCGACGTCGGCGCTGGTCGTGAATCTCACCCGCTCGGGCACCGCGACGAACAACATCGATTACAACAACCTCCCGACCACGGTGACGATTCCCACCAGCGGCACCGCCACCCTCACGGTCACCCCGATCAACGACAACCTGAACGAGAGCTCCGAAACCGTGATCCTGGCGGTGGCGCCCGGCACGGGCTACACGGGCACGGGGTCGGCGACCGTGACGATTGCGGACAACGATCCCGGCATTGTGGCCACCGCAGGGGCGGGCTTCCGCAACACCGCCATCACGAGCCAGACGGGCACGTTCACGGCCACGTTTTACGCGACGCCCTCGGTTGCGAACATCGATTCCGTGATCGGCCTGGCGGCCATCGCTCCGGCGGCCTATACCGATATCGCCGCCTCGGTGCGGTTCAATTCGGGCGGGACCATCGACGCGCGCAACGGCGGGGCCTACGCCGCCGCGGCCAGCGTGCCGTACTCGGCCGGTCAGACCTACTACTTCCGGCTGGTCGTCAATGTGACGGCGAAAACGTACACCATCTACGTCACGCCGCCGGGCGGTTCGCAGACCACGCTCGGGACCAACTATGCCTTCCGCACCGAGCAGGCCGGCGCGTCCAGCATCAACTACTGGACCGCGCAGGTCCTGACGCCGTCCGGCTCCAATACCAACGTCGCCAACATGACGATCACCACCGGCACCGGCACGACCCAGCTGCTCTCGCACGGCACGTTCGAGCCGGATCAGGCCACCGTGCTGGTGGACATGACCGAGCCGTACACACTGGGGACCGGCCCGCTCAACAAATGGTTTGGCCGCGTGGGTGCGGCGGCATCCCAGACCACCACGTACATGACGTCCGGGAGCAACCACTACCTGCAGGTCGGAAACTCGGTGAACACGAACGGCGCCATGCAGGCGATCGTATGGCCGGGCACGGGCGCCAAGACCCTGACGTTCAAGTATCGTGGCACCGCTTCGTACGTCCGCGTGTACGGCGCCAACACCGGCGCAACGATCCAGAAGTTCGGCAGCAGCACGACGATGACCCTGCTGCAGACCGTCACCAACGCATCCGCCACGGCGTGGACGAACAAGACCGCCACGGTGACCCTGACGGGCAGCTACAACTACCTCGTCATCCAGCTGCGGGCGGGCGACTTCGATGACGTGACCCTGACGCAATAGCCCCGGCCTCCCGCCGACGAAGCCCAGCCCTGCCGAAACGGGGCTGGGCTTTTTTGCACCCGGCTTCCGGATCGCCGTGGCGTACGCGGACACACCGGCCGTGCTCCGCTCACCCGGATGAACAGCCCGGCCATTGAGACCCGCCCGTGGTTGGATTCCCAGAAGATGTCCGTCCCGTGCTCGTCGGCGCGACCCCGGTCGCGACGTCTGATCCTGGGGTTGTGGTGCAAAAAGGGGCGTTCGTGACCAAAGGTTGCGAACGCCTCTTTTCGCCGCCGCGTTGTGCAAGTGGGAGAGACACCTTCACTTTCCCTTTCACTTTCACTTTCACTTTCCCCCTCCGCTCCCCCTTTCCCTTCGCATGAGCTCCTTCAACGGCCTCGGTCTCCACCTCGGGAATCTCTCGCGCCTGTCCTCCGCCCGCACCCGCTCGCTCAGCGCTGAAAACGTCGATGGGGCCAAGGGACGGGGCGGCATGGCGACCGAGGGCATCAGCGCCAAGTACGCGAGCCAGCTCGGCCGCGGCTGGAAGGTCTCCCCGGCCGTCGACATCAAGCCCGGCGAAACCTTCACCGTGGCGGACATCCGCGACCAGGGCGCCCTCCAACAGATGTGGATCACCCCGACGGGCAACTGGCGGTTCAGCATCCTGCGCATGTACTGGGACGACCAGGAGCATCCCTCGGTGGAGTGCCCGCTGGGCGATTTCTTCGGGCAGCCCTGGGGGAAATACGCTCCGCTGGTCTCGCTGCCGGTGTGCGTCAACCCGGGCAGCGCGTTCAATTGCTATTGGGAGATGCCGTTTCGCAAACGCTGCCGCATCACGGTCTCCAACCTCGCCGACGAGCCGATGACCTTGTTCTACCAGGTCAATTACACGCTGACGGACGTGCCTGCGGACTGTGCCTACTTCCACGCCCAATTCCGCCGCACCAACCCCGTCCCCTACCGGCAGGACTACACGATCGTCGACGGCATCAAGGGACGCGGGCAGTACGTGGGCACCGTGATGGGCTGGGGTGCGAACAACGGTGGTTGGTGGGGTGAAGGCGAGATCAAGTTCTTCCTCGATGGCGACGCCGAGTGGCCGACGATCTGCGGCACCGGGACGGAGGACTACTTCTGCGGCTCGTATTGCTTCATCAATCCGTACACCCGCGCCTACGAAACCTACACCACGCCCTACGCGGGTTTCCACCAGATCGTGAAGGCCGAAGGGTCCTTCACGACGCCCGCGCGTTTCGGGCTGTACCGGTGGCATGTGACCGATCCCGTGCGGTTCGAGAGCGACCTGCGCATCACGATGCAGGCGCTGGGCTGGCGCACGTCGAAGGACCAGAAATACCTCCCGCTCCAGGATGATGTCTGCTCGGTCGCATTCTGGTACCAGACGCTGCCCAGCGCGCCCTTCCCCGCCCTGCCCGACCGCGACTACCTCGAAATCATCTAACTCTCCGCGCGCCATGAGTTCCTCCATCACCCGCCGCGATGCCCTGTTTTCGCTGGCCGGACTCGCCACCGTCGCGTCGCTGCCGGGCGAGGCGTCCGCCGAGGTGCCGCTGGCCGGCGCCCCCGACCGGACCGACGCCCTGTTCCTCCAGCCGCGCGCGATCCAGACCCGCTGGGCGACGCCCGAAAACCCGACCGCCGCTCCGGGGAACGGCGGACGCGAAAAAGGCGGACGCAAGGGACGTCCATGCCTCACCGTCAAGGCGGGCGAAACCGTGGTGCTGGCTCAGGCCGACGCGGTGAGCGGGGTGCTGCGTCGGATGTGGATGACCCTCGACCAGCGGAGTGCCCGGGTGCTGCGAGGCGTACGGCTCGAGTGCTACTGGGATGGCGCGACGCGCCCCGCGATCAGCGCGCCGCTCGGCGACTTCTTCGGCACCGGTCTGGGGCGCAACGCCGCCTTCCAGTCGGCCTACTTCAGCAATCCCGAAGGCAGGAGTTTCAACTGCTGCCTCCCGATGCCTTTCCGCCGCGGCATGCGGGTGCTGCTGGTCAACGAGAGCGGGCTCGAGATCGAGTCCCTGTACTACGAGATCAGTTTCACCGTGGGCGACCCCCTGCCGGCCAACGCCAGCTACCTGCACGCGCACTGGCGGCGCGAGAATCCCACGCGGCTCCAGCAGGACTTCGAGATCCTGCCGCGCGTCGCCGGCCGCGGTCGCTATCTCGGCTGCAACGTGGGGGTCATCGCCGACCGGCAGCGGTACGGCGTGGCGTGGTGGGGCGAGGGCGAAGTGAAGATCTACCTCGATGGCGACCGCGAGCTCCCCACGCTCTGCGGCACCGGCACCGAGGATTACATCGGCACGGCCTGGGGTCAGGGACGCTATGACCACCTTTACCAGGGCTGCCACGTGGCCGATCGCGAGGCGATGCGCTATTGCTTCTATCGCTATCACGGGCCGGATCCCGTCTGGTTCCATCAGGACGTACGCGTGACCATTCATCAGATCGGCTGCTGGTCACCGGATTCGATCTGGCACCTGGCCCGCAGCGCGGAACCCATCCACCACGCGGCGCCGGGCATGCCGGCCGTCGACTGGAAACAGAATCAGGAGTCCTACGGCCTGTTCGAACGGGCCGACGACTGGTCGAGCTGCGCGTACTTCTACCTCGATTCCCCCGAAAACAACCTTCCGGCGCTCGCGCCGGTGGCCGAGCGCACCGCGGGCCTGGAATAAGCGGGCGCGTCCCCCGGCCCCGGCCCGGCTGGACGGTAATCCTAGATCCCGGTTGCGGACGCCGCGCAAAGCGATCCCTTCCGCCATGACGCCCCTCGCGTCCCGCCCCCCCGCGGTTTCCCCAACCACGCTCCGCGCCCGGAGCCTTCAGACACCCATGACTACGACTGCAACGTTGATTAACCTGGCTCGGACAGCCGCCCTGGCGTCGGTCCTCGCGTTCGCGAGCTCCCTGTCCGCGCAGGACGGGACCATCTATCCGCTCGAGGCCCCGCCCGAGCCCAACGCGATTCCGCTGAACACCGGCGGCGTGGAAAACCAACCCGCGAAGGAGACCTGGTTCCGCCAATGGGGCGACCCGATGGCGCGCAACATCACCGCCGCCACGCTCACGCCCTTCCTGCCCGCCGCGGGCAAGGCCAACGGCGCCGCGGTCATCGTGGCACCGGGCGGCGGGTTCCGCTGGCTGTCGATGGGCAACGAAGGCTGGGAAGTGGCCCAGGCGCTCGCCGATCGCGGCATCGCCGCGTTTGTCCTCAAGTACCGTCTGCACCCGACGCCCGAGTCGCTCGACGCCTTCAAGGAGTCGATGAACCGCACGTTCGCGGCTGCCGGCGCGGGTGGCGGCGATCGCCCCCGTCCGCCGCGGCCCAATCTGGACAACCAGCTCCAGGACGCCGAGGCCGCCTACGCCCTGATCCTCAAGAATGCCAAGGAGTGGGGCGTGGACACCGATCGCATCGGCATGATCGGTTTCTCCGCCGGCGCCGGGCTGACGATGCACAGCACGCTCCATTCGAAGACCATGAAGCTCGCCTTCATCGGCCCGATCTACGGCGGGATGCAGGCGGTCGAGGTGCCGAAGGATGCGCCGCCCATGTTCGCCGCGATCGCGACCGACGATTTCCTCTTCCGTGGTGAGTTCGGCGTGATCAAGGCCTGGTTTGAGGCCGGCCGGCCGGTCGAGTTTCACCTCTACCAGAACGGCGGTCACGGCTTCGGCCTGGGCAACCCCGACCGCACCAGCAACAAGTGGTTCGACGCCTTCATGCACTGGGTGGAAGTGAACGGCTGGCTCAAGCCGAAGGCGTAAAAGAATCCACCCGGCTGAAGCTCGGGCCTGGATTCCGAAGTAGCCACAGAGAGCACAGAGCGGCTGCGCCGCAACCAAATCAATTCTTTCAACAGAAGGTAACGAAGGAAACGAAGGATTGCGGGATCACTCGGCGCTGTACTTCGGTTTTTGTGAAATCTGATTGGAGGAACTGCTCCAAGTCACTCAGCGGCCTTCGTTTCCTTCGTTACCTTCTGTTCAATGATTGGGACGACGCTCACCGAAACGGAGAATCGTGCTCAAAAAACACGAAATGCAGGGATAGCACTACAGAGCGGCTACGCCGCAACCAAATCAAACCCATTGAACCACAGATGAACACAGATGGACACGGATCCAGGGCGGTCTTTTTCCAAATCTGAGTCCATCTGTGTTCATCTGTGGTTGAGAGGATTGGGAGGAGCCCCAAAACCAAATCGTGCTGAAAAAACACGAATCTCTGAGGTAGTAGCACGGAGCTCCGACACATCCACCTTCGCCGAGCCTACGCGGACAAGGAGGACACGGAGGCTCGGTCCGGGATTTGAGATCTGAAATTTGGGATTTGAGATCGGTGTCAGCCGTCGAATCGCTGGCGCTCTTCGCTACGTTCGGATAGCCGCGGACTCGTTCGACGTTCGACGTTCGACGTTCGATGTTCGATGTTCGATGTTGGACGTTGGACGTTGGACGTTGGACGTTGAGTTTTCGCCCTGCCCTCCCGTCATCGAATCGCTGGCGCTCTTCGCTACATTCTGGTAGCCGCCCATCGGTTCGATGTTCGATGTTCGATGTTCGATGTTCGATGTTCGATGTTCGATGTTCGACGTTCGATGTTCGACGTTCGATGTTCGATGTTCGATGTTCGACCTGGATAAACGACGAGGGTGTGGCGGCCGCAAACTTCTCGTGCGAAGGTGTCCGTTCGCGCGGGGTTCGTTCGTGGATAAGGAAAGGGACGGGCCCATCCCGGGTCGCCGCCCACCGAGCAATCAACCACCGCCCTCACCATGCCCACACCCAAAAACACCCTCTGTCTTTGGTACGACAAAGACGCCCTCGACGCGGCCCGGTTCTACGCCGCGACGTTCCCCGACAGCGCGGTCCAGGCCGTCCATCACGCCCCCGGCGATTATCCCTCGGGGAAAAAAGGCGACGTCCTGACGGTCCAGTTCACGGTCTTCGGCCTTCCCTGTCTCGGGCTCAATGGCGGCCCCGAGTTCAAGCACAGCGAGGCCTTCTCGTTCCAGATCGCGACCGACACGCAGGAGGAAACCGACCGCTACTGGAACGCGATCGTCGGCAATGGCGGCCAGGAAAGCGCCTGCGGCTGGTGCAAGGATCGCTGGGGACTCTCGTGGCAGATCACGCCGCGCGCCCTCACCGACGCCATCTCCGCCGGCGGCGAAAAGGCCCAGCGCGCCTTCGCCGCCATGATGGAGATGGGCAAGATCGACATCGCCAGGATCGAGGCCGCGGTCCGCGGCTGAGCCACAAGCCCCGGGCGTTGCAGGTGACAGGTTGGACGGTTGCAGGTTTCGGCCCGGGCCCGCCCGGACGTCTCGTCCCCTGCAACCTGCAACCTGCCAGCCTGCCACTCCCGGGATCGACCCGTCGCTGGCTAGAACTTCAGCGTGGCGCTCAGCTTGTAGCTGCGCGGACGGAAGTAGTAGTACTGCGCCTCCAGCGCCTTCGCATTCGGATTCCAGGCCGACGCGAGCACCTGCTTGTCATCGTTGTTGAGCAGGTTGTCGACGTTGAGCTGGAACCGGATCACATACTTCTCCGACAGCTTCAGGTCGTACGCGGCCATCGCGTTGTACAGGTAATAAGCGCCGCCCTGGAACATCCGGGAGCGTTCCGTCGGGAGGGTGGCCGGCTGGACGCCGAGAATGGAGTCGCCGCGGTAATTCACACCCGCACCGAGCGTGAGGCCTTTCAACCAACCCGTCTTGAAGTCGTACGCGGTGTAGGCGTTGGCATTCCAGGGCCGGTTGTTCACCTCGATCTGGCCTTCTTCCGACTGCGCATAACCGAGGATCTCATCGAGTCCGACCACGAGGGCCCCGACCGTATTGGTGCCGCCCGGGTTGGAAAGATTTCCCGGGGAGCGGCTGGTGTCGTAAGTCAGTCCGGAGCTCGTCTGCCACGTCGCGCGATGCTTCTCGAGGTAGGCCGAGAGCGCACCGCCCACGTTGGAGATCGTATTCTCGGTCTTGCTGATGTTGAAGCTGACGCGCCAGTTGGGGGTGGGATTCGCCGTGATTTCGAGTTCGTAGCCTTCGGACCTCTGGGAACGCGAGTCCACGCCGCCGAAGTGATGCCCGTTGGGGTCATCCTCGTCCGTGATCGCCGTGTTGGGGCCGCCGTTGCGCAGCGTCGTCCAGATGGCGTTGATGTAGTTGTACACGTTGCCATCGAAGGCCCCGTCGCGCGCGCCGTCCTGCGACACCTCGAAGCGCGTGAGCGTGGCGTTCATCCGGCCTTTCAGGAAGCTGAGCTTCACGCCGAAATCCTTGCCCTCGCCCGTGAGCGGCCCAAGCAACCGGCCGGAACGCAGCGCCTCGTCTTCGAAGAGTTCGACCTGGCCCTGCGCGCGGAAGTTCGTGGAGACGTTCGCGAACAGCCGGAGCCAGTCGACCTTCGGCACCCGGATGACGGTACCGGCCGTGTACGTCGTGTCGGCGACATCGATCGCCGGCGTGGTGGCGCGGGTCACGCCGGTGATTTCGCCCGTGCTGGCGTCCTCGTTGAGCGTATCGTCACCGTCCCACTGGCGGATCTTGTCGCGACGCACACCGCCGGTGAGAACCACGTGATCCTCCAGGAGGCGGCTCTGCAGCGCGAGGGTGCCGCTGTCGTTGATGCTCCGGCCCCAGTTCCACTCGTCGCGGGCGAAGCCACCCTGGTAGGGGCCGCCGCTCGCACTCGAGGTGGGGATGCCGGAGACGTTTTGCGCGGCCGGCAGTGCGCCCGGCAGGAAGGGATCGGGGATCCCGTGGTCCGCCATGTTGCTCGAGAACGGATCGATGTGGTAAACGAGCGGAAGCGTGCCGACGAAATGATACGGATCCACGCGGTTCGGATGGACGTTGCCGTAGCGGAAGTTCTGGCTTTCGAACTCGCCTTCCGAGCGGCTGACAAACGCGAGCAGCATGTGGTCGCCGAACTTGCCCAGGTCGAGGTGGTAGTTGGCGCTGAGCCGGATGTCCTCACTCTCGGAGGTCCAGTCGTTGTACGACGGATCCGCGTAGGCCATGAGCTTGCCGACGTTGGGATTGGCGATCGGGCTGTTCAGGTTGAGGGCGTTGCGGCCCTGCGTGGTCGCCACATACGGAATCCCGAGTTTCGCCGCCAGGGCCGCTCCACTCGCGCTCCCAATGGTGCCGTCGTACAATCCCGCCGAGGTGAAGGTCGGCAGCGTCGTGACGACGTCGTAGAAAATGTAGTTCTGACCGTAGCCTTGGACGCGCTGGCGGTGTCCCCGGGTCTTGGCCCGGTTGGCGGCGAGTTCGACATCGAGGTTGCGCCCGAAGCGCTGGCCCACCGACAGGCCGACGGTCGAATACTTGGTGTCCGTGTACTGGCCCGGGCCCGCGATGTTGCCGTGGCGCGGAAAGACGCTCTCGTTGTCGAATTGCGGCGGCGTGTTGAAGCCAGGTTGGTTCTCGCTGCCGGAGGTGCGGTACCAGCGGGTGCCTTCGCCGCCCGTGCCGGTGTAGACGACCCGGCCGGCCAGCGGTCCGTCCATCAACGCGACCCAGCCAAGCGGGAACTTGTTGCCGATCATGTGGCCCGCCGTGCGGTTCATCGGGAAACCGGTGGCCGGATCAGGAGGCGAGCCGTTGGTCTGCGAGAAGTAATCGTCGCCGGGCGTGGGGCCGGGATTCTGCGGGGTGCCATACGCGACCTGGCGGCTGCCGAAGATGCGCCAGCTGATGGTTCCGTCGTAGGGGAGGAACGGACGGACCCGGTTCTGGTGCAGTTTGCCCGTTTCGCCGTTGACGCGGATCGTGGTCGTCTTGGTTGGACGCCACACGACGTCCAACGCGCCGCGGTCCTGGTCGTCCTCCTCGAAATCGTAGTACCCGTCGGCCCGCTGCGCCATCAGGTTCACCCGCACGCCGAAATTGGCGTCCGGCGCGGCAAAATTGTAGTCCACCGCCGCGCGTTTGAGGTCCCAGCTGCCGCCGAGCAGGGTCAGCGAGCCGAACTTGCGATCGGTGCGGGCCTGCTTGGTCGTGACATTGACGATACCGCCGGGACCGCCGATGCCGAACAGGATGGAGTTAGGACCGCGGGCCACGTCGATTCGATCCATGTTGAAGGAATCGGACGGCAGATCCGTCGTGAAGTAGTTGCGCGTCACCGTCGTGTCGCGATAGCCGCGGATCTGGAAGTTGAACGCGTTCTCGATCAGTCCGGTCCCGGTGACATCGCCGGAATGATTGCCGGCGCCGACCGCGTACTCCATGGCGCCCCGCAGATCGAGCGCGCCGATGTCGGAGATGAACTCGCTGGTCATGACCGAGATGGCCGCCGGCGTGTCGAGCAGGGACGTGTTGATGCGGCTGCCGGCCAGCGTGTTTGTGGCGACGTACCCACGGTCCTGCGAACTTTCAACGATGAAGGGAGAGAGTTCGATCGTCTCATCGTCCGCGGGGGGCGGGGTGGAACTCGTCTGCGCAGCGGCAAACGAGGCAAGGAGGGGGAACACGGCGAGACAAAGCGCCGGAGAAAACAGCTTCCGGTTAATAGGTTCCATCTGGGTCTAGTGTTGGGGTCACGAGGCCACCGGACACCCCGGTGCCGTCTCGATGGAAACTGATTAACGACTCTTTTTCATCAACGGGTGGTGTGCTCATCCCGGTGATCGCTGCAGCACCTTTACCGTCCAGCACGGCTGCGCTCGGTGACGTTGGATTCAAACCGGTAGCCTGCCGCGATGACCCCCTCCCTCCCCCGGGCTTTCCGCTCTGTGCTGCTCTGTCTCTCTCTTGCGACGGGCCTGCTTGCCGCCGACCCGGCAAAGCCGGCCCGCGAGACCTTCGTCATCGTCCACGGCGCCTGGGCCGGCGGATGGGAACACAAGCAGCTGGCCGAGGCGCTCGAGGCGGACGGCCACAAGGTCATCCGGGTCACCCTCACCGGCCATGGCGAGCGTTCACACCTGGCCTCGCCGGAGGTCGACCTGAACGTCCACATCCAGGACGCGGTCAACGTGATCGAGTGGGAGAACCTGCGCGACTTCGTGCTGGTCGGGCACAGCTACGGCGGCGTCGTCATCACCGGCGTCATCGATCGCGTGCATGCGCGCATCAAACACGCGGTTTATCTGGATGCCGGCCTGCCCGAGCACGGTGAGAACGCCACCCAGGCCATCGCGGGCGACAAGCCGCCGCGCTGGAAGGCCGTGGATGGCTTCATCCCGCTCAGCGACCAGACGCCCAAGGCCGTGCCGCACATCGTTGCCCAGTCGGAGAAAACGTTCACGACGCCCATCACCCTCGTGAACCAGGAACAGGCGCGCCGCGTCCCGACCACCTACATCCTCACCGTCGATCCAGGCAAAAAGCCGGAGGAGGACATGTTCCACCGCGCGTACCTCCGCGCCCAGGCCCGGGGCTGGCGGACCGTCATCCAGGAGGGCGATCATGTCGTGCACCTGACCCGGACCGCCGAAACGGCGAAGCTGATTGAGGAGGCGGCCGCCTCCTCCGGGACTGCCTCCGCGCCCGCCGTGGTCATCATCGAAAACGGCGGCACCGGGCCTTTTCCCGCCATCGCGACCGAGGACGCGACGCTGCCGGGCATGACCCTCTTCCTGCCTCGGGACCTCACGCCTTTCGGCCGCGATCTCAAGCTGCCCGTCATGCTCTGGGGCAACGGCGCCTGCGCCAACACCGCCCAGGAGCACAAAAACTTCCTCAACGAAATCGCCTCCCAGGGTTACCTGGTTCTCGCCATCGGCCGCCTCGACCAGATCGAGCGCCGACCCGAGGGCCCGCGCCAGCCGACCGATGCGAAGCAGCTCCTTGCGGCTCTGGATTGGATCACGGCGCAAAACGCCGCCGCGGGCAGTCGGTTCCAGGACAAGATTGACCTCACCAAGGTCGCGGCTGCCGGCATGTCCTGCGGCGGCCTGCAGGCGATCGAGATCTCGGGCGATCCGCGGATCACCACAACGATCGTCTGCAACAGCGGCGTGCTCCCGTCGCCTTCCACCCGCCCGGGCATGCCGGCAATCGGCAAGGACGCGCTGCTCAAGTATCACGCACCCGTCCTCTACATCATCGGTGGACCCTCCGACATCGCCTACCACAACGCGATGGACGACTTCGCCCGCGTGAATCACGTCCCCTTCGTCATGACCAATCTCGACGTCGGCCACGGCGGCACCTACGGCCAGCCCCACGGCGGGGAATTCACCCGCGTCGCCCTCGCCTGGCTCGACTGGCAGCTCAAAGGTCGGACCGACGCCTCCCGCCTGTTCCTGGGCACCTCGCCCGAACTCACGCGCGACAGCAAATGGACGGTCGAGACGAAAGGCTTTGCCGAAACGCGGTAGCGGGCGGGCGGGGAGAGTTTTGGGTTTTGGGTTTTGAGTTTTGGTTTTTGGGTTTTGGGTTAACGAGCCCACGAACCGTGGCGGCTACGTGCGCGCGCTCCAGCGTTCGCAGCAGGGCCCCCGTCAACGCCACCGTGCACGACAAGCCAACCGCCAACCGCCAACAGCCAACAGCCTAAAGCCTAAACCGGAACGATTCAGTTAACCACTAATGGACACGAATCGACACGAATGAAGACCTGGGAAAATCATCACTTCCGCGCAGGCACAAAACCGTGAGCGGGACTACGGACGGGCTGCATTCGAACTCTCCTATTCGTGTTCATTCGTGTCCATT
>JAEWKR010000083.1 GCA_023457715.1 Verrucomicrobiota bacterium
AGTTCAGTTTTTGTGAAATCTGATTGGGAGGAACTGCTCCAATTCACTCAGCGGCCTTCGTTTCCTTCGTTACCTTCTGTTCAATGATTGGGACGACGCTCACCGAAACGGAGAATCGTGCTCAAAAGACACGAAATGCAGGGATAGCACTGCAAAAACTCAGATATATTGAGGTAGCTGCGGTGCTTCAGCCTGCAGGTTTGGGATCTATTTTTGCGCCTTTTGCGCCTTCTTGCGGCAGTTTTTCCGACTCAGAATTCCAGCGGGATGCGGATGACGAGCGCGCCGAGCACGTCGCCGGGTTTCTGATCCTTGCGCGGGGCGCGGGGGTGCTGGTTGTGGCAGTCGACGCAGGCCGCCAGCGTGGCGCGTTGCGCGTAGACCGCGGTGAAGTAAGCGCGGCCGCCGAGTTCCTCCTCGGTGTAGAAGCTCTGTCCGGGGTTCTTCGCCACAAACTCCATGCCCTGTTGCTCGATCTCGGTCTGCGGACCCTGGCCTGGGTTGAGCGGGGCGAGCGAGCGCAGGGTGTAGGAAAACTCGGCGCCTTTTTGTTGAATGGCCCGGTTGGCGCGGCGAAGCACGTCGGCATGGTTCGGCACGGCTTCGCCGGGCGGCGAGGCCTTCAATCGATCGACCACGCTCTCCATGTAAACGCGGTTGTCGGCGGCGATCACGGCCTGCAGCGAATCCGCCATCTTCTTTAAGCTCACGGTCGTCAGCTTGTGCGATTTCGCCTCGGCCCCGTGCAGCCAGCCGGCAAGGGCGAGGGCCGGCACGGTGAGGAGGAGGGACAGGGCGCGTGAGCGTTTCATGACTGCGGTTCCTTCACGTTGAGGATTTGGTCGACGCTGAGGTCGGTGAGGACCTGAACCTGGCCGCTCGGCCACCGGATTTCCAGGCGGTCCACCCGGGTGCGGGCGCCCAGACCGAAATGGGGCCGGGGGTCCCCCTGCATCAGGAATCCGGTGGGGCTGCGGGCCTCGGCCTCGATCGTCAGGTCGCCGGCCTGCAACGTCAGCAGCGCGCCATAACCGCTGCGGTTGCTGCGGGTGCCTTCGAGGCGGATCTTGAACCAGTGATTCGCGCCTGACGACTGGTTGCGGAGCAGGAACACGCGGTCGGCCAGGGCGGTGATCAGGACGTCCTGCCGGCCGTCGTTGTCGTAGTCGAGAATGGCGGTGCCCCGGCCGTTGACCTTGGTCCGGAAAAACCCACCGCCGGCGGAAGCAGCATCGGCGAAGGTGGCGTCCCCGCGATTCTCGAGCAGCAGGGGAAGGGTGCCCTCGAGGGTGAACGCGTCGCCGTTCGCAATGACCAGGTCCTCGTCGGCGTCGTTGTCGAAGTCGATGAACTCGCCACCCCAACCGACGTACTTCTGCGTGAGCCGGCCCAGCCCGGACGCCCACATGCGATCCTCGTAGATCCCCTGCGGCGTGCGTTGATAGAGGGATCCGTACCCCAGCCGGGTGACGAAAAGATCGGGACGGCCGTCGCGGTCAGCATCGCCGATCGTGGCGTTCATTGAACCCGGGGCCTCGCCGATGGAGTTGAAGGCGACCCCGGCCTCGATGCCGACGTCGGTGAACCGGCCGCGGCCATCGTTCATCCACAGCTGGTTGGGCGTGTCGTCGTTGGAAACGTACAGATCGATGGCGCCGTCGCGGTTCGCGTCGAACGCGCTGACGGACATCCCGCGGTGGCCCGGCGCGTGCAGGCCCGCCGCCCGGGTGACGTCCGCGAACGTGCCGTCACCGCGATTCCGATACAGGACGTTGGCCTCGCCCGGATAGGCGAGGGGGCCCGGGTACGCCCCGGGATTCTGTTCCGACTCCTGGGCGGGTTTGAAGGTGAGGTAGTTCACCACGTAGAGGTCGAGCCAGCCATCGCGGTCCGCGTCGAAGAACACCGCCGAAATGCCGGTCTGGGCGTCGCCGACCCCCGCGCGCCCGGTCACGTCCTCGAACGTGCCATCGCCGCGGTTGCGGTAGAGCGCATTGCGGCCGAAATTCACGACGTACAGATCGGAGTGGCCGTCGTTGTCGAAGTCGCCGGTTGTGGCGGCACTGGAATAGCCGGTGCCGGCGAGGCCGGCTTTAGCCGTCACATCCTCGAAGGTGCCGTCACCGCGGTTGCGGAAGAGCCGGTTCGGCTCGCGCGGGGTGCCGGCGGGCACGGCGGTGACACCGTCGAGGGGGCACCAGTTGACGAGGTAGACATCCACCCAGCCGTCATTGTCGTAATCGAAGACCGCGCCGCCCGCTCCGTTCGAGAGCAGGATGTTCGCGATCCGCTGGTGGTAGAAGGCGTGGACGAAGTTGAGCCCGGCCTGGGGCGCGACGTCTTCGAAGAGGTCACCCGGTTGCGCGGGGATGGCGGGCGTCGGGGTGCGCGCGTAGACGGACGGAGTCGTCCCGCTGGCGCTCCCCGCTACGACGGATGCCAGGAAGAGCGCGGCGAGGACGGGGCGGCGCAGATGGAAGGGGGGGCGGGGCGAAGACATTCGGAAAAAGGTTAATCACGAAGGGACACGAAGGAAAGGCCGCCACGGCGGCTGGGCATCATGGCTCGCGAAGGGTCAGCACCTGGTCGATGGCGGGATTCGCGATTGTCTGGCTCTGCCCGGCGGGCCAGCGGATTTCGAGGCGTTCGACGGCCGTGTCGGCGCCCAGTCCGAAGTGGAGCCGACTGTCGGATTGGAAGACATAGCTGGTGGGGCAGCGCGCCTCCACCTCCAGGGTGCGGCTCGCGGTGACGACCTTGACCCACGCCCCGAACCCATCGCGATTGCCGCGAGTGCCGGCGAGCTTGACCGTGAGCCAGTGATGCCCGGTCGGCTGGCGGTTGCGCAGCAGGATCGCGCGATCGCCGAGGCGGGTGACGACGACGTCCATGCGACCATCGTTGTCGAAGTCGGCGGTCGCGCTGCCGCGGAGATTGAGCGTACGCTGAAAGAAGGCGCCGCCGCGGTCCGACGCGTTGACGAAGGTGGCGCGACCCTGGTTTTCCAGCAGCAGGCTGGGCATGCCCTTCAGGTAGTGGGGATCGCCGTTGGCGACGAAGAGGTCGAGGTCGCCGTCGTTGTCCACGTCGAGGAAGTTTCCGCCCCAGCCGGTGTACTGGGACGTAAGGTTCAGCACGCCGGAGGCCGCCACGCGGTCGTCGAAGAAGCCCTCGCGGGAATTCAGGTAAAGGGAAGCCTGGCCAAAACGGGTGACCATGATGTCGGGCAGTCCATCGCCGTTCGCATCGCCGATCGTGGCGCCCATCGATCCGGCCGCCTCGCCGAACTGGTTGAACGCCGCGCCGCAGGTGAGGCCGACTTCCTCGAAGCGGCCCTCGCCGTCGTTTCTCAGCAGCAGGTTCGCCGTGCCGTCGTTGGAGACGTAGAGGTCCTGGTCGCCATCCCGGTCGTAGTCCAACGGCGTGACGGACATCCCGCGGTGTCCGGCAATCCGGATGCCGGCCGCCTCGCTGACGTCCGTGAAGGTGCCGTCGCCACGATTGCGATACAGCAGATTGAGCTGCCCCGGGTAACTGAGCGGGCCGGGGTAGGGGATGTTGGCCCCGGCCGGGGGTTTGATCGCCGGATCGAAATCGAGGTAGTTGGCCACGAACAGATCCAGCCAGCCGTCCTGGTCCGCATCGAGGAAGGTCGCGGAGATCCCGGCCTGGCGCGACGTCAGCCCCGCGGCGGTGGTCACGTCGGCGAAGGTGCCGTCCCCCGCGTTGCGATAGAGGATCAGGCCGCCGAAGTTCACGACCAGCAGGTCGGTGTCGCCGTCATTGTCGAAGTCCGCCGCGGCTGCGGTGGTGCCAAACCCGTCGCCCGCCACGCCGGCCCGGGCCGTCACATCCTCAAAGGTGCCGTCGCCGCGGTTGCGGAAGAGACGGTTGGGGAGCCGCGGGGTGCCGGGCGGGGCGTCGGACAGCCCCGGCACCGGACCCGAGTTGACGAAATAGACATCCATCCAGCCGTCGCCGTCGTAGTCGAGCACCGCGCCGCCGGCGCCGTCGGACTTCATGATGTTGTCCAGCAGACCGTTCGCGAGCTGGTGCTGAAAATCGATGCCGGCCGCAGCGGTGACGTCCTCGAACCTGGGCGCCGTCGCGGCCGAGGGGGGAGGCGGGGGGGCTTTTTCGGGGGCGCGACCGCAACCCGCCGCGACGACCAGGGTGAACGCGAGGACGGCGGCGCTGAGGACGGGTTTAGGCATGCGACGGCGGGCGGGGGAGGAGAGGCGCGTGACGGGCGGCTGAGCGGAGAGAGCGAGACGGCGCCAGCTTCAGCGGGGCCAGCCCAAAGCTGAAATCAGAAATTCCTCCGCGGGCGGTTATCACTTTGAACGACAACACCCCGGAGCGGATCTGAATTGCCGTGAGTTGCCGGCACCAGAGGGCGAACGGCGACCGTTCTGGAGTCGGCGCGGCGTCGATGGACCTGAATACCGATTTTGCCACAGAGGTCACAGAGGCCCAATCAGAGCCGAGCCGGAGGCGGGCGCTGCGACTGTCTTGGGCGTCACGCGATGAACAGGTTTGTCCAAGGACCGAGCCTCCGTGTC
>JAEWKR010000084.1 GCA_023457715.1 Verrucomicrobiota bacterium
GCCCCCCCATATCGATGTTCGATGTTCGATGTTCGATGTTCGATGTTCGATGTTCGATGTTCGATGTTCGATGTTCGATGTTCGATGTTCGATGTTCGATGTTCGATGTTCGACGTTCGACGTTCGATGTTCGACGTTCGACGTTCGACGCACGCCCCATGACGTTCTCCCTTTTCGATTACGCTGTCTTCGCCGGTTTCTACGTGCTCGTGCTCGGCTTCGCGTTCTGGAAGAGCCGCAACCGCGGCACGAGTGCCGACTACTTCCTCGGGGGACGCGGGCTCCCCTGGTGGCTGATCGGTGTCTCGGTCGTGGCCGCCAACATTTCGACGGAGCAGTTCGTCGGCATGGCCGGGCAGGCGGCGGGAGCGACCGGGCTGGCGGTCAGCGCCTGGCAGCTCACCGGGGTCATCGGCATCACGCTCGTGGCCTTCTGGTTCCTCCCCCGGTTCCTGCGCGCCGGCATCTACACCATGCCGGAATTTCTCGAGTACCGTTACAATCAGACGGCACGCACCCTGATGGCCGTCGCGACGGTCATCATCTTCGTGGCGGTGACCACGGCGGCGGTCCTGTATTCCGGCGCGAAAACCCTCCAGGTGGTCTTTGGCGTGGACCCTACGCTCGCCACGCTCCTGATCGCCGGCGTCGCCGTGGTCTACGTGCTCTGGGGCGGCCTGCTCGCTGCGGTCTGGGCGGATCTTTTTCAGGGCACCGCCTTGATCGTCGGGGGACTGATCACCGCCTGGATCGGGCTGGAGGCGTGCGGTGGGCCGTCCGAATTCCTCACCCGCAACGCGGACCGGCTGCACATGCTGCTGCCGCGCGACCACGCGGAATTGCCCTGGACCGTCCTGATCGGAGGCATGTGGATCCCCATCTTTTACTACTGCGGTCTGAATCAGTTCATCATGCAGCGGGCCCTGGGCGCGAAGAGCCTGAAGGAAGGGCAACTGGGCATCATCTTCGCCGGCGCGCTGTGGCTGCTGGTACCGCTGGCGATCGTGCTGCCGGGAATCATGTCGCACCAGCTCTTCGCGAGTGAGATGACATCGCCCGACGACGCGTATCCGTTGCTGGTGCGACACCTGATTCCCACCGGCCTGCGCGGCCTGATCTTCGCGGCGCTCGCGGGCGCCGTGATCAGCACGCTCGCCTCCGTGCTCAACTCGGCGTCGACGATTTTCACCATGGATCTTTACCGGCGACTGCTGCGTCCGGACGCCGACGAAGCGTCGCTGGTGCGGATTGGCCGCATCTCAACCTTCGTGTTCATGGCCGTGGCGGTCCTCGTGGCGCTGTCACCCCTGCTGCAGGGGGGCGTCTTTACGTTCATCCAGGAGTTTCAAGGCTACATCTCACCGGGAATCCTAGCCGCATTCGTCTTCGGTTTTGCGGTCAGGAAGGCACCGCCCGCCGCCGGGGTCGCCGCCCTCCTCCTGAGCGCGCCCCTGTACGGCTGGCTGCAGTGGCAGTATTCGGACGTGCCGTACCTCCATCGCATGCTCTGGACGTTTGCCCTCGTGATCGCGGTCATGGCGGCGATCACGCTTCGCGCGCCGCTGCGGGAACCGCGCCCCCTGCCGGTCCGGCAGGAGATGGAGGTGCGCACGGCGCCCATCGTGTACCTCGCCGGGTCCCTGGTGATCGCGGCCACGCTGCTGTTCTTCGTCATCTTCCGCTGAGCAACGCATGCTGCGCTGCGGCGACGGGGCAGACGGTATTGTCACTGCCTAGGGATTGCGCCGGAGCAAGGATGGGAGATCTCCCGTGTCGCTTTCCTTCGACAACGTCATCGTCCGACTGCCTACTCGGCTCACGACAGTCGCTGTTCCCACGGGTTGACCGTCGCCCCTCCCTACCTCCGCCCCCGGCTCCCGGACTGCGACCCTGGTCGTTTGCCTGTTCGCCGTGGTGCACGGCGCGGGTTGCGGCGCGATGCGAGGCCAGGCAACGCCGCCGATCGTGCCGCATGCCCACCTCCACCCTTGAGCGCGAAACGCCTCGCGTCCGCCCCGTCACTCCGGCCAAAGTCCTGGACGATCCGTTCACACATGGAGGGCAGGCCGGCGAGATCCTCCGCCGCATCGATTGGAACACCCGACCCATCGGGCCCGTTTCAGGATGGCCGCAGAGTCTGCGGACGGCGTTGAGCATCTGCCTCTCCTCGCGCTACCCGATCTGCATCATCTGGGGCCGGGACCGGCTGTATCTCTACAACGACGCGTATACGCCGATCCTCGGGGCCAAGCATCCGTGGGCGCTCGGCGAAAGCTATATCAAGGTCTGGCCGGAGATCTGGGACTCGTCGATCCGCCCGATCCTCGAAACCGTCGAGCGCACCGGGGAGGCCTCGTGGTGCGACAACCTGTTGCTGGTGCTGCAGCGACGCGGCTTCAACGAGGAGTGCTATTTTTCGTTCTCCTTCGCCCCCACCCGGATCGAGGACGGCAGCGTCGGAGGCGTCTTCACCGCGATCACGGAAACCACGCCCCAGGTCGTGGGCGAGCGGCGGCTGCGCATGCTCCGCGACCTGGCCGCCCAGTCCACTCGGGCGCGCACCACCCGGGACGCCTGCGCCCTGGCCTGCGAAGTGTTCGCCGCCAACGCTCAGGATGCCTCGTTCGCGCTGTTCCACCTTGCCGGTCCCGACGGTGATTCGGTCCAGCTCGTGCAGCAGACCGGGCTCCCCGGGGATACGGCGGCCGCCCCGCCCTGCGGCTCACTGAGCGACCCGGCCGCACCCTGGCCGCTGGCGGAGGCGCGGCGGACGGGTCAGCCCGTCGTGGTCACCCAGCTGCAGTCCCGCTTCGGCGCGCTGCCAGGCGGTCCCTGGCCCGAGCCCACCCACACGGCGGTGGTCCTGCCGATCGCCCGCGCCGGGCAGTGCTCGCCCTACGGCTACCTCGTCGCCGGGATCAGTCCGCGACGGGCGCTCGACGAGGATTATCTCAGCTTTCTCAAACTCGCGGCCAGCCATGTCGCGAGCGCGATGGCCAATGCCGAGGCCTACGCCGAGGAGAAACGACGCAGTGACGCCCTCGCCGAAATCGACCGCGCCAAGACAACATTCTTCAGCAACGTCAGCCACGAATTTCGCACGCCGCTCACCTTGATGCTCGGACCGCTGGAGGATCTGCTGAATCGCCCCGAGGCCCTCCCGGCCGCCGCCCGGTCGCAGCTGGAACTCACCTATCGCAACAGCCAGCGGCTGCTCAAGCTGGTCAACAGCCTTCTCGATTTCTCCCGACTGGAGGCTGGCCGGCTCCAGGCCAACTACCAACCCGTTGACCTCGGTTCGTTGACGGCGGAACTGGCGGCCGTCTTTCGCTCGACCATTGAAAAAGCGGGGCTGCTTTACCGCATCGACTGCCCGCCCACCACGGCCCAGGTTTTCGTCGATCGCGACCTGTGGGAGAAGATCGTCTTCAATCTGCTGTCGAACGCCTTCAAGTTCACCATCGCGGGCGAAGTTGCGGTGACGGTCGTCGAAACGGCGGCCGAAGTGCGGCTCGTCGTCCGCGACACCGGCGTCGGCATCCCCGCCGCCGAATTGCCGAACGTGTTCCGGCGTTTCCATCGCATCGGGAACCCGCGCAGCCGCACCCACGAAGGGACCGGGATCGGCCTGGCCCTGTCTCAGGAGCTGGCCAAACTGCATGGCGGGACGATCCAGGTGGCGAGCGAACTGGGCGTGGGCACGACGTTCACCGTCGTCCTGCCCACGGGCAGGTCTCACCTGCCGGCTGTTCGCCCCGCCGGGTCGGAGCCGTCGGACGCGACCCGCGCCCCCGCCACCGTCTATGCCGAAGAGGCCCAACGCTGGACCAGCGACACCGTCGGCGTCACCCCCGGGGCCGAGGCGGTCGCGCCGCAGCGCCGCGCCCGGATTCTCGTGGCGGATGACAATGCCGACATGCGACTCTACCTGGGGCGGCTGCTCGAAGCGCATTACGCCGTGGAACTCGTCGCCGACGGTGAGGCCGCACTCGCAGCCCTCGCGCGGTGGCGTCCCCACATCCTCCTCACCGATGTGATGATGCCGAGGCTCGACGGGGTGGGTCTGCTCCGCGCCGTGCGCGAGAATCCGGAAACCCGGACCCTCCCCGTCATCGTGCTGTCCGCCCGCGCGGGTCAGGAGGCGAATGTGGTCGGATACGAAGCCGGGGCCGACGATTACCTGGTGAAGCCGTTCAGCCCGGCCGAGCTGCTGGTGAAAGTGAAGACGCACCTGCGCCTGAGTGAACTGCGGGCCGCTTCGGCGCGCCTGCTGGAGGCCGAACGTCACCGGTTGCACGAGCTGCTGATGCGCGCGCCGGCAATCGTGTGCGTCCTGCGCGGTCCCCAGCACGTGTTCGATCTCGTCAACCCCCCGTATCTCGAGCTGGTGAGACGCGCCCGCCCGGAGGACCTGCTGGGCAAGCCCGTGCGCGAAGCGCTCCCCGAAGTCGTGAGCCAGGGTTTTGTGGACATCCTCGACCGGGTGTACCGCACCGGCGAACAGTATATCGGCAAGGAGCATCTCGTCCAGCTGCGCGGGGCCGGTCGCGCCGAGCTGGAGGACCGGTATCTCAATTTCGTGTATCAACCTACCCACGACGCGGGCGGCGCGATCGACGGCATTCTCGCGCATGCGGTGGACGTCACCGACCTGGTCGCCGCCCGGGAGAACGTCGCGCACCGGGGCGTGGAACTTGAACGCCTGGTCGAGGAGCGAACCGGCCAGCTCAAGGAGACCATCGAGCAAATGGAGGAGTTTTCCTACAGCGTCTCCCATGATCTCCGCGCGCCCACCCGGGCGATGTGCGGCTATGCGGAAGCGCTGCTGGAGGACCACGGCGGGCAGCTGAATGCCGAGGGCCGCGACCTCCTGCAGCGCATTCGTCGCAATGGCCTGCGCATGGATCGGATGATCCGCGATCTGCTCACGTACAGTCGCATCAGTCGCGGCGATCTGCGGCTGGAGTCCGTGGCGCTCGACCGGCTGCTGCCGGAACTGCTCAGCCAGTATCCCGAGCTGCATCCCGACCGGGCGGAGATGGACATCGTCGGCTCCCTGCCGGCGGTCCTGGCCCACGAGCCTTCGCTGGTCCAGGTCCTGTCGAATCTACTCACCAATGCCGTGAAGTTCGTCGCTCCCGGAACGCGGCCCCGCGTGCAGATCAGCGCGAGCGCCCAGGCCGGGCGCGTGCGCCTGCACATCAAAGACAACGGGATCGGGGTGCCGCCGGAAAATCGCCGACGTCTCTTTGGGATGTTCGAGCGGATGCACCCCACCCTGCCCTACGAAGGCACGGGCATCGGCCTGGCGATCGTCCGCAAGGGCGTCGAACGGATGCACGGTACCGTCGGCGTGGAGTCCGACGGCATCAGCGGCAGCCGGTTCTGGATCGAGCTCGCGGCGGGATGAGAGCGGCCGCGAGAGGCGCGCGAGAGCACGCCGGTCGCTGAACGCCAGGCAAACCGACAGGGTCAGTACCGCCGACGCGCGGGCGGGCGGTACGTCGAATTCGTCTCCTTCAGGCGGAACGTGATCCGCGCCTTCTCCGTGTCGTAGGGGCTCATTTCCATTTTCACCCGATCGCCTGCGGCGATCTTGATGTAATGCTTCCGGAGCTTGCCGGAAATATGGCCCAAGACGATGTGACCGTTGGCCAACTGCACTCGAAACATGGTTCCCGGAAGGACCGCGACGACGGTGCCTTCCAGTTCAATGGCGTGTGGGTTCTGCGACGGGTTGGAGGAGGTGGTTGATGAATTCAGAGGATCAACTCTCAACGATCCGGCGCCAGTAAGCAAGGCTCGCGAAAGATTTCTTGCAACCCACTGGCCACCAGTCGCGTGGAGCACGTCCCGGACGTCGGGAAATCCGGGCTGCCGCCAGCAGTCAGGCCTGTAGCCTGACCGCCGGGAACGGCCCGCTGGCGGCGCCGTCGCGCCTACTTCTTCCGCTTGGCGCCAAGCAGTGCGTCGATCATCTCGTCATCGGGGGCGCCATTCAGGCCCTTCAGCCCGTGCCACTGGAAAAGGCCGAAGTCGCCCTTGTATTCCCAGTTGGCCCACGCCATCCCGTGCTTCTCGAAGACGCCGACCAGATCGCGATAGTAGGCGAGGCGATCCTGGCGGGGGGCCGTGGGCATGCACCCGAATTCCCCGCAGTACAGCTGCAGGCCGAGTTCCTTCGCGCGTTTGATCGCGGGCGCGAGTTCCTGCTCGATGCGGGCCGGGCCCCAGTTGTCGAGCGCCTCCTTCAACATGTCCACCGACTCACGTCCGCCGCCGAGATCGGCGAGCAGCTGCTGGTGCGCTTCCTTCGTCAGGATGGCGCCCGGGTATTTGACCTCTCCTTTGTAGATCTTCAGCGGGGTCCAGTCGGCCTTGTAATGCGTGAAGATCATCGGCGAGTACGTGTGCGTGCTGAGGATGATGTTCTTGTCGCCGGCGGGCACCTTCAGCAGGGGCAGCGTGCGCGGCACCTGCCACATGTTGGAACCGATCACGATGACGCGGTTGGGCTCCAGCTGGCGGAGCACGGCGTGCGCCTTGGCCACCAGCTTGTTCCAGTCCTCGGGATCGGTCGCCACCGGCTCGTTCATGATCTCATAGGCCAGGGCATTCACCGGCACGTCCTTGAGGACGGCCGAGAGCTGGCGCCACAGCTCCACGAAGTGTTCCTGTTGCTTGGGATCGGTGAAGAGGGTGTTGGGCGCCATGCCCTCATTGGACGCGTTGAAGTGATGCGAACGCACCGTGTGCAGATCGAGGATCACCCGCAGGCCGTGCTTCCGGGCCCAACCGATGCAGTCCACCATCATCTTGAACGCAGCGGCGTTCTGTTTGCCGTCCTCGCCCCACAGCTCCTTCTCGTCGATGGGCAGGCGCACATGGTCGAAACCCTGCCGCGCGATGAAGCGCAGGTCGTTTTCGGTGATCCAGGTCGCACGCGGCGCCCAGCCGAAATCCTGCGAGAGCCAGTGGCTGAGATTGGTGCCGCGTTGGATCGCAAATCCGGCGGGGTTCATGGGCTTGGACGCGCCGAGCAGCGCGGAACCGAGGGTAACGAAGGCGAGCGCCGCGGCGGCGACACGCCTGCTCAAGAAAGCAGATAAACGCATTCGCCGAAACTAGTGACGTCCCGCGGCAGGCCACGAGCCTAAAGCCGTCGGAATAGTTGAGAACGAGGCGTAGGAAAATGCGGGCAAATGAATGGCCGCAAGAAGGCATAGAGCAGCCGAGCCGTAACCAAACTGCCCACGGAACACACGGAATACACGGAAGCCTCCCGCGAAGCGCGCGTACCGAACGGAGTGAGATCGGACATCGCCGCGAATCAATC
>JAEWKR010000085.1 GCA_023457715.1 Verrucomicrobiota bacterium
CACAGAGCTCCGACACAGAGGACACGGAGGCTCGGTCCTTGGACAAACCTGTTCATCGCGTGACGCCCAAGACAGTCGCGGCGCCCGCCTCCGGCTCGGCTCTGATTGGGCCTCTGTGACCTCTGTGGCAAAATCGGTATTCAGGTTCAACATCCACCCTACCGACGGTCTTCAGCTTGCTTGGTTGGTACTCGACGTTCGATGTTCAACGTTCGATGTTCGATGTTCAGCCTTGGCCGTCGAACTGCTCCAGCGCCTGGCGGGCGGCGGCTTCTTCGGCGGCTTTTTTGGAGGTGCCGCGGCCGGAGCCGAGCTTGCGGTCTTTGAGATAGACGGCGACTTCGTACTCCCGGGCATGATCGCGGCCGTGGATGGTCACGACTTCGTAGCGCAGCGCGTTGTTGCCGTGAAGGGGCTGGATCCGCTCCTGCAGACGGCCTTTGGGATTGTCGATGTCCTCCACGGCAGCGAGCCGGGCCTCGAGATCGCCGTAAAGCGAGAGCACGACTTTACGGGCGGTCGGAAAATCGCTGTCGAGGAAGATGGCGCCGAGGAGGGCTTCGAAACCGTCCTCCAGCGAGGACGCGCGTTTCCGGCCCCCCGTGGTTTCCTCGCTCACCCCCAGCCGCAGGCAGCGATCGATCCCGAGTTCATTCGCGAGCTGGGTGAGGTAGGTTCCATTCGCCAGCGAAGCGCGGCGTCGGCTGAGGGGGCCTTCGCGTTCACCAGGGAAGAGGTTGAACAGCGCTTCCGTGAGGACGAGTTGCAGCACGGCGTCCCCCAAAAATTCCATGCGTTGATTGCTCTCCTGCAACTCCGGCTGGTCCTGCAGCAGGGAAGAATGCGTCATCGCGCGTTCCAGCAGCGCGAGCGACCGGAACTTGTATCCGAGCCGCTGTTGCAGCGCCACGAGCGGCGCGGCCTTGGGATCCGCCGGCTTAACTCGAAAGGGCCAGAAACGCATGCGGGGAAATCACAAAGGCCAAAGGCACAAACGCCAGACCCGATCTTCGCCACGGAGAGCACGGAGCTCCGACCCAAAGGTCACAGAGCCCAAACCGGCGGACGCGAACACTCTGGCGGATCTTTCGGGTGTCTCGAGCAAAGACTTCATCCTGTGACTCGGATTGGGATCGGCGTCAGGAGGAGGCGCTGGTGTAGCGCTTGAGGCCGCGGTGGAAGACGATCACGGCGACGGTGAACCAGCCGACCGCCACGGCGGACAACCAGCCGATCCACGTCCAGTTGAAGCGGTCGAGCATCACGCGAGCCGGCGCGTTGCTCACAATCACGACGGGCAGCAGCCAGACGAACAGCACCCGGGTGACGATACCCTTGAAGGCCTCCCGGGGCATCCGGGAGTATTCGGTCAGCGCGAAGTAGATGCCCTCCACGCCCTGCGCGCTCGTCATCCAGAAGACGAGCGAGATGGACATGACCATGATGCTGTAGTGGATCACCAGCCCCGCGCCGATCATGGCGAGATAGAGGACGACCTGGCCGACCGAAGGCTCGAGGTGCAGCTGCCGCAGTGCGTAGCACACGATCCCCGCGGCCACGAAGGCGTTGATCAGCCCGTCGGGATCGAGCTTGCGGGTCGTCGCCATGAACATGACGTTGCCCGGCTGGGCGAGGAAGAAGTCGAAATTGCCGGTGCGGACGTTGCGGCCGAGTTCGAAAATGCTGCTCCAGAAGAACCCCATGAGGAACCGCTGGATCAGCATCGACGTGCCGACCAGGAGGATCATCTCGTATTTGCCCCAGCCCGCGATCGAGTCGGTATGCCGGTAAATGACGGAAACCGTGAGCAGGTTCACGCTCATCCAGAACAGCTCCACCAGCGACCATACGATGAAATCGCCCCGGAACATCAGGGTGCGCACGATCGAATACCGTGCGCTGGCGAACCAGATGTGGAGATAGCGTAGCATTTATGATTTATGATTTACGATTTATGATTTGGGACGGCGTGGTTCGATGGCGCTGCACGCGGATTACCCGGTGCCCTCCCAACCTCGATTCGGTGCCTTTCCAATCATAAATCATAGATCGTAAATCATAAATCCCTCCGCGCTCACCCTCCGACCGCCGTGTGTCGCCTCAGACCCCGGACCCAGAGCAGTTTTGCGATCACGAGCAGCACCACGACCCACCCCAGCTGCAGTCCCAGCCCGGTGTAGACCTCTGCCGGATCGTTGATCCGGCCGGTGAAGATGGCGGCGGGAAAATACATCTGGTAATAGAACGGCAGATACTTCGCCAGGGTGTAGGCCCAGGGAGGCAGCAGATCCAGGGGGAACATCTGGCCGCCGAGCACCGACTCGATCGCGTAGGAAAGAATCACGAAACCCTGGATCTCCAGGAACCAGAACGTCAGCATGCCGAAGCAGTAGGCGATGGAGAACTGGATGATCGCGCTGAGAAACATCGCCGGCACGCCGAGACCCACGCGCCACAGCTCGAGCGGGTAGGTGAGGTGCTCGTAGAGAAAGGGCATCGCGACGAGGAGCGGCACGAGCACCAGACCGCCGGACACGAGCCGAGCCGCCACGAAGATGCTGAAGCGGTAGCCGAAATAGTTCACCGGCTTGAGGAGGAACTGGTTGATCAACCCGTTCCGGATCTCCTCCGAGATTTGGTAATCCTCGTTGAACGCGCTGATGAAGAACTGCAGCACGAGCAGGGTGACGAAATAGGTCAGGGTCTGGTTCAGGCTGAACCCGCCGATGTCGCCGCTGGAACCCTCGGCGGCCGCGCTCCACAGGATGAACACCGCGGCCAGGTGGAAGAGGGAAAAGAACCCACGGACCGCGAAGTTCCAGCGGTACACGAGGTTGCTCTGGAGCCCGACGAGGAAGGCGTGGCGGTACTTTTCGAGCGTTGGCAGCATGTGGCGGCGCGGGCCGGCAGACAGGGTCGCGCCTAAAGGATTACCAACCAACCGGCATTTGGGGGGCCGTCAAGGGAGGAGGGAGGCGCGAGGGTACCGGCTGAGGCCGGCGCCACGGGTGGGGTGGCCAAGTCATTCCGCCTGAAGGCGGGACTACGTACTCGAGCAATGCCTGCGCGGCTTGGGTATGTTGTCCCGCCTTCAGGCGGAAGGTTGGAGGTCTGGGACCAGCGATCGAGTCACCAGGCTGTCCGTCCCTGGTCCCTGATCTCGCCCTTCAGTCCTTCAGCCCGAAGCGCTCAATCACTTCCTTCGCCAGGTTGCGATACGCGGTGGCGCCGGGGTTGAGGTTGTCGTACGCGAAGATCGGCTTGCCGAAACTGGGGGCTTCGCTGAGACGCACCGTGCGCGGGATGACCGACGCGAACACCTTGTCGGGCAGGTGCTGCTTCACTTCGTCGACGACCTGTCGGGACAGGTTGGTCCGGAGGTCGAACATGGTCATGACGACGCCGCCCAATTCCAGGGCGTCGTTGACGTGGGCGCTCTTGAGTCGCTCAACGTTGCGCAGGATCTGACCGAGGCCTTCGAGCGCCAGGTATTCGCATTGGAGGGCGATCAGGAGGAAATCGGCGGCGGCGAGGCTGTTCATCGACAGCATGCCGAGCGCCGGGGGGCAGTCGATGATGATGGCCCGGTAGCCTCCGGACTGGCGGATCGGCTCCAGCACGCCCCGCAGCTTGCCAAGGTAATTCTCCATCTGGGCCAGCTCGATCTCCGCGGCGGCAAGATCCTCCTCGGCCGGGATCAGCGCCAGGTGATCGTAGTTGGTCGGGACGACCTGTTCGAGCGCGGTGCCCTCCCCGTGCAAAGGTCCGTACAGACTGCGCCCCGCCTGTTTCTCCACGCCGACGGCGCTGGTTGCGTTGGCCTGGGGGTCGAGATCGATCAGCAGGGTGTGAATCTTCTTTTCCGCCAGGGCCGCCGCCAGGTTGACCGCAGTCGTCGTCTTGCCGACGCCGCCCTTCTGATTCGCGATGGTGAATACGGTGGTGCGCATGGCGGTAAGCAGCCGAGAATGAACCAGAGGCGGGAGGCAAAAGGCAAGAGGCGAGAGGGAAACCGGCGACTTCGAGTCGGTAGCTGCCGAGCTTCGCCTGCTGGATCGGGATCGTGCCACGACCGAGCGCCCTACAGCCTACAGCCTACAGCCTACAGCCTACAGCCTACAGCCTACAGCCTACAGCCTACAGCCTACAGCCTACTGCTTCTTCTTCGCCACATGCGCGAGCGCTTCGAGGAAGTAGTAGTCCGCGTACATCAAGGGCACATCGACCTCGCTTTTTTCGGGCAGATGACCGACGCCATGCATCAGGAGGAAATGGCCGTTTTCGCTGAGCCCCGCGCGGTAGTGGGCGGTGCAGAGCGAGCGTAGCTGCCGCTCGGCGAGAGCGCGGTAGGAGGTGCCGTCGGCGCCGACAATGTCGGCGAGGTCGAGCAGCGCCGAGCAGATCAGCGCGCCGGCCGCGACGTCACGCAGGGCGTCGGGAATGTGCGGAACATCGAAATCCCAGTAGGGGATGCCGTCGGCCGGCAGCCGCGGGTGCGACACGATGAAGTCGGCGATCTTGCGCGCCTGGGCGAGGTATCTCGGGTCCTTGGTCAATGCGTACATGCGCGTGTAGCCATAGAGCGCCCAACCCTGGCCGCGTGACCACGCGCTTGGATCGGAGTATCCCTGCACGGTCTGCTTCCGCAGCACGGCACCGGTGGTGGGATCGTAGTCGACCAGATGGAAGCTGCTCCCGTCGGGCCGGAAGTGTTCCTCCAGCGTGCGATCGGCATGTGAAATCGCGATATCCCGCAGGCGCTTCTCGCCGGAGTATTCCGCTGCCTGGATCAGCAGTTCCAGGTTCATCATGTTGTCGATGATCACCGGATACTTCCAGGAGCCGAAATCCCACGACCGGATCAGGCGCACCTTCTCGTTGAACCGGGTCGCGAGGCTGCGCGCGCCGTTGATGAGGATCGGACGGTACGCGGCGTTGCCGGTGATGCGGTAGCCCTCGCCGTAGCTGCAGCCCAGCATGAATCCGACGTCATGGTTGCCGGTGTAATGCTGGATGGATTCCAGCCGGTGGGTGAAATCTTCCGCCGCCCGGCGCAGCTCGGCGTCGCCGGTGTGCTCGTGGACCAGCCAGAGGCAGCCGGGGAAGAAACCCGAGACCCAGTCCTCCGGGGCAATCATCCGCACCTTCCCGTTGCTGTGCGAGCGCGGGAGCTTTTTGGCGTCGCCGGACATGTCGGCGAGCAGGCCGCGGTACTGTTTGGCCGCGAACGCAAACTGCTCGTCGGCCAGCTGGGCCAGCGGGGTGGGGGAAGCGGCGGACAACGGCGCGAGCGCCACGACCGACGCGAGGGTCAGGATCAGAGTTCTCATGCGGGGGAGGGGTGAATCGAGGGTACAGGACGCCGGGCCGGGCGTGGTGGCAAGTGCGGAGCGCACGCCGCGGGTCCCGGCGTTGGTCAACGCGTTGACGTGGCTTCGCCGAAGTGGAGCCCGCCATCATGCACGACCGCTCTGGCGCCGGCGCCGCGATGGAGCGTGGCCATTTCGGCGCCGGCGAGCAGGACTGGGCCGTACCCGTGCGCGGCATACACGCTGACGGGGCGATATGCATAGAAAACAGGCTCCCAGCCCATGCCCGTGCCGACGCAGGTGTTCTCGACCTGACCCTGGCTGTTGACCTGTTTGGCCACGGCGTGCCAGCCGATCGAGGCCGCGGGCCCGAAGGCGAGAGGATCGATCCAGCCCCGGTTGATCGCCCGGGCGAAGGCGTAGACGAACATCGCGCTGGCGGACGTCTCCGGGTAGGTGGCGGGCCGGTCCAGCAGCTGGTGCCACCGACCGTCAACGCCCTGGCTGGCCGCCAGACCCTGGAGGTGGGACCGAAGGAGGGCCAGGAGCTCAGGCCGGGCGGGGTGGTCCTCGGGGAGCACCGACAACAGCTCCACCTTCGCCATCGCGGCCCAACCGTTGGCGCGCGCCCAGTGAAACGCCGGATGGGGCTCCATCCCCTGCACCCAGCCATGCAGGTAGAGGCCTTTTTCGCGCACGAACATGCGCCCCGCGAACTGCAGCACCTGGCGTGCGGCGTCGTCGAAATAGCGGCGCTCGCCGGTCAGCTTACCGATCTGCGCCAGCGCCGGCACGCTCATGTAGAGGTCGTCCAGCCACAGGCTGCCGGGCAAGGGGCGGTTGCGGGCGAGCGTGCCGTCGTCGAAACGGAGCTGGCCGGTGCTGATGTAGCCGAGGTAACGGTCGATCAACGGCCGCAGCGGCACTGCGACTCCGGCCTGCTCCGCCTTGAGCATGGCGGCGGCCATCGCACCCGAGTCGTCGAGCGATTCGGGCTTCAGGACGGAGCGGAGGGCGAAACGGCGCGGGGCGTCGGCGCCCGGCGGATGGGCGGTGTAGTGATCGGCCAGCCGGCGGATCAGTTCGAGACGCTCGCCCACGTAGCGGCGGTACCGCTCGTTCCCCAGGGCTTCGGCCGCGTGGAGCATGCCGGAATAGGTGACACCCCATTCGTAACTGATCGGCAGGAAATCACCGCGTTCGAACCCAGGTCGGGCCGGGAGGGGACCGGCGGCGTCAGCGACGGGCGTGTTCGTCTCCAGATCGATGAGACGCGCCGGGGTGGCGCGTTCAAGATAGGTGAGGACGCGGTCGAGCACCGGCGTGATCTCCTCCACCCGGGCCGGTCCGTAGGGGATCGGATATGCGGGGGTGTGCCGGGTCTGCCAGCCGAGTTGGGGGTGGGCGGCGCCGGACGTGGTAACCGTGGCGGTGGACGGCGGCACGTTCTGGGCGATGGCTGAGGCGAGACCCAGCGGGAGGAGGACAGCCAGCAGGGCGGGGCGGATACGAGCGCGCATGATTTTTTGGGGGGGAAGGCAAGGTGGCGTCGATTTTCCGGAAGCGCAAAAGGGTCCGGATGCTGACGGTCAGGCGAACGTGAAGGCCGAACATCGAACATCGAACATCGAACCTGGATACCGATTTTGCCACAGAGGTCACAGAGGCCCAATCAGAGCCGAGCCGGAGGCGGGCGCTGCGACTGTCTTGGGCGTCACGCGATGAACAGGTTTGTCCAAGGACCGAGCCTCCGTGTCCTCTGTGTC
>JAEWKR010000086.1 GCA_023457715.1 Verrucomicrobiota bacterium
GAATAGTGGTGGATGGTGCCCTTCAGCCGGCCGACTCGTGCACCGGCCTGAAGATCGACCCGGTCGTGCACGGGGGACGCCGAATAGCGGCCCCTGTCGCGGCGATAGAGGCGCACGGGCGACAGCGCATAGGCGAAGCGGTGCGGCGCGGGCTCGCCGGGAAACATCTCGGCGATCCGGATGCGGTAGGCGTCGGCGGCGGGCCCGGCGGCGAAGAGGGCCGCGATTTCGGCGGCGAGATCGGGCGGCACCACCTCGTCGGCGTCGAGGTTCAGCAGCCAGTCATGGCGGCACTGCTCTTCGGCGAAGCGCTTCTGCTGGCCGTATCCGGGCCAGGCGTGCTCGATCACCCGCGCGCCCCGCTCCCTCGCGAGCGCCTGCGTCCCATCGGTCGAGCCCGAATCGACCACAACGATGTCGTCGCTGAGCGCCCTGACGGCTTCGAGCGTCCGGCCCAGCCGGTCGGCCTCGTCGCGCACGATGATGAAGATCGAAAGGGTCGCCAAATCCTGGTCCCGCACCGGCAGATGAACGCTCATCCCGGTCGCCTAAAGCATGCGAAATGCGGGCTCGCAAGGCGTGGAACCGATGCCGCAATCAGGCCGGAACCTTTGCACAATTGCGGCGTTGACGTGGCGCATGCCCTCGATGGTCCCGCGCGGGACCAGTATCGGCTGAGTTATAAACCCGTTGTTAAGCGTAAGTGACTGGCTGTTTTCAAATTGTGGCAAAGTTTATCTAACGCGCCGCATTCTCGCCCCGGTTCGGAAAGTGGATGTGTTTCCGGAGCAACAGACAGCCGCAAGGACCTCGCCTATATCTCTGCCATCGAAATCAACCGGCCGCCTCGGCCGACGCCTGCGACGACTAAGGAGTACCCCATGAAGAAGTTCCTGCTTTCGAGCGTTGCCGTTCTCGGTCTCGTCGCTGCCGGTTCGGCCTCGGCTGCCGATCTGCCGGCCCGCAAGGGCCCGGTCGTGGCGCCAGTCTATGCTCCCGCCTTCACCTGGACCGGCTTCTACGTCGGTGCCAACGCCGGCTACGGCTGGGGCAACATCGACTCGCTGGCGCTCGGCACCCTGCCGGCGTTCTCGGATCCGGAAGGCTTCGTCGGCGGTGGCCAGATCGGCTACAACTGGCAGATGGGCCAGTTCGTCCTCGGTGTCGAGGCCGACTTCCAGGGCGCCGATCTGAGCTCGCGCATCGCCGATGGGTTCGGCAACACGGCGTCCAACGAGCTGAACTGGTTCGGCACGGTCCGCGGTCGGGTGGGCTTCGCGATGGATCGCTTCATGCCGTACATCACCGGCGGCTTCGCCTACGCCAACGTGAAGAGCCAGCTGTCGCTGCCCGGCGTCGGGTTCTTCGGGTCGAACGACAGCACCCAGTACGGCTACACCATCGGTGCCGGCCTCGAGTACGCCTTCACCAACAACCTGAGCGCCAAGATCGAGTACCTCTACGTGGATCTCGAGAAGGAGCGGGTCAGCACCCCGTTCGGCACGGCCAACATCAAGGTCGGCACCGACTTCTCGATCGTCCGCGCCGGTCTGAACTACCGCTTCTGACCCCTTACAGGGTGATGGATGGACCCGGCGGCCTCGGCCGCCGGGTTTTTCTTGGCCGCGGGGTCGTCATCGTTGCACTTGACCTAGGAAGCTGTTTGCTCAAGGCGAGCCGATCCTGAATACTCGCAACGGCTGGCTCCGTACCAGCCTCACACCAGAACGCTGCCACAAGGTAGTGCGTTACACTCTCCGGCAGCATCTTCATCCTCGCTTAAACTTCGTTACTGGAAATTTACGTAACCGCCACGAATGCTGCACATTTTGCCGCATTTTTGCCTTGATCGGCCAAGGGCGTGTGCTTCCAGTGCTACAGACTTCTCGCCAACTCCGATTATAAACAGCTTCAGCTTATCCCCGGCCGGCCTGGCCGACGTTTGTGACGACTAAGGAGTACCCCATGAAGAAGTTCCTGCTTTCGAGCGTTGCCGTTCTCGGCCTGGTCGCTGCCGGTGCGGCGTCGGCTGCTGACCTGCCGGCTCGCAAGGGCCCGGTCGTGGCTCCGGTCTACGCTCCCGTCTTCTCCTGGACCGGCTTCTACGTCGGTGCCAACGCCGGCTACGGCTGGGGCAGCGTGAAGCAGAGCCCGGCGATCGGCCTGCCCGACACCGACGGCTTCGTCGGCGGCGGTCAGATCGGCTACAACTGGCAGATGGGTCAGGCCGTGTTCGGCATCGAGGCCGACTTCAACGGCGCTGACCTGCGCTCGAGCGCCATCAACGTCCTCGGCGACTCTGCTTCGAGCCGCGTCGACTGGTTCGGCACCGTCCGTGGTCGCGTCGGCTTCGCCGCTGACCGCTTCATGCCCTACGTCACCGGTGGTCTCGCCTACGGCAGCGTGAAGACGACCATCGCCTTCCCGCGCTTCGGTCAGGTCTTCGGCAACGACGACGTCCAGGTCGGCTACACCCTCGGTGCCGGTCTCGAGTACGCCTTCACCAACAACCTCTCGGCCCGCGTCGAGTACAGCTACGTCGACCTCGGCCGCTCGTCGGTCACGGGTCTGCCGGGCGTGAAGGTCGGCGCCGACTTCCAC
>JAEWKR010000087.1 GCA_023457715.1 Verrucomicrobiota bacterium
CGAAGGCTCGCGTCGCGATCACCGCTTTGCTCGCCGCGGCTAACGCGTCCACCGCTCAACTCGAACGCCTCGCGGCATAGGGGAATCGTGCTCAAAAAACACGAAATGCAGGGATAGCACTGCAAAAGGCGCAAAAAGGACGCCCCATTTTTACAGGAGATCGCGGAGAGATCCTCCGCTCCCTCTGATTGCTTCTGTGAAAAAGGCCTTTTTTTTGCGACTTCTGCGCCTTTTTGCGGCCATTCTTCAGGGAGCTGAAGGCTGACCGCTGAACGCTGACCGCTCTTCAGCGCAGCGCCGGAGCCAGGATGTTTTTCACCAGCACCACCTTGGTCTCGTTCTTGCCGCCCTGACGAAGCGACAGGGTGACGGGGATCTCGTCGTTCATCACGCCGAGCTGCGAGACCATCGGTTCGAGCGAACCCTTCTCGCCCGGGGCGAGCGTAAGCTTCGCCGGCCGGACCGCAAAGTTGCCCAGGTCCGAACTGACTTCCGTCGGCACAATCTCCAGCGGGGTTGAGCCGCGGTTCTCGAAGGTGACATTCAGCGTCACCGGGGGCATGGGGCTCCCGGCCGCCCGGCGGGCCATCGCCTGGCGGATGTACTCCTTGACCGCTTCCCGCTGCTCCGCTTCGGAGTCGCCGTAGTCGAAGGAGTAGCTCTCGCTATACGCGTCGGTGTCCTTTCGGAACAGGCCGCGGCGGCTCTTCGGCACGTCGCCGGGTTTCTCTCCCGGGCTGCGATGGAAGCCTCGCGCGACGGTGGCCACGACATGGATGCTCCCGTCGCCGAACGAGGCGTCGCCCTTCATGGCGACAGGACGCTCAACCTGTTCGCTGCGCGCCTCTTCGGCCATGAGGTCGCGGGGGATGGCGGCCGAACGGCAGCCCGCCACCAGGGCGACACCAGACAACACGACGGACAAGACCAGGACGGAGGGGCGAAGAGGAGGGTTCATCGTTGGCGTGCGGCGAGTAGTGAGACGGAAACCACCGGGCGAAAAGCGAAAAGTAAGGTGAGGGGCAGAGGACCCCCTCAATCCCTCACTCCCTCCTCCCTCAATCCCTTACTCCCTCCTCCGCGCCCCGCGAATCTTTCTGGCCAATGGAGCGTCTTGCTGCTGACAAGATGCACTCGGCATGGAAACAGGCTCAACGAACGCGCTGGCGGAATTGGTCCGCCGAGCTCAGCGGGGCGATGAAGGCGCCCAGCGGGAGCTCATTGTCGCGTACCAGCACCGGGTCGCAGGATTTGTTTACGCCATGATGGGCCGTGGAGAACATGTCGAGGACCTGGCGCAGCAGGTATTCATTAAGATGATTCGCGCCCTGGATCGTCTGGAGGCGCCCGCGCAATTCGAATCCTGGCTGTTCCGGCTCGCCCGCAACGCGTGCATCGACCAGCTTCGCCGCCAGAAACTCAGGAGGATATTCCTCCCTTTTGGTGAAGAGCACGAAAACATCCCGGAACCCCCCGGGGCCGTTGATAGCGAGGAGCTGGACGCCCTGCGTCACGCCCTGGCTCAGCTCCGTCCCCAGGATCGCGCGTTGCTGGCCCTGGTGCAGGAAGGGCGCAGCCACGCCGAGATAGCGGAAATTCTCTCCATTACCGTCACAGCAGTGAAGGCTCGCCTGCATCGGGCACGTGAACATCTGCGGGAACACTATACGCCCCAACATGAAGACTGAAGCAAAGGCCTGGCAAAAGCTGCGGGAGGCGGCCTCCGCTCAGCTGAACCCCCGTTTCGCGGAGACCGTGCTCCGCGGCGCCAACGGCCCGTCGCCGGGCGTGTGGGCGCGCCTGTTTGCGCGCGGCGCCCTCCACCTCGGGCCGGGCTTCGCTGAACGCGTGTTGCGCGCGGCCCGTCAGCTACCCCGCAGTCCCTCGCTGCTCGACCAGCTGGCGTTGGGCGCCGCGACCGCCGCTTTCTGCCTGTTGGGTGCCCTCGCGATCGACGCACGGACCACGTACCTGGAGAATGAGCGTAATCTTGCCGGCTGGCAGCAACTGGCTGCCGAGGTGCAGGATGTTGAGGAGATATGAACCAACGGCTGCTCATTGCCATCCTGACCGCCCTGGGCTTCGCCGCCGGCTTCGCCGCGCGGTCGATGACCAGCTCGGGGCCGGCCGTTCCGCCGCCACCCGCGGCTGGCACTGAGTTTGTCCGCGCCACGGGCACTGCCGCCCCGGCTGACAATGCGAGCGAACGGCGCGCGCCCACGTACACCAACGCCGAGCGCGACCGCCTGCTGGGCGAGATCGAGAAGATGCGGCCGAAGGTGGACGCCTACCGCCAGCGCATCGAACAGCTTGCAACCGAGTTCGATCGCGACCTGCTGCCGATCTTCACGCCCGAACAGGCGGAGAAATTCGAGCACAACCGGAAAAAGCGGGCGAGCCGCGATCAGCAGGACGCCGAGGTTCCGGTGTTGTCCGACGAACAGATTTTCCAACTGCAGCAGCGCCCGCTGTGGCACGCGCTCTGGAACGTGGCCATCAACTGGCGCCTCGATCACCTGACCAAGGAATACAAGCTGACGGAGGAACAACGGTGCCAGATTCGTCCGTTGCTGGAGCGCCGCCGAGAGCAGTTCCTTACCCTGGTGGACAACACGCCGCCCCCCAGCATCACGCTCAGCCAGCTGGCCACGCAGGCCGACAAGCTGCGGGCAAAGTGAGGCCGGCTACGCCGGCATTTCAGATTTCAGATTCCAGATTTCAGATCCGAAGTCCGAAAATTTGAAATCTGAAATCTGAAATTGCCCGCGAAGCGGGCTGCGTCAATCTGGCGCAATGGTCCCGAGCGTCCTTATTGTCGACGACGAGAAACACACCCGCGAAGGGCTGCAGCAGGCTTTGGCGGAAGCGTATGATGTCACGGTCGCCGCCAACGCCGAAGAAGCGTTCAATCTGATGGATGCGCAACCCTTCGACGTCGTGCTGACGGATCTTCGGATGCCGGGCAAGTCCGGGTTGAAGGTCATCGACAAGGCCCTGTCGCTTCCGCATCGGCCGGCGGTACTGATGATGACGGCTTACGGGAACATCGATACTGCCGTGGAGGCCATGAAACGGGGAGCGGTGGATTTTCTCACGAAGCCGGTCAACATCGAGCGGCTCGAGGTGCTGATCCAGCGGGCGCTGAAAACCAAGACCCTGGAAGTCGAGGTGCAGCAGTTGCATGAGCGCCTCGACGAGCGGTTCAATATCGAGGGCATCATCGGCACTTCGCCGAAGCTGCAGGAGGTCATCGAAAAGATGCGCCTCGTGGCCCCCTCGCGGGCCACCATTCTCGTCGAGGGTGAGTCGGGCACGGGCAAGGAACTGATCGCCCAGGCGATCCATCAGGCGAGTCCCCGTTCACGGGCCCCCTTCATCGCCGTGCATTGTGCCGCGCTTTCCGAGAACCTGCTGGAGAGCGAGCTCTTCGGTCACGAACGCGGGGCATTCACGGGCGCGGTCGAACGTCGGATCGGCCGCTTCGAGTCGGCGAACGGCGGCACGTTGTTCCTGGATGAAATCGGCGAGATCTCCGCGTCGACGCAGGTGAAGCTGCTGCGTTTCCTCGAAACGAAGGCCATCGAGCGGGTGGGGGGGAGCAAACCGCTGGAGCTGGATGTTCGGCTCGTGGCCGCCACGAACCGGAACCTCGAGGCGATGGTCCGCGAGGGGAAGTTCCGCGAAGACCTGTTTTTCCGGCTCAACGTGGTCCGGCTGGTCATGCCGCCGCTGCGGGAGCGGCGGGAGGACATCCCCTTGCTGCTGGCACATTTCATCCGGCACTTCTCGGAGGAAAACGGCGTCCCGCCCCTGACGGTGGAGCCTGGCGCCCTGCGCACGCTGCAAGCGTATGCCTGGCCGGGAAACATTCGCGAGCTGCGGAATTTCTGTGAGAACGCGGTCGTCCTCCGGCGGGGCGGCAGCCTGACCGAGTTCGATCTCGAGCCGAAGTTTCGGGGCGAGGCACTCCCGCCGCCAACCGGGACGCCGGCCGCTGCCGCTGCGGCTTCATACGCGCCGGCGTCGACCGGCTCCCTCTCGGTGGAGGAGAACGAGAAACGCCTGCTGCGGGAGGCCCTGCTCAAGGCACGCGGCAATCGCACCAAGGCCGCCGAACTCATGGGCGTCAGCCGCCGCACGCTGCATCGCAAGCTCTCCCAGTGGCCCGAACTCGACGTCACCGACAAATGAGTGCCGGCGGCGCGCGTCCGGGGGCGATCGTCGGGTCGCGGCCCCGGATTGAAACCTGCCGGAATGCCCAAGCCGGAACCGTAAACCCGAAACTCAACTCCCAAAGCCCGGGACCCGAAGCATGACGTCCGCCCAGGAACTCCTGCACTGGCTCGAAGTCGGCCGCGGCGCGCGCCTGATCCGGCTGGCCGCCCTCCTGGCCGGGGCAGTGGCCCTCTCGCTGCTGCTCGTGTGGAAGCAGTTCCGGGGACCGCGGAGCGAGGCCACCCTGTTGCAGGCGGACATGGCCCGGCAGGTCGCCGCCGGTGCCGGGTTCACGACGCTGGTCAACTCACCGCAGACCGCAGCGTGGCGGCAGGCGCGCGGCCAGGGCTTTCATCCGGACCAGCCGTATCCTGAACTCAACCACGCGCCGCTGTATCCGCTGGTGCTGGCCGCCGGCCTGCGGCTGGTGCCGGCCCGCACGCGGGAGGAATGGTTCACGGTGCCCTCGCAGCCCTCCGCGGGGTTCGCGGCGGATTATTACCTGCTGGCCGTGAACGTGGCGTTGCTTTGGGTGGCTGCCGGGAGCGCGTATCTGCTCGGCCGCCGCCTCTTCGATGCGCGCGTCGGCTGGGTCACCGGCATCGCCGTGCTCGCGTCGGTCCCGCTGTGGGATCACACCCTGGCGGTGGACGGCACCCCCCTCCTGCTCGTGCTCGGGCTCTTTGCCTTTCTGGTCTGGTATTCCCTCGAGCTTCGCCTCGCCTCCGCCCAGTACGAGCCCGACGAGGCGCGCGCCTCCACCCCCGAGAGCAGCGCTTCTTCCGCGCCCAGCCTTCCTCGAGCAAGCCAGGACCGCCTCGGCGTCTGGTGGCTCGCGCTCGGCGCGCTGGGCGGTGCTCTCTTTCTCGCCGACTACACCGCGGGCGTGCTCACGCTCGTGATGCTGGCGTACTCCCTTGTCCGCCTCCGCGGGCGCAGTCGGGTGCGCCGTGCCTCGCTGGCCCTCCGTCCGTGGGCTGGGGCGGGGTTGCTGGCGCTGGGCTTCCTCCTGGTCGCCGGACCCTGGATCATCCGCAACCTGGAGCTGACCGGTTCCCCCGTCGGCCTGGCGATCCAGGAAGTGGCGCTGAAAGCCGGCGATCCCACCGCGGAGCCGGCGATGGTGCGGGCCACCTTGTCGGCCACGCTCCCCGACCTGCAGCTCCGGAAACTGGGCAACAAGGTCCTGACGTCGCTGCAAGCCACGCTGCAGACCAGCTTGTGGTCCGGCGGCGCAATGTGGTTCGTGGCTTTTTTCGCGGCGGGGCTGTTGTACTCGTTCCGCAATGCGGCGACGAATCGGATGCGCTGGTGGTTTGCATTGAGCCTGGCGGTGGCGGTGCTGGCGCAGTCGGCTCTCGATGCGGGCGACACCGAACGGCCTGCGGTGGTCTGGCTCGCGCCGCTGCTCATCGTCTTCGGGGCCGGGTTCTTCTTTGTTCTGCTCGGCAGCCATCCGCGACTGGGAGCGTGGCCGCGGGCGCTGGCCGCCGTCCTGTTGCTGCTGCAGGCGGTGCCCCTGCTGCATGAGGGTCTCGCGCCTCCCCCCGGGGTGCGGTTCCAATACCCGCCCTATTTCCCCGCGTTGCTGCGCGGGGTGCGGTCCGAACTCGAGTCGCGGCAGGTGCTGGGCCGGTTCGGGGCGATGGCGGATATCCCGGCGGGCGTGGCCTGGTATGGCGGCGTCCGATGCTGGGCCCAGCCGCCGACGTTGCGCGATTTCTACGCCATCACCCTCCAGCAGCCGATCGGGGAATTGCTGCTGACGCCGCGGACCCTCGATCGTCCGTTCTTCTCCGAACTGAACGCCCGCGCCGTGGCGCCCGGCACCCTGGCCGCCGTCTCCAACCGCTTTGGGGAGTGGGGCGAGATTTACGCCGGGCTGGTCACCGGTACGATGCCGCGGGAGTTTCCGCTCAAGGCCCCCCATCAGGTGGCGGAGAATCTGTTCGTTCTGCTCAACCCGGCGCTGCCGCCGCCCCGGGGAAAGTAATTGCTTCAGCTTCTCTCCCGCCGGTAGGTTTCGCGCCGTTTCCGGCCCACCTATGAAGTTATTCCCCGCGTTCTGTGCCCTGGCTGCCTTTGCCGCCGCGCCGCTGTTGGCTGTTTATGCGCCGATTCCGGAGCAGGATCAGGGCAAGGATCTGGTCGTCACCCTGCGCGCTGCCGTGTCGTACGACAGCAATATCTTCGGCGGCGCCACCGACGCGATCAGCAGCCCGATCTTCGAGGTCGCTCCCCGCATTGCCTTCAATCACTCGCTCAGCGACCAGACCTTCGTGTCGGCCAACTACGGGCTCCTGGTGAGCCGCATCGAGAACCGGCCCGGCGACCGGGTGCTCGACAGCCATGATCTTTCGCTGCGCGCCGCCCATGCCTTTTCGAAGGCCACCAACGTCGACGTCAGCAATCTCTTCATGGTGGCCCGGAACCCCGAAGCCCTGCTCAACGGCCTTCCGCTCAACACCGACCAGTCGTTCACGCGCAATCAGTTCGACGCCCGTTTCGCGACGGCGGTCACGCCCAAGATCGGCCTGCAGGTCAAGGCGCGCTCGGTGTACTCCAAGTACCGCAATGCGATCCTCGGACGAAGTCTCGACCGGATCGAGAACCTCTACGGCCTGGCCGGCGACTACGCCATTCTTCCCGAGGTCAAGGCCATCGCCGAATTCCGCCATCTGGACGTGTATTACCGCAAGCTCGGAGAAGAGAAGAACAAGCAGTCCAACTACCTGATGACCGGCGTCGATTACGCCGCGGCCCGCAAGGTGACCCTCAGCGCGCGTTTGGGCGCCGAGTGGCGCGAACGCGCCCGGGAGGACGACGTCACTTCGCCGTATGCGGAACTGTCGGGCCGTTACCAATACGCCGAACAGTCCTTTGTCGTGGGCGGCTACGCCTACACCCTGGACGAATCCTCCGACACCGCCCGGTTCACCGACCAGCGCGGGCACCGGCTGTTTGTCAATCTGCAGCACGCGTTGACGCCGCTGCTCGTCGCGTCGCTCTCGGCGGAGTACGCGCCCGCGGAACTGCAGGGCCGCCGGAGCCGGGGTCAGGTCGACGTGGACGAAGACTCCGCCCGCACGGGGGCGGCCTTGAGTTACCTGCCGACGAAGAACTGGGTGGTCTCCGCGCACTACGACTACGACCGCGTGCGGTCGGACGATGCGTCGCGCGGGCTGGAGCGCCACCGGGTGGGCCTCAGCGCGACGTACGCGTTCTAGGCCGGCAAGGCTCGCGGTTCCTGCTGTTCATGGCCAATCTCCACGCCACTTCGGAATCCGCGTCCCTGGCCGGCTTCCTGCAAATTCTTCGCCTTCGCAAGTGGCTGATCGGGCTGATCGTGGCGCTGGTGCTCATCACCACGCTCGCGGTCACCGCCTTCCTGCCCCGCTGGTATCGCGCCTCCACCAAGGTGGCGGTCGAGAAGCCGGAAGGGCAGGTGAAGTTGTTTCAGGCCCAGAGCACCGGCGGCTACGACCCGGTGTACCTGCAGGATCAGTACAAGATCATGCTCGCGGAGAAGATCCTGTACCCGGTGATCGAGCGGCTGGACCTCAACCGCCGGATCGGCGCCATGCGCGACGCGCCCGCGTTGCCGACCGCGCTGACGTATCACTACCTGGTGCGCGAGATGGTCGACATCGCCCCGCAGCGTTCGTCGTCCATCATCACCATCAACGTGGAGGCCCAGGATCCCCAGCTGGCCGCCGATATCGCCAACGAGATCGCCCGCACCTATTCCGCCGACCGCATTGCGCTGGCCACGTCGGACCAAAGCGAGGGTCTGGCGAAACTCCGGCAGGAACTGGCGAAGCAGGAGCAGACCGTGTCGCGCGGGCGGGACGAGGTCGAAAAGCTGCGCAAGGAACTGAACATTTCCGGCGTCGATCTCAACGCCCGCTACTCCGACATGGAGATCGAACGGCTGCGCCAGATGCAGAACACGCTCATCGCGCTCAGCGTCGACGCGATCGGCCGGAAGACGCGGTGGGAGCGCTTCCGCTCCATTCCCGCCGAGGAGCGGATGAGCCTGGTGAATACCGAGCTGATTCCCGACCAGAACATCCAGAATCTCCTCCAGGCCTACCTCGTCGCGGACCAGCGGGTCACGCAGCTGAAAGGGCGCCTGGGCGAGGCCCACCCCGACCTCGTCTCCGCGGTCGAGAACCGGGCCAAGATCAAGGAGCAGCTGGAAGCCCAGCTGCGCGGCTACGAGAACTCGCTCGAGATCGCCTACAAGGAGGCGGATGCGCGGGTGGAGGAGTTGAAGAAGCAGCTGGCGGAGGCGCGCGTGGAGCAGATCCTTTCCGCCCGCGAGCGCATGCGCCCGTTTGAGGAGGCCGCGCAGAAGCTCGAGGATGACACCCGGCTGCTGACGACCTTGAAGCTCACGCTCCGCCAGCGGGAGATCGATTTTCAGGTGCCGAAGAAGACCATCGAGATCCTCAACACCGCCGAACCTCCGCGCGTCCCGGCGCGGCCCAGCTGGCCGCTGAACATCGCGCTCGCCCTTTTCTTTGGCACCCTGCTCGGCGTGGGCGTCGCGGTTGTGCTGGAGTATTTCGACACCAGTTTTCGCACGGTCGCCGACGTGGAGACCAAGCTCGCCGTGCCCGTTCTCGGGGTGATTCCGTACACCGGGGAGGAACCGGGCGCCGCCGAGCTCGGGGTGGCCGAGTGGGAGCCTTACCGGGTGCTGCAGACCAACCTCAATCTCGCGCTCAAGACCGGCCAGCCGCACACGATGCTGATTTCGTCCGCCGGACCGGGTGAGGGCAAGTCGACGACCCTCCACCGGCTCACCCGCCTCATGGGCGAGTCCGGCGAACGCGTGCTGCTGATTGATTCCGACTTGCGGCGGCCCACCCAGCACCGGATCGCGCACCGACCCAAGGACCCCGGGCTCGTCGATCTTCTCTCCGGCCAGAAGACCATCGATGACGTGGTGCAGCGCGGCATCTCCCCGGGCCTGGACTTCATTCCCAGCGGCGCGGCCGGCAATTTCACGCTTTCGCTCATCTACGCCAATCGGCTGCGCGAAGTGATCGCCGACCTGCGTACCCGTTACGATCGGATCGTGTTCGATTCGCCCCCCATCATCGGCGTGAGTGATACGAGCGTGCTGATCAACCTCGTCGACGCCGTCGTGCTGCTCGTGCAGTACCGCCGAAACCCGCAGAGCATGGTGCTGCGGGCCCAGCAGATCGTCAGCTCGCTGCGGAAACCGGTTCTTGGGGTGGTGCTGAACCAGGTGCCCGCCAACGCCGGAGGCGATTACGGCTACTACACGAGCAACTACGCGTATTATCAGTCCGATACCGACCGGAGTGAAAAACCCCGCAAGGAAGCGCCATCGCGCCCGCCATCCCCTGGCGGGCCCGACCGCTTGGACCTGCGCGAAGGCGGGGACAAACGTTGAGCCTTCAACTCTCAACTTCTGCAAAATAGCTGTTGACGGACGCCGGTCCGGTCCTACTCCTTTGCACCCTGCATTGCGGGCGTAGCTCAGTTGGTAGAGCACCACCTTGCCAAGGTGGACGTCGAGAGTTCGAGTCTCTTCGCCCGCTCCATTTTACGAAAAGCCGCCGAACGAAGTTTGGCGGCTTTTTCGTTGGTCGGAAAGGGACTGAAGAGGGGAAAAGGATCCAAAGGACCGAAGGGACCAAAGCACCCCATCGTCGAATCGCGCCTTGGCTCCCGATGCGCCCTCCCTTTTCCTGCCTTCCTTAGGTCCTTTTCGTCCCTTAGGTCCCTTTCTTCCCTTCGGTCCCTTCCGATCCATGAAAGCCGCCGATTTCTTCGCGTTGCCCGAATCCCTTGCGCCGTTTGCCTCGTACTTTCGTGCGGACGTGGCCCCCTGGGATTGGCTCAAGGCGATCGCGCCGGCCCTGGCCGGGCTGCCCAAGGTGCCCGAGGGCGTCGCCACTCAAGCCGTGGACTGGAATTCGCCGGCGCCCGGCACCCTGATCACGCCTCCGGGGGTGCACGTGGAGGGGCAGGTCTGGATTCACCCGTCGGTCAAGCTTCCCGCCTATGCGACCATCATCGGCCCCGTTTGGATCGGCGCGAACACCGAGATCCGTCCCGGCGCCTTCATTCGCGGCAATGTGATCGTCGGCGAGGGCTGCGTGATCGGGAATGCCTGCGAGTTCAAGACCGCCTTGCTGCTCAATGGCGTCCAGGTGCCCCATTTCAGTTACGTCGGTGATTCCGTGCTCGGTAACAAGGCGCACCTCGGCGCCGGGGTCATCTGCTCAAACCTGCGGCTCGACCAGAAGCCCGTCACCGTCCGTACCGCCGATGCCGTCTATGAGACGGGCCTGCGGAAGTTCGGCGCCATCCTGGGCGATGCCGCCGAGGTCGGCTGCAATGCGGTTCTGAATCCCGGCTCGGTCCTGGGGAAACGTGCCCTCGTGTCGCCCACCACGTCGTTCACGGGCTACCTCCCGGCCGACACGATCGCCTTCTCTCGTCAGCCGGTGAAGACGATCCCGCGACGGGATTGAATGTGGGGTCTGGGATCTGGCGTCCTGGGTCCGGGGTGCAGGAGGCAGCGTCCGATCGTCCTTCCTGGATTCCGAAGTAGCCACAGAGAGCCCAGAGCGGCTACGCCGCAACCAAATCAAACCCATTGAACCACAGATGAACCCAGATGGACACGGATCCAGGCCGGTCTTTTTCCAGATCTGAGTCCATCTGTGTTCATCTGTGGTTGAGAGGATTGGGAGGAACCCCAAAACCAAATCGTGCTTTTCTCCTTCTCCCGGTTTGGGACCCGCCGCCCAACCAAAGGACCCGAGAGAAAGATTAAGAGAAAGAGAATGATGGGTGGCCGCTCCCCCCCAAACCCGAAGCTCGACTCCCCGCCTTCGGCCCTCGACGCTTTTCACTCCCTTTCTTCCATCGACCCATGCGCACGCTCACTGGTATCCAACCTTCCGGCACGCTTCATATCGGCAACTTCTTTGGCGCCATGCGGCCGGCGATCGAGGCCCAGTCCCGCGGCGACTGCTTCTATTTCATTGCCGACTACCATTCGATGACATCGCTGTTCGATCCCGCCGAGCGCCGGAAGAACACGCTGGGTGTCGCGCTGGACTGGCTGGCGTGCGGGCTCGATCCGAACACCAGCGTGTTCTGGCGGCAGAGCGACGTGCCCGAGGTCGCCGAATTGATGTGGATTCTCGGGACGCTGGCGCCGATGGGGCTGCTCGAGCGGGCGCACAGCTACAAGGACAAGCTGGCCAAGGGCATTGCGCCCAACTTCGGGCTGTTTGCCTACCCGGTGCTGATGGCGGCCGATATTCTTCTGTACGACACCCATCGCGTGCCGGTCGGCCGTGACCAGAAACAGCACGTGGAGATGACCCGCGACATCGCGATCAAGTTCAACCTCACGTACGGCGAAACGTTTGTCGTGCCCGAATCGGAAATTCGCGACGAGATCGCGGTGGTTCCCGGTCTGGATGGGCAGAAGATGAGCAAGAGCTACGGCAATACGATCGACATCTTCGGCGAGGAAAAGGCCACGCGAAAGAAGATCATGGGCATCGTGATGGACTCCCGCACGCCGGCGGAGCCGAAGCCGGATGCGGACAAGAACGTCGCGATCCAGTTGCTGAAACTCGTCGCTCCCGCCGACGTGGCGGCGGATTACGAGAACCGGCTCCGCGCCGGCGGCCTGGGATATGGCGACCTCAAGAAGGGGCTGTTCGAGCACTACTGGAATTTCTTCAGCGCCGCGCGCGCCCGTCGGGGCGAACTCGCCGCGAATATGGATTACGTCGACTCTGTCCTCAAGAATGGCGCCCAGCGCGCCCGGGCCGTCGCCGACGTGGTTCTGGCTCGTTCCCGCGCGGCGTCCGGCCTGCGGTGACGCGGCCGACATCTCCAAGTCCTTTTCACAGGAGGAAACGGAGGTAAACAGAGAGTGCACGACGCGCCCGGGACCCTCCGTTCTCTCCGTTTCCTCCTGTGAAAATTGGACCGGAAAATGATCCCGGCTGAAGTCGGCGCTATGGCGAACCCAATCCCCAAACCAGCGGCAAGCAGGGTGAGTCGCTGCGGTGCTTCAGCCCGCAGGATTGGATTCGAGGCAGATCACACCACGCGCTCGCGCGCCGGCGGCTCGAGCTTCGCGATTTCCGCCATGATCCGCTGGCTGGCCACCTGGTATCTTTCCTTGCCGGCGGATGGGTCGTCATACTGGGCCGGCGGGATCGGACGGCCGAACACCACCGAGACCGGTGTGCCAAAAGTGGGCACCTTGTCGCTGCGGCCGAAGGCCTCGAACGAACCGAAGATGCGGGCCGGCACAACCGGAACCTGGCTCTTGCAGACGATGAACCCCACGCCGGGTTTCGCCGTCTGGAGCCTTCCGTCCGGCGAGCGGGTGCCCTCGGGGAAAAGGATGAGAACCTTGCCGTCCTGGAGTGCGCGGAGGACGCGTTTCAGCGCGCCCACGTCCTGACCGCCGTCCCGGTCCACCGGGATGGTGCCGACGCCGTCCAGCCACCAGGAGGCCAGTCCGGGCTTCCACAACGTCTTTCGCGCGAAGAAGCACATCTGGCGCGGCACGTGCGACCCGATGAGCGGTGGATCGAGATGACTGGCATGGTTCGCCGCGATCAGGAAGGGACCCGTGCGCGGGAGGTGCCCGAGCCCGGCGACGTCGCCGCGGAAGCACACGTCGTAGAGCACGCGGATCAGGTAGTGGCAGACGCCATACAACGGCGACATCTCCGCCTGCGGGAAGGCGCTGCTCATGCGCGGAGTCGGGCGGCGATGGGCCCGGCCATGGTTTCAACCACTTGCGCGAGGCTCAGGTGGGTCGAGTCGATGGACACGGCGCCCGTAGGGCAGGCGAGGGGGGCGGTCTTGCGGCCCGCGTCGATGCGGTCGCGCTCGGTGATGGAGTCGTGCTGCCCCTCGTTCGCGCGACGGCGCGCGCGCTCGGTCGGATCGGCGTGAAGGAAGAAACGGAAATCGGCATCGGGGAAGATCACCGATCCGATATCGCGGCCCTCCATGACCACGCCGCGAAAGCCGTGCGCCCGCCCCACCGCCGCCTGGCTGCGCTGGTAGTCGAGCAGGGCTGCCCGCACCTCCGGGATCGCCGAAAAATGGGAGACGCTGGCATTCACCTCCGCGCTGCGAATTTCGTCCCCTGCGACGCGACCGTTGATCTCCATTTGGGCCGAGCGCCCGGAGACCCGCGTGCTGAGCTGCAGTTGCGCGACGGCCGCCCGCACGCCGGCCAGGTCCGTCGCATTGACGCCCTGTCGCAGCAGCTCGGCCGTGACGGCGCGGTAAAAGGAACCCGTGTCGACGTGCAGCAGGTTGAACTGCTCGCTCAGGATCCGGGAGGACGAGGACTTGCCCGACGCTGCCCCGCCGTCGATCGCTACGATGATGAAGTCGGAGTTAACCACGGGCGGACACAGAGGAACACAGCTGCGGTTGCAGGATCGAGCAGGACCGCCCGCGAATCACGCGAATCGGCGCGCATCCATTCGCGGGAATTCGCGTGACTCGCGGGAGGTGTCTTGGCCGATTTCGGTGCATCTGAGGTTAAAGGGACTCTGACGATTTTTGGCGCACCGCTTCGAGCAACTCAAAAAAGTGCGGGAAGGTCTTCGCGCAACAGGCGGGATTGCGCAGGGATAGCCAGGGGCGGCCGTCGCGGCGCAGGTCATGGGAGCCGAGAATGCCGAAGCTCATGGCGAAACGATGGTCCCCGTACGTCTCGATCTCCTGGTCCAGCCGCAGGGGCCGCGGGCGAATCTCGAGAGTATCCTCGGTCTCGATCACGTCCTGACCCAGACGCGTCAATTCCCGGGCCATGCCGGCGACCCGGTCGGTTTCCTGCTTGCGGGTATGAGCGATCCCACTGATTCGCGTGGGGCCGGTCAGCAGCGGGCTGAGGGCGGCCAGGGTGAGGAAGGTGTCGGAGAATTCGCTGAAATCGCGGACCACGCCGCGGCGGGCATGGCCGGGCGCCGCCGTGACACAGACCGTGCCATCCGGCTGTCGCCCCACGGCCAGGCCCACGTCCTGCAGTACGCCGGCAAAGGCCGTGTCACCCTGGAGACCCTCGCCGTGCGGCCGCAGGCCCGGCAACGCGATCGTGCCGCCGGTCGCCAGCGGCAGGGCAAGAAAGTAGCTGGCGGCGGTCGCGTCCGGCTCGACCGGATACGCGCCGTCGCGGCGGGCGTACCGCTGCCCGGCGGCCACGCGAAACGTGGTGTCACTTGTGCGCTGCACCTCGGGCTGCCCGAATTCCTGCATCAGCCGCGCGGTCATACGCACGAACGGCCAGCGCACGCCCCCGATGAGCTGCACCTCGACCGGCGCGGCGGCGAGGGGGGCGACGAGCAGCAGCGCGGACAGAAGCTGGCTGCTTTCGCGCGCATCGAGCGACACGGGGCCGCCGCGCAGTCCGCGGGCCTGGATTTCAATCGGAAAGAAACCTTCGACCCCGGTGCAGCGGATGTCCGCGCCCAGCTGCCGCAACGCCTCGATCAGCGGCTGCATCGGCCGTTTCCGCATCTGCGGCACGCCATCGATCCGGTAGGTGCCTTTCGGCGCGGCGGCGCACAAGGCGGTGAGAAATCGAGCGGCGGTGCCGGCCAGCCCGACAAAGAGCGACACCGATCCCCCTCGGAACGCGTGCTCCTGACCCGAAACGCGCACGGTGTGGCGGGTCTCATCGGAGTCGACCGTCAGGCCCAGCCGCCGCAAAGCCTCGGCCATGAGGTGCGTGTCTTCGCTGAACAGGGCCCCCGTGAGCGTGACGGGGGTGTCGCACAGGGCCGCGACCAGCAAGGCCCGGTTGGTCAGGCTCTTCGATCCGGGCACCACGACGTCGGCCCGCACGGGACGGACGAAGGGGGGGATCGGGAGGAGGTCAGGCAGCGGCATGCGGAACCGCCAGCGTCGCGGATGCCCCCCGTGCTGAAAAGCGGAAAAACGTGTCGATCTTCGCCACCGAGGACCCAGAGCGGCTACGCCGCAACCTAATCAAACCCATTGAACGGCGCCCGCCTCCGGCTCGGCTCGGATTGGTCCTCTGTGATCTCTGTGGCGAAGATCGAGATTTTACCCCAGCGGCCGAAACTGATCCCGGTACGCCTTGCCGCGTTCCATCCGCGCGACGAGTTCGGTGTAGTCCCGATTGGCCAGGGCGGCTTTGAAGCCGTGCAGCTCGTTCTCGAACTGCGCGATCGCCCGCAGCACCTCGTCCCGATTGTGCTCGAAAATGCTGCGCCAGATTTGCGCGTCACTGGCCGCGATGCGGGTGGTGTCGCGCAGTCCGCCCCCGGCATGGTTGCGCCAGGCGGGATCCTTGCGCGCGAGGAAGGAGCAGAGACTCGTGGCGATGGCCTGCGGAAGATGGCTGATGTGGGCGACGATCTCATCGTGCCGGTCGGGATCCACCGTGACGACCTCAGCGCCGAGCTCGCTCCAGAATCTCGCCACCAGCGTGGCCGCGGCCGCCGGCGTGCCTTCGATTGGCGTGACAAAACAGGTGCGCCGTTGAAACAACTCTGCGTGGCTGTGTTCCCAGCCCGTCTTCTCGGAGCCGGCCATGGGATGGGATCCGATGAACACGCCCCGGCCGGCCAGCGCCTTCGCCCCCAGTCGGGCGATTTCGCCCTTCACACTGCCGACATCGGTGACGACGCAGTCGGCGCGCAGGGTGGGGGCGATCTGCTCCGCGAGGGGCACGATCTTGTCCACCGGCGAGGCGATCACCACCAGCGATGCCTCGCGGCAGGCGTCCTCCGGGGTGTCCGCCGCGGCCGTACACCACGGCTGCTCCTGCAGCGCCAGCCGCGTTTCCGCCCGACGGGCCCAGATCACGATGCGGCCCGCGAGCCCGCGGGCATGCGCCGCGCGCGCGACGGACCCGCCGAGCAGACCAGGAGCAAGAATGGTGAGTTGGGAAACGAGCGGCACGGGTGGGGAGGTTGCCTGAGGAAACGCCAGACGCCAAGAGTGGAAGGGACCTAAAGGACCAAAGGGACCAAAGGGAAAACCGTGGTTTGGGGCTGTGGGAGCAGGTTTACCCCGCGATGGCGTGCGCGCGAATCGCCGGGTAAACCCGCTCCCACAGCTCCGAACGCCCCACAGCCTGTGTCAGCGTCCCTTAAGTCCCTTGGGTCCTTTAGGCCCCTTTGGTCCCTTTGGTCCCTTCAATTCTACCTCAGCGGTTTCATCGTTCCCAGCCGGACCACGCGATCGAACTCCGCGCGGGTCACGGGCTGCACCGACAACCGCGAATTCTTGAGCAGCGCCATGGCCGCAAGCAGCGGCTCGGCCTTGATCTCGTCAAGGGTCACGGGGCGGGGCAGGGGGTCGAGTGCCTTCAACTCCACTGCATACCACTCGCCTTCATCGGCGGTGTCGTCGGGAAACGCGATCTTTGCCACCTCGGCGACGCCGCGCACGGCCTTCGTGCTCACGCTCTCGTAGAACAACACGCGGTCGCCGCGCTGCATCGCCTTGAGATTGTTTCGCGCCGCGTAATTGCGGACGCCGGTCCAGGCGGTGCGGCGTTCCCGCGCGAAATCCTCCCAGGAGTAGGTCTCCGGCTCCGACTTCACCAGCCAGTATTGCGTTGTCATGGGGCGAGGGGTTTGGTGCGCTGCACGCAAATGGAACCCACGGAGGCTGAAAAGCGAAAAGGTCGGCGCGCCCAGCAGTTCCTCTGGATCCTGACCGCCGTGATGATCGGGGTGCCGGTGCTCCTGTACGTCTTCGTCCGCCGCTGATCCTCCCGCGCATGGACAAGACGCTTCTCCCCATCCGTCTCGCCTTTGTCGCGCTGTGTGCCGCGGCGGGCTGGCTCGTCTGCTACACGATCTTTGAATGGGACCGTTATCGGGTTCTCGCTGCCACCATCGGCTTTTTGATCGGCGCGCTCGTCGTGCTCGTCGACGTCATGCTGAAGGGTTTCTCGCTGCGAGGTCTGACCGCGCTGTCGTTCGGCATCGGGATCGGTCTCCTGATCGCTTACATGGTGGGCACCTCGCCCTTGCTGGCGGAGGGGGACCCGCAGGTCATCTATCTCGTGCGGCTCGGGCTCTTCCTCGTTTGTCCGTACCTCGCAACCGTCATCGCGCTGCGCGGCAAGGATGAGTTCAACCTGATCATCCCCTACGTCCGCTTCGTGCCGCACGAGGTCGACATCCCGCTGGTCGTGGTGGACACGAGCGTGTTGATCGACGGCCGCATCGCCCGCGTCTGCGAGTCGGGTTTTCTCAACGCTGGTCTCGTCATCCCGCGTTTCGTCCTCGACGAACTCAGCGCCGTGGCGGATTCCGCTGATCTGGCCCGCCAGGCGAAAGGCCGCAAAGGGCTGGAAGTGCTCAACGAGCTGCGGCGAATCAAGCACGTCGACATCCGCATTACCGAGAGCGAGGTGGCCCATCGCGAGGACGTGGACGCGAAGCTGGTGTTCCTGGCCCAGTCGATGCGCGCGAAGTTGATGACCACGGATTACAATCTCGCGAAGATGGCCGAATTCCACGGCGTGCCGTGGTTGAACCTGAACCATCTGGCCCGTTCGCTGCACCCCGAGGTCATGGTGGGCGAGTCGCTGGAGGTGGAACTGGTCAAGCCGGGCAAGGAGGAAGGCCAGGCCGTGGGTTTCAACGATGACGGCTCCATGGTCGTGGTGAACGGCGGTCGCGCGCTGCTCGGTCGCCGCGTGCAGGTGGAGGTCGTCAGCGTACTGCCCACGGCCGGCGGCAAGATGGTGTTCGCTAAGCTGATCGGTTGACGGCGCACGGAACTCGCGGATTACGAACCGTCCCGCGGCAGGACAAAATTTGCCCAAAGATTGGTGTTTACTTGCGAGCGCGGATTTAACAATTACGTCAGCTCCTCTCGGGCCAGTAGCTCAGTTGATAGAGCGCATCGTTCGCAACGATGAGGTCGTCGGTTTGATCCCGATCTGGTCCACCATCCTTCGCAAGGCGGACAGATGCCGGAAAATCCAAGCGAAGGATGCCCTCCGTAGGCTTGGCGAAGGAGGGCCAAATGTGCGACAATCCCAAGGGCCGTGCACTACGTCTACATTCTCGAATCGGCATCCTTCGCTCCGCTCGTGGAACTCGCGGAGCTACGGATGGCACGCCATCCTTCGCAAGGCGGACAGATGCCGGAAAATCCAAGCGAAGGATACCCTCCGTAGGCTTGGCGAAGGAGGGCCAAATGTGCGAAAATCCCAAGGGCTGTGCACTACGTCTACATTCTCGAATCGGTGAACACGCCGACCGAAAAATACGTCGGCCGAACCGATGACCTACGGGGCCGGGTATCCGACCACAACTCCGGTCGTTCGCCGCACACCGCGAAACATCGTCCGTGGAATCTCGTCTGCTATCACGCCTTTGCTGATGAGCGGAGAGCGGTCGCATTTGAGAAATACCTCAAGAGCGGCTCTGGCCACGAATTTCGGCGCCGCCACTTCGGCGCCTGACGCTTCGCTCCGCTCGTGGAACTCGCGGAGCTACGGATGGCACGCCATCCTTCGCAAGGCGGACAGATGCCGGAAAATCCAAGCGAAGGATGCCCTCCGTAGGCTTGGCGAAGGAGGGCCAAATGTGCGAAAATCCCAAGGGCTGTGCCTTACGCCTACATCGGCGATGGCGCGCATAACCCTTGGCCACCCAGCTCGCGCAGAACACCGATGAGGTGAAACGTGGCGATGCCCTCTGCGGTGGATCGCGGCTGGGACACGCCGTGGGCGCGGAGGCGATGCTCTGATCGGTCGCTCCACACCACCCGGAACTCCAGGTCGAAGGTCTGCTCGAACTCGACTACCCGCATCAATTCGCTGAACCGCGCCTCCACTCCCGTGCGATCGTCTGGATGCACGTGCGCCATGAACGAAGCGACCGACTCGATCTCCCCGTCCGCCAGGCCAAGCAGGCGGCGCGCCCGGTCATTCCATACATCGCAGCCCGTCAGCCCGTCGTGGAAGAGCAATCCGAGGTCCGCCACGGCGAGCGCGAGGCGCAAGCGCGTCCGCGTGTCGGTCGCATCGATCTCCGCCTGCTGACGGGGCGTAATGTCCTGCACGACGCTGAACTGCAGGTCAGTCGCCCCTTGGCGCACAATCGAACTGGTGAGATGGCCCCAAAACACGCTGCCGTCTTTGCGCAGGTATCGCGTGTCTGCGACCAGCTCCGAAATTCGACCGGCCCGCAAGTCGGCCAGGCGTTGCTGGTCGAGGGGTCGATCCTCCGGATGAGTGACGTCGAGGAAGGTGATGCCGCCGGTAAGTTCCTCGCGGGTTCGACCGAGCATGCGGCACCACCGGTCATTCACCTGCAGGAAGCGATGGCTCAGCGGGTCGACCAAAGCGTGACCTGCCGCCGACAACTCAAAAAAGCCATGGAATTTTTCTTCTGCGGTGCGGCGGGCCGTGATGTCGGTGCAAAGGTCGAGCGCGCCCAGGAAGCCATTCTCGCCGAATACCGGGCGCGCCGACACCAAGCACCAGACCGCGCTGCCGTCGCGATGCTTCAGTCGCAGATCCAGCACGGCGGGATAACCGCGCAGGCGCTCCCCGTGTAGTTCTGTCAGGTACGCAGCATCTTCCTCGAAGGCGAAATCGCGACGGGGCCGCCCCAAGACATCCGCCGTTTTCAGGCCCAGAATGGCAGCCATCCGGGAATTCGCCCTGACGATGTGATCGTTCGCATCGACCAGCCAAACCCCCTCATTTGCCGACTCGAAAAGGTCGGCAAACAGCGTCTCGTCTTCAAATAAGCGCAGGAGCCCGGGCATGCGTGGTGCCCGAACTGACCTTCAACCTTGCCGCAGGAGCGGTTCTCCTGCGCAGAAATCGCCCATGCGCATTCGCCGCACCAGCTTACAAAAATGCTCCGAGCACCTGCAAAGTCTCGGAGCGAAGCCGGCGGCGCTGCGCGGTGGGAGGTTTCCGCTGGTCTGGGAGCGCGGGCTGACCTCCCGCCTCGCCTTTACGGAAACTCCGGGGCGATCGTCGTGGTGCTGCCGGAGGCGACGATGCAGTCGGGACCGGAACTCCAGATCTGATCGTTGATCAGGACCTTGAACGAGATCGGTCGCGCCGACTCACCGAGCGTGAATTCCCAGTGGTCGCCCGCGACGCACTCCATCGCCACGCCCTGGTCCCAATTCAGGCCCGGACCGTCACCGCGCAGGTACAGCGCATTGCCGTAGCCGACATCGACGCGGGCGATGATCTTCGTCTGCACAGCCGCGCCCTTGACGGCTTTCACCTTGGCGGGCGCGGCCGGAGGCACCTCCCGGGTGAGGCTGGCGGCCACTGCCGGGATCACCGGGGCGAGTGGCGCGACGGCATTCACCGACGTGGCGGCAGCAGCGGCCGAGGCCGACGCTTTCTTCTTGGGTGTTTTGGACGAGCGGGTCGCTGGGGCGGGCGACTTGCTCTTCGCGGTGGTCTTTTTCATTGCGATGGTACGGTTGGTTGAGGTCTGGCTAACCCCTATTCAGGTCCGACCGTAGCAAATGCAGGGCCATAAATGAAAGCACAAGTTCGCGGCTTGCACGCGCACCCTCCCTTTCACCCTCACTTTCACTTTCCCTTTCCCTTTCCCTTTTCGTCCGAATTGATCGCCGTCAGCCGCGCCTTGATCAGTCCGAGCCCGGCCTCGCGGTCGGCGAGTTGCTCGGGGGTGATCATTTCACAGTGGACGCGAACCTTTGAAAACGGCCGGGGCAGGTAAAAGCGGTCCCAGCTCTTGAGCTGCCAGGCGTGCGCGAATTCTCCACCGAGCAAGAGCAGCGGCGCGCCCGTCCGCCGGGGCACGACCACCACGCCCGGTTTCAGCTCGTAGCAGGGACCCCTCGGGCCGTCCGGCGTGATGCCGATGTCGTGGCCGGCGCGCTGCGCCTCCACCAAGGCCGAAGCGGCCTCGCGTCCAAGCCGGCTGCTCGAGCCGCGGGCCGCGCGCATCCCGACGTGCGAGAAGAAAGCGCTCAACCAGGCGCCGTCGCCCGACGCACTGATGAGGGCGTACAGGGGCCGGCCCCCGCGGTACCGGCGGTAGATCTCGGGAGTGAGAAAAAGCCGGTTGTGCCACAGCACGAAGGCGACGGGAACGTCGCGGCGGGTGACGGCGCGGAGATCGTCGGGGCTCAGTTCGAACCGCAGGGTCATGCCCCAGAGCTTGAGCAGCATGGCGGCGGGCCAGAGGACCGCCCGTCGCCATCCGGAGATGACATGCACGACCCGTGACGGCGCGTTTGACGCCGGGCGGGTTGTCGTCGATGAGGGCGGTGTGTCTGAAGCGTCCAAGCTGAACTCCGTGGCGAAAGGCTCCGGGTTCTCGTCCAATTTGGCTCCGCCGCCAAGCGAGAACACTCCGGCCGCGCTGCCGCCCTGTCCCTGCCTCCCGCCGTCCCGCGCCGACATCGACTGGCGTTGGCTGCATGCCCTTCGGGGTGGCGATCGCGGCGCCGCGTTCTACCTCGCCTGTCTCGAGTATGCCCAGGTGCAATGGCACCGGCGCCTGCCCTCGCGGGCGGTGCTGTGTCTCGACCGGGCCTTCGGCGCCGCCTTGCAGGGCGACGAGCCGGTTCTTCAGGCCTGGCCGTGGCCTTACGCCGCCATGGCGTGGATCCTCCGCCACACGCCGGCGGAGCTTTTTGTGGGCAACCCGCGGGTTCATTTTCAGCATTACGCCGACCGGATGAACGAGCCGCGGCGCGACCAGCGTGCCGCGAGGGCCTGGGCCTGCTGGGCACTGACCCGCGCCTTGCGGCCGGAACTGCCCGGTGACCCGCGGCACCGCGTGAAGGAGCCCGGTTTGGCGGACATCCAAGGCGCGCTGCAACGCCACGGATGTCCGGGTGAGGCGGACCTCTGGGCCCAGGTGCTCCGCGAAGTCTCCTCTCCGGAGGGCGTTCCCGCAGCGCAACCCCCTGCGCCGTAGGCACTCTTGCGCCGGGCACGCCTGGTCCGCGGCGCCCGCCCCCGTTTCCGGGGATTCCCCGTTGTATCCAATGACGTTCCACGCGGTCAGTGACGCGGGTGGAAGAGTCGTCATCCCTCCTCGCGGCCCGCCTGCGCGCGGCATCAGCGGTGCAGAGCGCAATCGCGTTGGTGCTTTGCGTGGCGCTGGCGGCGTGCTGGGTATTTGCCGCGGAGCAGGTCAAACCTCCGTGGCAGGCGACGCGCCCGCTCACGGCCACGTTGGTCGCGCTCCTGGCGGTCGCCGCACTGCTCCGGAGTGTCCGCCGGACCGTGGGTTTCCGGGTCGCGGCCCAGGCTCTGGCGCTGGCCGTGGGGGTGCTGGGTTTGTTGTGCCTGGGCGACTACTTTGGCGCGTCCGGTTTCGGCCGCGCGCTGCACGAGGCGGTTTTCGCGCATGTCCGGCTCAGCGATCCACGCATGTCGCCGCCCACCTGCCTGTCGCTCGTGGCGCTGGCCGGTGGGCTGCTGCTGCTCGGCGTCCGGGCGCCGCAACGGCATTGTCCCGGCCAGCTGTTATGCGGGGTGGCCATGGTGATCTCCTGTCTTGCGCTGATCGGCCACACCTACGGCGTCGACCAGCTGTATCAGATTGGCAATCACCCCAGCATGGGCGTGCTGACGAGCATCGTGGTGCTCCTGCTGGCCGCGGCCGGACTTTGCGCGTACCCCACCCGCGAACCGATCGCGCTGCTGGTGCAGGAAAACCTGGGCGGCTTCGTGGCGCGGCGGCTCGTCCCGGCGGCGGTGGCGTTCCCCGTTTTGGCGGGCTGGCTCCGCCTCCTGGGACAGCGGGCCGGCCTGTACACCACGGAATCGGGGGTGGCGCTGTTCGCGATCGCCAACGCCGTTTTCTTTGCCTGGCTGATCTCGGCCGTGGCCCGGCGGCTGGAAAGGATTGACCGCGAGCGAGCCACCGTTGTCGCCGCGCTGCACGAGCGGGAGGAACGGCTCGAACTCGTCACGCGCGCGACCACCGATGCCTTTTGGGACTGGGATCTCCGCACGAAGCAGCGCTGGTGGAGCGAGAGTGTCAGTATCCTGTTCGGCTATGCGCGGACGGACGTCACCGGCGACCCGCAGTGGTGGAGCGAACGCATCCATCCGGACGAGCGGGGCCGGGTGCTCACGGGAATCCATGCGGTGATCGACGGCGGAGGAACCGAGTGGGTGGATGAGTACCGCTTTCAACGCGCTGACGGAGAGTATGCGGCCGTGCGTGATCACGGATTCGTCGTGCGCGATGCCGCCGGCAAGCCGCTGCGGATGGCGGGGGGCGTCGTGGATGTGACCGACTATCGCCGGGCGGAGGCGGCGATCGCCAAAAGCGAGGCGTTGCTGGCCGCCGTGTTGGAGGCGATGCCGGCGGCGATCTTCATCGTCGATCGCGCGGGAGGACTCCTGCGCGCCAACGCCGGGGCGGAGCGAATTTTCGGGTCGCCGCTGCCCACGCCCGGATCGGTGGCGGATTATCGGAGCTTCGTGGGCTGGTCGCGTGAAACGGGCGAACTGCTCCAACCTGAAGACTGGCCGGTTGCCCGGGCGCTCCGGGAGCAGCGGTCGAATACCGGCGAAATCCTCGAGATCCAGCGCGCCGGCGATCGCGAACACCGTTATGTCGTCAACAGCGCCGCGCCGGTGCTCGACGCTTCCGGCGAGCTGATCGGCGGGGTTTCGGCTTCGATCGACGTCACCGACCGCGAGCGCGCCGTGGAGGCGCTGCGGCTGGCCAAGGACAAGGCGGAGCGGACGCAGAAGGAGCAGCAGGCGATCCTCAACAGCATGGCCGAGGGTGTGACCGTATGGGATGCGCGTGGGCAGCTCCTCTACCTCAATCCCGCGGCCCAGATGATCCATGGCGCCGCCGCCGCGGCGCTGCAGCAGCACTCGCCCGACCGGCTGGAGGAGGTGTACGTCGTGCGGGACCTGGAGGGGAAGGTCGTGCCCGTGGAGCAATGGCCCGTGTCCCGGGCGCGACGGGGGGAGATCTTTACCCATTACGAGCTCGAACTCGAACAGCGCGCCGACGGTCATCGCATTGTCGGGAGCTTTGGCGGCGCGCCGGTGCGCGACAGCAACGGCCGGATCGTCCTCGCGGTGACCACCCTGCGGGACATCACGCTCCAGCATCGCGCCGAGACCGCGCTGCACGAGGCGCAGGCGCAGCTGCGCCGACATGCGGAGGAGCTGGAGGCACTCGTCGCGGTGCGCACGGCGAAGCTGACCGAGAGCGTGCAGGAACTCGAGCGCTTCTCCTACAGCCTGTCGCACGACCTTCGTGCGCCGCTGCGCGCCATGAAGGGGTTCTCGCAGATGCTGCAGGCGGAGTTCGACGAGCAACTCGGCGAAACCGGGGCGATGTACCTGAACCGCATTTCCGCGGCGGCCGGGCGGCTGGATCAGCTGATTCGGGATGTCCTGACTTACAGTCGCATCGTGCGCGAGGCCGTGACCCTTCAGCGGGTGGATGTGGAGGCCCTCGTCAGCCAGCTGGTGGAGGAGAATCCGGCGCTGCAGGAACCGCAGGCGTCGATCACCATCCGCACCCCCTTGCTGCCGGTGCGCGGGCACGACGCGTATCTCACCCAGGTCCTTTCGAATCTGCTCTACAACGCCGTCAAATTTGTCCGCCGGGGGGAGAAACCCGTCGTGGACTTGTGGACGGAGGAGACGGCAGACGGAGTGCGGATTTTCGTCCGCGACCATGGCATTGGCATCCCGAAGGAGGTTCAGCACCGGCTCTTCGGCATGTTCGAGCGGCTCAATCGCGACTACGAAGGCACAGGCATCGGCCTGAGCATTGTCCGCAAGGCCGTGGAGCGGATGGGCGGGTCCTTCGGGGTCGAGTCGGAGGAAGGCCGCGGTGCCACCTTCTGGGTGCAATTGAAGAAAGGATGACTCATGAACTCACGCGCAATCCTCCAGCTGGAAGACGACGACAACGATGTCATGTTTCTCGAGTATGCGTTGAAGGCCGCGCAGGTTCCCAACCCGCTGGTCACCGTGCGCGACGGACAGGATGCGATCGACTATCTGACTGCCCTCGACCAGCGGGCCGACGCGAATCCGGGTGAGGTTCCGGCCCTCGTGATCCTGGACCTGAAAACGCCGCGCCGCACGGGGCTCGACGTCCTGCGTTGGATGCGGGCTCATCCCCGGTTCAGGACCATGGTCGCGATCATCCTGAGTGCTTCGGGCAACCAGAACGACGTCGACGCCGCGTATGAGGCCGGCGTGAACGCGTTCCTGGTGAAACCGGCGGGCCTCGACAAGCTCACCGACATGATTCGCGCCATTTGCGGCTTCTGGCTCACCCACAACCAGTTTGCCACCGGCTTCGAGGCGGCGGACCAGTAGGGCGGTGCTTCAGCCCGCCCTCGATCGTCGCAGCGTGCTCGATGGCGCGCTAAAGCACCGCCCCCCTTTCCGCTCAATGCCCGCAGGTGCAGGCGTATTCGGCGTGCTGACACTCGGCGCAGTTGGCGAGGTTCAGCATCACGCGGAAGTTCTGTGGCTTCGCGTCGGTGGTTTCGCGCACTTGAACCACGAGGCGATACGGCTCGCCCGGGGGCAACGCTTGAGCGGAAGCAAAGCCTTCGGCGGTCTTCTCCAGCGCGATCGGCTGACGGCCCGAGGCCGGTTCGGCGATCAGCGTGACGACTCGGTTGCCCGGCGCGACCGGCTTCAGCGCCGCATCCACGAAGCGGATCTCCGCCTTGCGTTCAGGGGTGACGAAGAACTCGGCCTGCTGCGGCGTGGTTTCCAGCAGTCGACCACCACGGGGGCCGGCGACGGTTTTGTCCGCCGCCGCGGCGAAGGAGGCCACACTCAGTCCCAGGGCGAGTAGCAGGGAGGCTTTGATATTCATGGTTTGAAAGGGAGTCTTTGTAGCGAAGAGCGCCAGCGATTCGAAAGGTTCGATGTAGCGAAGAGCGCCAGCGATTCGATGGTGTGAAACCCACGCCTCATCGCGCGTTGCCCCGCCGCCGTGCGCCTCGCCCTTCGATCCAGTCGTACAGCACCGGCAGCACAATCAGGGTCAGAAACGTCGAGGTCACGATGCCACCGATCACGACCGTTGCCAGTGGACGCTGAACCTCTGCGCCGGGGCCGGTCGCGATCGCCATCGGCACAAAGCCCAGCGAGGCCACCAGCGCGGTCATCAGTTTCGGGCGCAGGCGGGTGAGGGTTCCATCGACCACGGCTGCGCGGACACCGAGACCATCGCGCCGGAGCTGATTGATGAAGCTGACGAGCATGATCCCGTTCAGCACGGCGATGCCGCTCAAGGCGATGAACCCGACGGCCGCTGAAATGGTGAAGGGCAGCCCGCGCAGCCACAGTGCCGCCACGCCGCCGGTGGCCGCGAGCGGCACGCAGACAAAGACGAGCCCCGCCTGACGGGCGCTCCCGAAGCTGGCGTAGATGAGGGCCAGGATCAACGCGAGCGCCGCGGGCACCACGACCGCCAGCCGTTGCCGGGCCGCCTGGAGATTCTCGAATTGACCGCCAAACTCCCAGTAATAACCCGGCGGCAGCTGTAGTTCGCGCCGCAGGCGCTCGGACGCGTCCTGCACATAGCCTTCCGTATCGCGTCCGCGCACATTGATCAGGACCGCGACGCGCCGCCGCGTGTCCTCGCGGGTGATCGTCGCCACCCGGTCGGTGACCGCGACGTTGGCGACCCGGCTCAGCGGCACCTGCACGCCACTTTCGCCGGTAAGGGGCAGCTGGCCGATGGCATCGACCGCCAGCCGCCGGCTCTCGGGGAGGCGGACGACCACATCGACCCGGCGGCTGCCTTCCGGGAGTCGGCCGGCGGTTTCGCCGCCCAGCGCGATGCCCACCGTGGCGTTGATTTCGTCGGCGTGGAGGTTGAGTCGGCGGAGCGTGTCGCGCTTGGGCGTGACCTCGAGAGTTGGCACCCGGCCCAGCGCCTCGAACTCGATGTCGCCGGCCCCCGGCACATGTTCGAGCACTTCCCGGGCCTCGGAGGCGAGGCGTTCCAATTCCTCGAAATCCTCCCCGTAGATCTTGAGTGAAAGATCCGCGCGGGCGCCGGCCATGATTTCGTTGAAGCGAAGCTGGATCGGCTGCGTGAACAGGTAGGTCTGCCCCGGGACGGTCGCCTCGAGCTTGTGGCGCATGAGCTCAATCAGTTCGGGCTTTGTGACGCGTCGTCCGTCGGCCTGGCGCCAGGTGTTGCGCGGCTTCAGGGCAACGTACGTGTCCGCCACGTTCGGACCCATGGGGTCGGTCGCGATCTCGGCCGTGCCGATTCGGGAAAAGACGTGTGCAATCTCCGGGAACTCGGCGAGGAGCAGCGTTTCAGATCGGCGCTGCAGTGCGCTCGAAGCTTCGAGCCCCACGCTCGTGCCGCGGATCATCTGGATGGAGATCGAACCCTCGTCCAGCTGTGGGATGAACTCGGCTCCGAGCCGTGTGTAAAGCCACCCGGCGGCGCCAAAGAGCAACCCGGCCAGCGCCACGACCATCCAGCGTCGACGGAGGGCGTGTTCAAGCAGCGGCCGGAACAATGCCTTGGTCCATCCCACGATCCGACCGTCATCCTCCCGCACCGTGCCGCCCAGCGCCGATGCCGCCAGAACCGGCATCAGGGTCAGGGCAAGGACGAGCGCACCGCCGATGGCGAGCATGACGGCAACCGCCATGGGGCGGAACATCTTTCCCTCGATCCCCCCGAGCGCGAGGATGGGGACGTAGACGAGCCCAATGATGAGCACGCCGAAGAACATCGGGCGGGCCACTTCATGCGCGGCCGCCCGGACCGTCTCCAAACGGTCCGGGAAGGTGAGGGTGGCCTGCCCCAACCGGCGCTGCTTCTCCGCGAGACGTCGGACAATGTTTTCGACCATGACGATGGCACCGTCGACAATCAGCCCGAAATCGATCGCCCCGAGGCTCATCAGGTTCGCACTGACGCGCCCCGCCGCCATGCCGGTCAGCATGAACAGGAACGAGAGAGGTATGGCGAGGGTGACGATGATCGCGGCGCGCCAGCTGCCGAAGAGCGCGAAGAGCACCGCCGCGACCAGGACCGCGCCTTCGGTGAGGTTGATCTCGACCGTGCGGATGGTCGCATTCACCAGCTCCGAGCGGTCGTAACGCGGCTTGAGGATCATCCCGGGGGGCAGTTTGGCCTGCGTGGACTCGAGCGCCCGCACGGCGGCCTGCGCCACCACCCGGCCGTTGGCGTGGGTCAGCATGATCACGGCGCCCAGCACCGTGTCCTCGCCGTCCGCCGTGGCATTGCCCGTGCGCGTGGCTGAGCCCAGTGCGACTTCGGCGACGTCGCCAACCAGCAGGGGCTCCACCGCGCCGCCGAGCTTGAGGGGGAGGGCGGCGATATCGGCCGCGGTCCGCGCACGGGTGTCGGCGCGAACCACGACGGCTTCTCCACCAATCTCGACCACGCCGCCGCCCGCGTTTTCCGTGCTGCGGCGCACGACATCAACCAGCTGGTCGAAGCTCACGCCGGCCGCGGCCAGCTTCGCCGGGTCGGGTTCGACCACAATCTGCTTCTCGTATCCCCCGATGGCGTTGACGTCCGCGACGCCCGGCGTCGCGCGCAGCAGCGGACGCACCAGGGTGTCGTGCACGACCCGGAGCTGCCGCAGCGCCTCCGCGCGACTGGCGGGCCGGTCCGCCGCGTCCGGCTTGTAGTCGAGCGTGTAATACACGATCTCGCCCAGCCCGGTGCTGATCGGGGCCAGGGTCGGGCTGATGTCCGCCGGCAGGTGGTCGCGCGCCTGGGCCAGCCGCTCGCCCACGAGTTGGCGCAGGCGCAGGATGTCCACTCCATCCTCGAAGGTCATGGTCACCTGCGAGAGGCCGAACTTGGACAGCGATCGCAGCTCCACCAGCCCGGGCAGCCCCGCCATCTCCATCTCGATCGGCACGGTCACGAGGCTTTCCACCTCATCAGGCGCCAGGGAGGTGACGGCCGAGTTGATCTGCACCTGCGGGCTCGTGATGTCCGGCACCGCGTCGATCGGAATGCGGAACGCCGAAGCGAACCCAAGGGCCGCCAGGACGACGGCGCCGAAGACCACGACGCTCCGGTGCCGCAGTGAAACCTCGATGATCCAGCGCAGCATCAGTGCCCGTGAGCGCAGCTCACCCCTCCGTTGACCGCATGGATCTCCGCAAGCCAGAGCGCTTCGGTGCCGCGGGACACGACGCGGTCGCCCTCGTATAATCCTTCCGCGATCTCCACCGTGTCAGCGGATCCGGATGTAGCGGGGAGCGCCAGCGAGACGATCGGTGTTGGCGACGACTCCCCGCGCCCGACGGTCACGGGCGTGCGCAGGTACCATTCGCCGTTCGCGACGTAGACGAAGTCGCCCTTGATCGTGCGAAGCAGCGCGCTGGCGGGTATCCGCAGAACGGATCCGCTGGCCGCCGCTTCCGCGGTCTCCAGCGTGATGAATGCGGCGCCGGCCGCGGAGAGCCGCAGACCCTGGCTCGCATTATACGTCGCGGCGGCGACAGGTGGTGGCGCGGGGGCGTTTTCCGCCGCCGAGCGTCCGCAGCCGGAGAGTGCGATCGCGATGATTGCAAGCGCCAGCGTAGCCATGTCTTGGCTCATGGCGCCACCTCCGCCACTTCGAAGGTCAACCCAGTGAGTTGCTGGAGCTTCAAGCCTGCCTCGAGTGCGTCGCGTTCGTTCGCCAGCAAGGCTTCGACGGCTTCGAGATAGCTGTGCTGCATTTCGACGTAGGTACCGACAGGGACCGCACCGAGCCGGAAGTGCCGGTCGGCCAGTTCCGCGGCTTCGCGGAAACGCTGCAGTGAGTTGGTCGCGGTTCGGGCGGCGGCCTCCGCCTTCACGCGAACCGTCTGGGCCGTGAGCCGTACGTTACGTTCGAGTTCCCGCTCCGCGACGACCAGGGCGATCTCCGCCTGCCGCTGGCGCGCCTCCGCCACCCCAATCTCGCTCCGTCCGCGGGCGCCCCCCGGCAGCGGCAGACTTACGGCGACGCCGACCGTGGATTCGCGTTCCCCGGCGTTTTCCTGGGAGGCATACGGGCTGACGCTGATGGAGGGTCGCCGTTCGTGCCGGGCCAGGCGCACCTCCCCGCTCTGCTGTTCGATCTCGGAGCGCCGGATTCGGTAGTCGAAATTATTCTCGCGCGCGGCGCCCACGAGGGTGGCGTCGTCCGGGATGTCGCCAAAGCGGACGGGCCGGGCGGCGACTCGCAGTGCGTGTCCGGGCGACGCTCCGCGCAGCTGGTTGAGTTCGAGCAGCGCGGCTTGGACTTCGAGGTCCGCTTCGGCCGCGCGCCGCTGCAGCGCGAGTTCGCTGGCTTCGATCACCCGGGTCTCGAGCTCGGGACTGATTCCGGCGGGCTCCCGAGCGAGAAAGGTCTGCTTGAGTGCGGCAAAGCGTCCGGCCACTTCGGCGACCGCGTCTGCCTTTGCCTGCGCGGCGTGTAGCCCATAAAGCAAGGTCCGCGCACGGGCCTCGAGGGCCTGGCGAAAGCGCGCGAGCCCCAACTCGGCGAGTTGAACCTGGGTGTTGGCGATTGCCTTCCGCAGGCCGAGCCGGCCCGGCCACTCGAAGGTCTGCGTCACGGAGATGGACCAGACTTCGCCTTCGCCCGCGACGGCTCCGGTGACGTCGCGCACCCGCTTGCGGCCGAGTTCCACGGCGACTTCGGGGCGGGCAAGCGCGCCCGCCCCCGCGCGGCCCGCTTTGGCCGCAGCGATCTCCGCCTCGTAGAATGCGAGCTCTGGGTGCGACGCCAGGATTTCGCGCAGCAGCGCGTCAGAACCGAGCGGCTGGTCCTCGGTGCGCCCGTGAGTGCCAGCCAGTGGTTTCAGCGGGTCGCCCTCGGTTGCGAGCAGAAGGTTGGAACTGAACAGAAGGAAAAGGAAAAGGAATCTCATGACTAAGCGGAGAGGGTTCGGTGTAGCGGGGAGCGCCAGCGGGACGGCTCGGAGGTAGCGGGGAGCGCCAGCGAGACGGCTCGGATGTAGCGGGGAGCGCCAGCGAGACGAGGGCCTTGGTGCAATCCCACCTCCGGATCGTCTCGCCGGCGCTCCCCGCTACAGGACCGAACCGCGGCTAGCCGCGCGCCGGTCGAGATCGCTCACGGGGAGTCGGTCCCTGCGTCTACGGTGCGCGAGCCGGCAGCGCCGCGCGTGCGACGAATTGCCACGTCCGCGGGAGCTCCGGGGGCGCGAACTCGGGCGGGCTCGCCGCTGCGTCCGCTGCGGCGAGGTCGATCCCGGGCAGGACGGCCAGCAGGGACGTGAACCAGAGCGGCTCACCGATGCCCTGACCGGCGCGGTCGATCTCGACGTTCGCGTTGTCGAGCGGCACACAGTCGTCGACACACGCGTTGGCCAGGGGGCCGTCATCCTGCGGCTCGTCGCAACAGGTGGGCGGTTCCGCCATGAACCCAGCCCGGTCAACCGCACAATGGAGTGAGGCCGGCAGCCAGAGGACTGCCAGAACCCAAATCAGCGTGCGGCCAAAACGTGCCATGAGAGGGGGCTAAGGTTTCGAAGCCGCCTCACTGAGTCAAACCGATCCCGCCTGGCCTCGCCAACGCTCCAGGCCTCGGTGTTTTTCCCGTTCGGAACCGACTGCGCGAATTCGTGACCAAACCCGTTGCGTATGATGGCTTCCGATGCACAGCCCCGCCGGCGGCGCTTCTCAATGATCCGCTCGTTCGTCCTCGCGGATCTGCTTACCCTGGGCAACGGGTTTTGCGGCACCGGCGCGGTCTTCGCCTCGATGCAATACCTTATCCACGCGGAGCCCCGCTGGATCGTCACGGCCATGGTCCTGCTGCCCGTTGCCTTGGTCTTCGATTTCGCCGACGGCCGCGTGGCGCGCTGGCGCCGGCATTCCTCCTTCCTCGGCGCCGACCTCGACTCGCTGGCTGACGTGGTGTCCTTTGGCGTCGCGCCCGCTGCGATCGGTTTCGCCTTGGGCTTGCGGGGCGCCCTGGATGTGATCGCCCTGCTGTTCTTCGTGGGCTGCGGCATCAGCCGGCTGGCGCGCTTCAACGCCACGGCGGATGCGCTGGCTGACGACACGGGCAAGGTGAAATACTTCGAGGGCACGCCGATCCCCACCAGCGTGTTCATCATCGCGATCCTTGCGGTCCTCTTCGCCCTGGGCCGCACCGGGGCGCACATGTGGCTCGGAGCCTGGAACGTCCTGGGAATGATCTTCCATCCCGTATCGCTCATCTATGTGATCAGCGGTTCCGCGATGATCAGCACCATGCGGATCCCGAAGATCTGAGGAAGAGACCAGGGACGAGGGACCAGGGACCCTGAATTACCGCGTCCGCGCCTCTACCCTTAGCCGGAACGATTCAGTCAACCACGAATGGACACGAATCGACACGAATGAAGACCTGGGAAAATCATCACTTCCGCGCAGGCACAAAATAGTGAGCGGGACTACGGACAGGCTGCATTCGAGTTTACTCTCCTATTCGTGTTCATTCGTGTCCATTCGTGGTTAATCCGTCTGCATGGTTCCGGCTTAGTCCCTCGTCCCTGGTCCGTCGTCCCTCGCCTCTACTCCCTCATCCCTCGTCTCCCGTCTGAGGTACACCACGCGCTGCGGGAAGGGGATCTCGATGTTGTTTTCGCGCAGCGCCCGTTCGATCAGGAAATTGATGTCGCTGCGCAGACGCCCCGGGCGCGAAGTCATGGTTTGCGTCCACACCCGCAGCTCGAAATCGAGCGAGTTCTCGCCAAATCCCGTGAAGTTGACCACGGGCTCCGGTTGCTGCAGCACGTCCTTCTCGTTCCGGGCAATCTGCAGGAGCAGGTCGCGCACCTTCTCCGGGTCACTGCCGTAGGCCACGCCCACCGGAATCTTCATCCGCACCCGCGGCCCCGCGTGACTCCAGTTGGTGACCGGATTGGAGGTCAGTTGCAGGTTGGGGATGATGATCGCGATGTTGTCGTTCGTCACCACGGTGGTCGCGCGTAGGCTGATCTTGGTGACTTGCCCGGCCACGCCCTCGACTTCGATGCGATCGCCGATCGCCACGGGACGTTCGGCGAGGAGCACGATGCCGCTGACGAAATTCGCCACGATATTCTGCAGGCCGAAACCGATGCCGAGCCCCAGTGCGCCGGCCACCACGGCGAGCGAACTCAGGTTCACGCCATTGACCACCAGCGCCACGTAGACGCCGACGATCACCACGAGGTAGCCGACGATTTTCGCGATCGCGAACTGCAGCCCCATCCCCAGCCGGGTGAACCGCAGGACCCGGCGGAGAATCATCCGCTGGAACACGACGTTGGCGACAATGATGCCGGTGATCCATAGGACGATCTTCGCGATCGTCAGGACCGTGATCGTCTGATCGCCAAGTCGGAAGAGAGGGTAGTCGAACCAACGCTCCACTTCCTCCGCCGCGGGTGCAACCGCCGCGAAGAACACCTGAGACCGCCAGGAGAGCGTCTGAAAGCACCTGCCATGGAACGCAATTAGGGGGAGGCGGTTCCGGACGTAGGTGATCTCCCGGCATTGGACCCGCCGCGGTTCTCAACTCTCAGCGGGAACAAGTGTTGACGGCCTGTCGCTTCGCTCGGTACGCGGGGACCTCTACTGCATCGTTCCGGTTTAGGCCTAAAGCGCGGGAGGATGGCCGCTTTTTGCAGGGCTATCCCTGCATTTCGTGTTTTTTGAGCACGATTCTCCGTTTCGGTGAGCGTCGTCCCAATCATTGAACAGAAGGTAACGAAGGAAACGAAGGCCGCTGAGTGAATTGGAGCAGTTCCTCCCAATCAGATTTCACAAAAACTGAACT
>JAEWKR010000088.1 GCA_023457715.1 Verrucomicrobiota bacterium
GCGCGTCGTCTCAGCACTCCTCGCGGCACGAAACGCTAACGTCGATCAGCTCACCCAAATTGCAGCTTAGACGTGAGATCCAAAATCCTCGCGAGAATGAAACATCCGACAACATAGCAGCGCAAAAAGGCGCAGGAAGTCGGAGATTTCAGAGGTAGGGCGGTGCTTCAGCCCGCCATCGGGTGCGTTGCGATGGACGATCGCAGGCTGAAGCACTGCCCTACGCGTGGCACTTTCTGTTTCTGCGCCTTTTGCGCGTTTTTGCGGCCATTACTCCGGCGGGCTTGCGGCGAACGGGAAAGCCCGGCGGGATGGAACCCGCATGGCACAAAGCTTCACCGTTCCCGAAGGCACTCCGCGGATGCGCGCCGACAAGGCGCTGGCGGCGGCGTTCACGGAGCATAGCCGCACCGCGCTTCAACGGGCGTTCGATGGCGGCCTGGTGTCGATCAAGGGCACGGCGATCAAACGCGATCATGCCGTGGTCGGCGGCGATGTGATCGACTTCTCGTTCCCCGAGGTGACCACGTCGGAACTGAAGGCCGTGGATATCCCGCTGGAGGTGATTTTCGAGGACAAGCACATGCTCGCGCTCAACAAGGCGGCGGGCATGGTCGTGCACCCCGGCGCGGCGACCGAGGACGACACCCTGGTCCACGCGCTGCTGGCGCACTGCGCCGGCGGACTCAGCGGCATCGGCGGCGTGGAGCGTCCCGGCATCGTGCACCGGCTCGACAAGGAGACCACCGGCGTGATCGTGGTGGCCAAGACCGATCAGGCTCACCGCGCGCTGGCCGACCAGTTTGCCACCCGGACGCTGAAAAAGGAGTACGTGGCGCTCGTGGCCGGCGTGCCGCAGCTGCTGAGCGGGAGCATCGACCGTGGGATCGCGCGCCATCCCGTGCACCGCCACCGGATGACGGTGGGCGAGGGGGGGAAGCCCGCGCGCACTGACTGGGAGCGGATCGAGGCGTTCTCCGACGTCGCGGCGTTCATGCGCTGCCAGATCTTCACCGGCCGCACCCATCAGATCCGCGTGCACCTGAAATCGCTGGGGCACCCCATCCTCGGCGACCCGCTGTACGGCTGGAAGCCGGACGCGCGGATGACCGTGCAGCCCGAACGCGTGATGCTCCACGCCGAGCATCTGGTGCTGACCCATCCGGTCTCCGGCAAGGTGCTGGATCTGCGCGCGCCGCTGCCGAAGGATTTCAACGTGCTGTTGAAGGCATTGCGCAAGGTCGCAAAGCCGAAAGGGCTGCTCAAAGGATCAAACTAGCGCTGGAGCCCGCTGCCCGGGAATTTCAGATTTCAAAATTCAGATTGTGCGGTTTCGAACCTCTGAAATCTGAAATCTGAAATGCCGGCGAAGCCGGGCACTCAAAACTGCGCGCCCAACGCGTCGGCCGCCAGACCGTAGCGCAGGTTGTACGCGGAATGCCGATATCCTTCGATCGCGGAGATGTTGGCCAGCACGACGAGGGTAACCAGCGCCGTCGGCATGATGTCGGCGCGACCGGCGGGCAGCCCCGGCACCTGCCGGCGCTCCTCGAGCGTCATGCGGGCGAGGCGGGTGAAGAGGAGCCGGAGCTGCGTCACCCGCACCAGGGGATCCGACTCCGCAAAACTTTTCCCCTGGGCCGCGCCGAGGATGGCGCGCGCCGTGGCCACCGTGCCGCCCGTGCCCACGGCCACCGCGCCGACGGGGAAGCTGAAGCGGAACGGACCCCGCACCAGCTCCTCCTGCACGTGCATCATGATCCGATGCCGCACCCGAAGCATCGGCTTCGCCGGGTCCGACACAAACTGCTCCATCAGCCGGACGGCACCGAGCTGAAGGCTCGCGGCCTGGTCCAGCTTGCGGTCCTTGAACGCCAGGCATTCGAGGCTGCCGCCGCCCAGATCGAACACGTAGAAGTCACGCAGATGCTGAAGCGCCGGGTCACACGTGAGTCCGCGGCCGATCAGCTGTGCCTCCTCCGCGCCCGAAAGAATCCGGATCGCGTGCCCGGTGGCCGCCTCCACGCGTTGACGGAACTCGGCGCCGTTCTTCGCATCGCGCACCGCGCTGGTGGCGACGAGCAGGGTCTGGTCCGGGGTGTGCAACCGGGCGTCGGCCAGCAGGGATTGAATGGCGTCGAGTCCGCGGGCCATGGCTTCCTCCCCGAGTTGCGGCTCCGCCTGGGAAATGCCCTGGCTGATCCGGGCCTCGATCGTGCGCGTGTGCAGCGCCGTGATGCCACCGGCCGCGTCGCGCGCGGCGACCAGCAACTTGATCGAGTTGCTGCCGATATCGATGACGGCAACCGGGGGGGACATGGGCGGGTCAGCCGAGGAAGCAGGATTTCGCAGGAAAGAAAAGCCGCCGCTGGGGCGGGAAACGCGCAGGGTTTGCGGGGCAAGCGCTAAAGGACGAAGTCGCCCGGGGCGATCAAAAGCACGAACTCGCCCTTGAGACTCAGCTTCGCGAGCCGGGATTGCACGTCAGCAGCCCGGCCGACGAGGAAGGTCTCGTGCACCTTCGTCACCTCCTTGGCCACGCAGATCGTCCGCTCCGCGCCCAGGGTGGCGACGAGATCGTCGACCGCCTTGTCGATGCGGTGGCAGCTTTCGAACAGCACCAGGGTGTATTCGAAGTCACGGTACCTGGTGAAAAACCCCGTGCGGGCGGACGTCTTGGGCGGCAGAAAACCGACGTACAGGAACCCATTGGTGGGCAGCCCGCTGGCGCAGAGCACCGTGGCGATGGCGCTGGCGCCCGGCACCGGCACCACGGGCAGGTCGCGGCGCCGGCACTCGCGGACGATGCGGAATCCCGGGTCGCTCAGGGCGGGCGTCCCGGCGTCGCTGACCAGCGCGATGCTGCGGCCGGCGGCCAGCTGGTCGGCCAGGCGGGGCGCCGCGTCCTGTTCGTTGTGCTCGTGGTAGGGCACCAGGTCCTTCCGCAGGCCCAGCCGCGCCAGGAGCGAACCCGTCGTGCGCGTGTCCTCGCACGCCACCACGTCGACCGTGCCCAGGATCGCCCGGGCGCGCTCGGTGAGATCGGCGAGATTGCCGATCGGAGTGGCGACCACGTACAGGTGTCCCGGGGACGCCCGCAGCGAGGGGTTCTCGGAGGGGTTGCTCACAGCGCGTAGAGACGAAAAAATCCGGGGTGGTGCGCCCCGGATCGAAAATGAAACCGCGCGGGGCTCAACGGCCCATGGGCTGCGACATGCCCGGGATCTGGCCCTCCCACGAGGCGGGCTGGTTCCACGGGATCGACGATTGTTTCTGGCTTTTGGTCGAGCAACCGGTCAACGCGGTGGCGACGGCGGCGAGGACGAGCAAAGCAAACGTTTTCTTGGAAATCATGACGTGGGCAGGAAGTTGAAGCGAAGACGCGCCGATGCGCAAGGAAACAGGAGCGAGGGACGAGGGACGGGGGACGAGAAAGGTCCTTGGTCCCTCGTCCCTGGTCCTCTCCGGTTCTCAGGTCCCCGGTCCCCGGTCCTTCGTCTCTGGTCCTCTTCCGTACAGCGCGGCGAGTTCCTTCAGGTAGGGGGCGGATTGGTCGCGCAGGCGCTGGAGTTGCGCGGGTCGGTAGCGCCAGCTCCAGTTGCCCTGGGCCTGGCCCGGGGTGTTGAAGCGAGCCTCGCTGCCCAGGCTGAGCAGATCCTGCAACGGCACCACCGCCAGGTTCGCGGTCGAGGCATAGGCCGCCCGGATGAAATCCCACGGAATTTCCTGTCCGCTGATGCGAAAGTAGCGGCGCACGTGATCCCGCGATTTCTCATCCGTGGTCGCGTACCAGCCGGCGGTGGTGTCGTTGTCGTGGGTGCCGGAATAGATCACGGTGTTCGCGCGCACGTTATGCGGGAGGTAGAGGTTGTCCGCCTTGCCGCCAAAGGCGAACTGCAGCACGGCCATGCCCGGCAACCCGGTTGCTTCCCGCAAGGCGAGCGTGGCCGGCGTGAGGAGGCCCAGGTCCTCCGCGATCAACTTGGCGTCCGGCAGCGCGGCCCGCACGGCTGCGAAGAAGGGGAGTCCCGGGCCCGTCACCCACGCGCCGGTGCGCGCCGTCTTCGCGCCGGCGGGGACGGACCAATACGCCTCGAACCCGCGGAAGTGGTCGATGCGCACCACGTCAAAAAGCGCAAAGTTGGCGCGCAGGCGTTCGATCCACCAGCGGTACCCGTCCGCGGCGTGGGCCGGCCAGTCGTACAGCGGATTGCCCCAGAGCTGTCCATCGGCGGAGAAGTAGTCGGGCGGCACGCCGGCGACGGCGGTGGGGCGAAGCGTCTTGCGGTCCAGCTGGAACAGCTGCGGGCTCGCCCAGACGTCTGCGCTGTCGAGGGCGGTGAAGATCGGCGCATCGCCAATGATCCCGATGCCCAGCCGGGCGGCGTGCCGGCGCAGCCGGGCCCACTGGCCAAAAAACAGGTATTGGATGAAGGCATACGCCTCGGCGCGTTCGGCCACCTGCTGGCGCCGGGGCGACTTCTGCGCGGCCGCGAGGGAGCGGATCTCCTCCGGCCACTCCCACCAGGGCTGGCCGTTCACGTGGTCCTTCAGCGCGGAGAAGAGCGTGTAGCCCTCGAGCCAGGCGGCGTTCTCCTGCGTGAAGGCGGCGAACTCGGTTTCGCCCACCGCGGGCCGTCCCCGGCTCCGCCACGCGGCGTGCGCCTTGAAGAGGAGCGGTCGCTTCTTCTCGTACAACGCCCCGAAATCCACCGCCCCGGACGACAGCGCGCGCAGCGGCGCGACGTCCGCCTCCTGCAGCAGACCGGCGGCGACGAGCGGAGCCGGATCGATCAGGTAGGGGTTGCCGGCGAACGATGAGAAGCACTGGTAGGGCGAGTCACCGTAGCCGGTCGGCCCCAGGGGACACAGCTGCCAGTAGCGGATGTCGGCCGCCGCGAGCGTCTCCAGGAAGGTGATCGCGGCCTGATCGAAGGCTCCGACTCCGTAGTCGCTGGGCAGCGACGTCGGGTGCAGGAGCACGCCCGCGGCGCGATGATCAAGCCAGTTGAACAGCGGGGCGCCTGCGGCGGGAGCCAGGGACTTCGATGATGGCATGGCCGCCAAAAAAGCGAATGCAGGCCCCCGGCGCAACTGGCGGCGGCGAATTAAGATCCGGGGTTTGTGGTGACTCGACGCTGGGGTAGGGGAAAGGCATTCCGCCTGAAGGCGGGACAACATACCAAAGCCGCGAGCGGGGTGGTGCGGGTTTGATCCCTGGATAGGTAGCCTAAAGGCGGGACAACATACCAAAGCCGCCGGAAAAGAAAAAGGCGGAGGGTTGCCGCCCTCCGCCTTTACATCCCACATTCACCTAACCCAATCCCGGCTCGTTCCTAGGCGAGCCGGGCCCATGAAGGTTGAAAATTCCAAACTCCAAATCCGAAGTTTTCCTCCCTTACGCCGCGTGCGCCAGGCCGCTGCCCGGACCGTGCAGACGGTCGCGGTAAACAGAGGGCGACTCGCCGGCGACGCGCCGAAACACACGATTGAACTGCGAAAGGGACTGGAAGCCGGCCTCGTAGGCAGCCTCGCTGACCCGCTTGTGGGGGTTCAGGAGGATGTGCTTGACGGTCTCGACGCGCACCCGGGCCAGATAGTCCGTGAAGGTGAGGCCGGTGGCCGACTTGAAGAGCTTGCAGAAGTAGAACGGGCTGGTGTTCACCGCGCGGGCCACGTCGGTCAGCGCGATCTCCTCGGCGTAGTGCTGCGCAATGAACGCGCGGGCCCGGGTGATGACCGGCGCCTCGGCGCTGGCCTCCTGCGTGACGATCTGGTTGCTCTTCGACGAAAGGTGGGCGGCGAAGATGGAAAGGAGCCGCACGACGGCGTCGTACTGCTTCTTCGGCAGGACACGTGTCGAAAAGTACGCCTGCTTCAGCTCCTCGGCATTGATCATCTGGTCGAGGCCCATGGTGCTCGCCATCTTCTTGTAACGGGTGGGGGTCGGGGCCTGCATCATCACCTGGCCGGTTTGCAGATAACCCAGCACGGTATCGCCGATGCGGATCGGCACAGCCGATTCGGTCAGCCCGGCGTAGCACTGTTCCGTCTTCGCCTCGCAGGTCGCGCTGTCGGCGAGCCGGCCCTGCAGCTGCAGGCACGCGGCGCAGGACTTGTTGGTCGCCGCCATCAGCGAGCAGAACTTGTTCGCCTGCTTCGAATCGTGCAGGGGGGCCTGAAAGGAGTCCGCGGCGCGAATGCCGAGGGGAAGGCCGGTCGTGGCTTCGAACGCCGCCTGGTATTCCTTGTACAGATCGGACTTCTGGATCTGCGCGACCATCTCACGATGGCGGTGCGGATGTTCGGAAACCGGGATGGACGATTGGGTATTCATGTGGGTGGTCGCTATCGACGGGCAGAAGTTAGCAAATAATGCACAGTGCGGAAATTGGTGTGCGCGCACATTCTGACTAAGGATAATCCTTAGCCGGACTCAGCCGCCAAAGTAGAACGCGCGGGTGGGGTGGGACTTGCGCGCTTGCGCACCTCGTGGCCGGGGATTAGGTCTTCTCATCGTGTCCCTTCCCCCGTACCAAGACCTTTCCCGCGAGGAGCTGGTGGCCCGGCTCGCCGAACTGGAGCGGACGTCCACCTCCGAGCGGCGCGAGTCCGAGGAGCGCTTCCATGCCACCGAGGCGGAGCTGCGCGACATCAAGGCGGCGCTCGACGAGCATTCGATTGTGGCCATCACCGACGGGGTCGGCCGGATCACGTACGTGAATGACAAGTTCTGCGCGATCTCGCAGTATTCGCGGGCGGAACTGATCGGGCAGGACCACCGGATCATCAACTCGCGGCATCATCCCAAGGAATTCTTCCGCGACCTGTGGCGGACGATCGCGCACGGCAAGGTGTGGCGGGGCGAAATCTGCAACCGGGCGAAGGACGGCTCCCTATACTGGGTTGAGACGACCATTTTCCCCCGGCTGAACGACCAGGGCCGGCCGGTCCAGTACGTGGCCATCCGCACGGACATCACCAAGCGCAAGGCCGACGAGGAGAACCTGAAGCAGTTCGCCCGCGAACTGGAGGAGAAGAACAAGGAACTCGAGACCATCGTGTACACGGTCTCGCACGACCTCCGCTCCCCGCTCGTCAACGTCCAGGGGTTCGGCAAGCAGCTGAACCGCGCCTGCGAAAAAGTGGTGGCGGCGGCCGCCACGGCGCCGGACGGCCGGCTGGCCGTGGCTGATTTGAAGCCGCAGTTCGAGGGCGCGATCCCGCAGGCGCTGAAGTTCATCAACGCCGGCGTGAACAAGATGGAAATGCTGCTGGCGGGCCTCCTGCGCTATTCGCGGCTCGGCCGGATCACCCTGACCATCCGGCCCATCGACATGAATGCGCTGATGGGGGAGATCGTGGCCTCGATGAAATTCCAGATCGAGAATGCGCGCGCCACCGTCGAGGTGGAAGCACTGCCGCACGGCCTCGGCGATGTCGCGCAGACGAACCAGGTCTTCGCCAACCTCCTCGACAACGCGCTGAAGTATCGCGATCCCTCGCGCCCGCTGCGGGTGCGCGTCACCGGCCGGGTCGAGAACGGCGAATCGATTTACGCGGTGGAGGACAATGGCATCGGCATGGCGCCGCAGCATCAGCCCAAGGCGTTCGAGATCTTTCACCGCCTGAATCCCGATGAAACCCCGGGCGAAGGCCTGGGTCTCACCATCGCCCAACGCGTGCTGGAACGGCAACGGGGTCGAATCTGGGTGGAGAGTGCCGAGGGCAAGGGCTCCACGTTTTTTGTTTCACTGCCCACCGCCTAGTGCCAAATCTGCCCCTCCCACATGAAGAAGCAGGCACCGAATATCCTCATCGTCGACGACGACGAAGGTCACGCGATCCTCGTCCGTCAAAATCTCGAGGCCGCCGGCCTGAACAACCGGATTGAGCATTTCCGGGATGGGCAGGCGGTGCTGAACTATTTCTTCAATCCCGACGGGACGTCCCAGCGGCATCCCGGCGAGGTTTATCTCGTCCTGCTCGACATCCGGATGCCCAAGGTGGACGGCATCGAGGTGCTGCGGCGGCTGAAGGGGGATCCCGAGCTGCGCAAGATTCCGGTGATCATGCTCACGACCACCGACGATCAGCGCGAGGTGGAGCGCTGCCACCGGCTGGGGTGCAGTGTCTACATCCAGAAGCCGGTGGATTACGACAAGTTTGCCGAGGCGATCCGCCGGCTGGGTTTGTTTGTCACGCTCCTGCTCGTTCCGGCGATGAACGACGGCCAATCGTGAGCGGAGCGGCGCCGACCATCCTTGTTGTCGACGACGACGAGGGCCTGCGGGTGCTGATGGCCGAAACGCTGCGCGCCGAGAATTTCACGGTGGCGAGCGCCGGCAGCGGGGTGGAGGCGTTGCAATGGCTGGAAAAGAACACGGCGGACCTGATGGTCCTGGATCTGAAGCTCCAGGACGTGGTCGGGCAGACCCTGGTCAAGCGGCTGAAGGACCATCACGTGCCGGTTCCCTTTCTCGTCGTGACCGGCCAGGGCGACGAGAAGGTCGCGGTGGACGTGATGAAGCAGGGCGCGCTCGATTACGTCATGAAGGACACGGGCTTGCTCGATCTGCTGCCCGGCGTGGTCCGTCGGGCCATCGAGGCGATCGAGCGCGACCGCCAGCTGCTCCAGACGCAGGCGAGCCTGCGCGAGAGCGAAGCCCGTTTCGCGGCCGCGATGCGCGCGACCAACGACGGGGTCTGGGAATGGCGCATTGCCGACGATTCCGCGTATTTCTCCCCCCGCTGGAAGGCGATTCTCGGCTACCAGCAGCATGAGATCGGCGAGACCCGCGACGAATGGCGCCGCCGGATTCATTTTCAGGATGCCGAGCGCGTGCAAAAGGCGTTCCGCGATTTTCTCGATGGCGCGATTGTGAGCTTCAGCCTGGAGTACCGGCTCCAGCACAAGGACGGCTCCTACCGGTGGATCCACTCGCGCGCCGTCCTGGAGCGCGACGCGGCGGGCCGGCCGGTGCGGATGATCGGCGCGAATTCCGACATCACCGACCGCAAGGAACTCGAAAAGGAACTGCTCAGCATCAGCGACCGGGAGCAGCGACGCATCGGCCAGGATCTGCACGACGGCCTCGGCCAGCAGCTGACGGCGATCGAGTTCATGTGCCAGTCGCTGCGCGCCGACCTGAAGAACGCCAAACCCGAACTGCGCGAGCAGGTCTCGGCGCTCGGCGCCTTTTTGCGGCAGGCGATCACGCAGACGCGCGCGCTGGCGCATGGGTTGACGGCGTTCGTGCTGGACGCCGCGGGCCTGCAGGGCGCCCTGGCGGAATTGGTCGACAACACGGCCAAGCTCAGCCGGGTGACGTGCCGGTTGCGCACCAGCGGGACAGTGCGGGTGAAGGATGGCGAAACGGCGGTGCATCTCTACCGGATTGCCCAGGAGGCCATCGGCAATGCGCTCAAGCATGCGAAGGCGACGGAGATCGTCGTCACGCTCGCGGCGAGGGCCGGCTTCGTGGTGCTGAAGATCTCCGACAACGGCCTGGGCCTGCCGGAGGAACACACCGGGACCGGGGTGGGCCTGCGCGTGATGCAGCACCGTGCCGCGACCATCGGCGCCGAACTTTCCGTGCAGTCGAAACCCGGGAAGGGCGTGACCATCGCCTGCACATTGCGTCAGGCTGCCTGATTCTCACCTTTTCTCCCTGCACCTATGCCCAAGCGACCCACCCGCGAAGCACCGGCGCCCGCCCCCGCCGTCCCCCCGGCGCCGCCCCGGAAGAAGATCCTGATCGTCGACGACCATCCGTTCATGCGGGCGGGCCTGGCCCAGCTGATCGACAAGCAGCCTGATCTCCAGGTCTGCGGAGAGGCGGGCGAACCTGGCGAGGCGCTCCGCAAGCTGGAAACGACACCGGTGGATCTCGTCCTCACGGACATCACCATGCCAGGCCGAAGCGGCATCGAGTTCATCAAGGACGTGCAGGCGATCCACCCGCGGCTGCCGATGCTGGTCGTGTCAATGCACGACGAGGGCCTTTACGCGGAACGCGTGCTGCGCGCGGGTGCCCGCGGCTACATCATGAAGGAGGCCGGCGGGGAGAATCTGCTGTTTGCCATCCGTCAGGTGCTCGCCGGCCAGGCCTACGTGAGCCCCAGCGTCTCGGCGAAGATTCTCGACAACATGTCGGCGCCCAGGCCGCGCGGTTCGAGTTCGCCGATCGAGAAACTGAGCGATCGTGAGTTCGAGATCTTCCAGCTCGTCGGCCACGGCAAAAGCACGAAGGACATCGCGCAGCAGCTCGGACTGAGCCCGAAGACCGTCGATGTCCACCGGGCCAACATCAAGGAGAAGCTCGGGCTGAGGGACGCCACCGCGCTCGTGCGGCACGCGGTGCGATGGGTGGAGACGCAGGGGGCGGAGTAGGGGTTTCTGGTTTCTAGTTTCTCGTTCCTAGTTTCTCGTTTCTAGTTTTCGTTTCTCGTTTTTCGTTTCCCGACAGCATCAAGCGACCAGAAACTAGAAACTAGAAACCAGAAACTAGAAACCAGGAACCTCCGCTACGGCTCCGTTACGGCGCCGCTACGGGGACGCTCGCGGCGCGGGGGGCGAGGTGTTTCTCCAGGAAGGCTTCGATCCGCGTGTAGAGTTCCACCTGGTTCTCGACGTGGCCCATGCCGTGCCCTTCGCCACGCACGAGCATGGATTCATGGGGCACGTTATTCCGCTTGAGCACGGCAATCAGGTCGCGGGACTGGCCCACCTCGGCGACCATGTCGTCCTTCCCGTGGGCGATGAACATGGGCATCTTCACGCGGTCGGCCTGCCGCAGCGGCGAGATCGTCTCGAACAACTCCTTCTTGCGCGTCGGGTCGCCGAGCCGCCGCATCAGCCAGCCGTATTCCGCGGAATCGAACTGGTCGTAGCGCGCCGTATTGGCGATCTCGACCCAGTCGAAAACACCGGCGATCGAGACCGCGCAGCGGTAGAGCTCGGGCTGATGCACGGCGCCGCAGAGGGCGAGGTAGCCGCCGAACGAGCCGCCCATGATGGCGACGCGGTCGCGGTCGATCAGCTTGGTGGCGATCGCCGCTCTCGTGGCCGAGAACACATCCTCGCGCATCTTCACGAAGTCGTACTGGTCTTCTTCGGGAAACTGCCACTCGCGGCCGCTCGCGCCGCGATAGTTGACCAGCAGGACGGCATAGCCGCGGCTCGCCAAAAACTGCACTTCCTCGTTGAAGCCATAATACTCGCGCACGTACGGACCGCCATGCGGGAGCACGATCAGGGGCGCGGGTTTCTCGCGCGAGGTTGCCGCCGGCAGCGTCAGATAACCGTCGAGTTGTTTTCCCTCCCTGGTCTTGAACCGCAGCATCTGCATCGGCTGCATCCGCTGGGGATCGAGCCAGGGGCGTGTAGGCTGGATCGAGGCCACCGTTTTCGCCTCGAGGTCGACCCAGTCGTAAAGCGCGGGCTGGCGATCCGAATAGCGGGCGACGACGAAGCGGGTGCGGGCGTCGTTCCAGTCGGAGATGGAAACGATCTGCTTGGGAAACATGGCCTCGAGCGATTGCTGCACCTCGGCCATCTTCGGGTCGAACCAGACGGTCCGCGGCGCCGCGCGGTGATAGCGCACGCCCAGGATCTGGTTGGTCTGACGATCCCAGGTGATGCTGCCTCTGAAGTCATAATCGGCGTCCTGCAACAACACCTCGCCGAGCTCACCGGTGACGGCATTGAGGCGGCGCAGGGCGCGGGGTTTGTCGGGCGTGCGGGCGTCCAGCACCAGGAGTTCCCCGGGGGCGGTCCCGACCCCTTCGATCTCGATCACGTCCAGGTCCACCGGACATTTGACCCAGACGCGGTCCTCCAGCCGGTGCAGTGTCCGATAGCCGTCTTTCGACGTAATGGCAAAAACGAGCTGATCCTTGATATCGAAACCGTACCAGATGGTGATGCCGCCCTCCGGCCGCGGGAAGGTCTTCAGAATGTGCCGGTTGTTGTTCTCGCGAACGCGCATGTAGTCGTCCATCGTCACGCCGGCGGCCAGCAGGTTGAGGACCGGGCCGGTGTCCGCTTTGGTGTTGATGATGGAGACGCCTTCATCCCGGCCGGTCTCGAAATCGCTGCGCAGCCAGACATAGGGCTCGTTGGGCGTCGCGAGCGGAATGCGCATCAGCCGAGCGCCACTGTACTGAAGGACGGGAAAGGAGCGGTTGATCCTGCCCACGTCCGCGACGCACAGCGCCAGCGCCCACAGCTTTTCCGTGCTCAGGTGGAACATCACCCGCCGGTCGCCGAGCCAGCTCACGCCGTACACGTCCTGGTCGCCTGAGCTGCCCGCAAACTCCACCTTCTTCGTGCCCAGGTCCTGCACCATGAGGAGATAGCGGTCCTGCGGGGAGGCGGTCAGCGCGGCGATGTGGGTGCCGGCGCGATTGATCGTGGGCGACTGCATCAACGGCTGGCGGAAGAAATCCACCGCGGGAATCGGCTGGTCACCCGGCACCGGCTGGAGCCGGGAAATATCCACCTTCGCGGCGAAGGCGGAAAGGGACGCGCCCAGGGCGAGCAGCGCGACCACGACGAGGCGGGGCAATGAACGGGCAGTCATGGCTGGAAGTGTCGTCATTAAACCGAGAACGGTTGGCGCGTGGCAAGCCCAGGTTACCGCGCCGCGCCGGACGCCGCGTGTGATCTGAGTGTCAACCGCGTCATGACCTATGTCTCCAGACGTATCGGATATTCTCCGACGCCCCGGCGGGTGTTCAAAGATTAGAGTCAGGAGACCCCTTGCGCGCCGGGCGTCCTCCACGAAGGTACCACCACACCCCACCTGCCGGCTGCCTCTCCGGTGACCGCGCGTGGCGATTACCACCCCTGCATCACATGTCCCTTCCCACCACCCGTTCCGTACCCCGCCGCCGCATTGGCGCGCTGTTCTCCCTCCTTTTGCTCGCCGCTTCGCCCGTGCTCGCGCAAGTGGTCTCGACCAACTTCGACACCGGCGCCACCCAGGGCTGGAGCCCGCGCGGCCCGGTGACGCTGACTGCCGCCAGCGAGGTCGCCCGCAGTGGCGGGTTCAGCCTCAAGACCACCGGCCGGACGGCAGGGTGGAACGGGCCGGCGCTGGATCTGCGCACGCGGCTCGCGCGCGGCGCCAGCTATCAGGTCAGCGGATGGGTGCGGCTGGTGGCCGGCCAGCCGGCCTCGAGCCTGAAGTTCACGCTCGAGCGCGCGCCGGTGGGCGGCAGCAACACCTACAGCCAGGTCACCGCGGCGCAAAACACGACGGACGGCGCCTGGGTGCAGCTGCAGGGCACCCTGACGCTGCCGGCGGAGGAAAACCAGAATTGCACGCTGTACCTGGAGAGCTCCGATCCCACGTCGGCCTATTATCTCGACGATTTCACCATCGTGGCACTGACCACGCCCAAATGCCCCGAACCCTTCGACCAGAGCGGCTTTTACACCGACTTCGAGTCGGGCGGCACGCAGGCGTGGAGTCCGCGCGGCGCCGCCGTGCTGACCAACAGCACCGCCGCCGCGTACGCTGGCACCCGCAGTCTTTCGGTGACCGGTCGCGCCGCCTCCTGGCAGGGTCCGGGCATCAATGTGCTCTGCAAGCTGCACAAGGGATCGAAGTACCTGATCTCCGCCTGGGTCCGGCTGCAGCCAGGCCAGCCGGCGTCGCAGTTCCGCCTGAGCCTGCAGGCCGGGCTCGCCGGGGCCACGACGTTCCACACCGTGGTGGGGAACACCGATGTCACCGACGCGGCCTGGGTGAATCTGTCGACGGAATACACCTTCGGCCTCGATGTGGACCAGCTCACGATGTACATCGAGACCGCGGCCGGCACGGCGTCGTTCTACGTTGATGACGTCCTGGTCTCCCACCTTCCGCCGAGGCCGATCCAGCACGACATCCCTTCGTTGAAGGACGTTCTCGCGCCCTATTTCCCGATCGGCGCCGCGCTGGAGCCGCAGAACCTCATCGGGCAGCAGGCGGAACTGCTCCTCAAGCACTTCGACCAGTTCACCGCCGGCAACTCGATGAAGTGGGACGCGCTGCAACCCACCGAGGGCACGTTCAATTTCACCCGCGCCGACGCGCTGGCCAATTTCGCCCGCACGCACGGTCTGCGGATGCGCGGGCACACGCTGCTCTGGCATAGCCAGAACCCCGCCTGGCTCTTCCGCGACGCCGCCGGCAACGCCCTGCAGCCCGGCAATCCCGACCACCGGGCCCTGATGCTGGCCCGGCTCGAAAACCACATTCGCACCGTGGTGCAGCGTTACGGCGACATCGTTGATTCGTGGGACGTGGTGAACGAGGTGATCGAGGCCTCGCAGCCGGGCGGGCTCCGCAACTCCCCCTGGCTGCAGATCGTCGGACCCGACTACATCGACCACGCATTCCGGCTGGCCCGGCAGTACGCGGGCGATGCCGCGCTGTACATCAACGACTACAGCACGACCGACGCGCCGAAGCGCGCCGCGCTGCAGGCCGTCGTGCAGGGCCTGCTCGACCGCGGCGTGCCGGTGGACGGGGTGGGGCACCAGATGCACAACAACGTGCAGTGGCCCCCGCTGGCCGACATCCGCGCCACCCTGCAGCTCTTCGCCGGGATGGGCTTGATGAACGAAATCACCGAAATGGACATCAGCGCCTATACCAACAGCACGGATACGGCGCCCGTCAGCGAGCAGGTGCTGGTGCAGCAGGGCTACCGCTACCGCGACACGTTCAACGTGTACCGCGAGCTCAGCCCCTACATCAACAGCGTCACCCTGTGGGGCCTGGGCGACGACAGCAGCTGGCTGAAGACCTTCCCGATCCGCCGCGACGACAAGCCGCTGCTCTTCGACGAGCAGCTCCAGGCGAAACACGCGTACTGGGGCGTCGTCGATCCGACCCAGCTGCCCATCGTCCCCAAGAGCCTGCCCGTCGCGCAGGTGGAGCGCTGGAGCGTCGCCCAGCCGGCCACCTTCTGGGAAGCGCTCGCTCCCCAGCGGCTCGGGACCGTGACCGCCGACGGAGTCAGCTGGGCGACCGTGCGGACCGGCTGGAACGGCGATGCACTGTACGTGCACGTGAACGTCACCGACGCCACCGCCGGCGGAAACGACGGGGTCGATCTCTACCTCGGCGGCACCCGCTTCACCTTCGCCGGCTTCGGCCGCCACCGGGTGAACGGTGCCGATGCGCTGCTGCGCCCCAGGCAGGGCGGTTACGAACTGCGGGCCACGCTGCCCGCGGGCCAGGCGCTGGCCGTGGGCGGCACGTTGAAGTTCGATGTGCGCGTCACCGATGGCGCCACCGGCGAGCGGCTCTCGTGGAGCGACACCAAACACGCGCAGGACGTGTCGACGGCGAATCGCGGCACGTTGACGCTGCTCGGCGAACGGCAGCTGATCCGGACGCTGGCCGGCACGCCGACGATCGACGGCGAGGTGGACGCGGCCTGGGCGAAGACCGATGCGTTCGAAACCCGGACGTTCGTGCTGGGCTCGGGCGGGGCGACGGCAAACGTGCGCACGCTCTGGGACGACACCCACGTCTACGTGCTCGCGGAAGTGACCGATCCCGTGCTGAGCAAGGCCAGCGCCAATGTGTGGGAGCAGGATTCGATCGAAATCTTCGTCGACGGCAACAACGGCCAGACCCAGACGTACCAGGGCGACGACGCGCAGTACCGCGTCAACTTCGACAACGAGCAAAGCTATGGCGGCGCGGCCTCCGCCAGCCGGTTCACCACCGCGGCGCGGCGGACCGCCACCGGCTACGTGATCGAGGCGGCGATCCTGGTGCCGGAACTCGCCACCCTGGCCTCGCCGGAACGCGACGGCACGTTCATTGGTTTCGATCTGCAGGTGAACGACGATGGCGCCGGTGACGGCGTGCGTTCGAGCGTCGCGACCTGGAACGATCGTTCCGGCAACAACTACCTGAACCCGTCGAATTTCGGCGTCCTTCAGCTGGTGCGAACGGGCCGGTAGCGCGAACGAACCCACCACATAGCCGGAACGATGCAGACGGATTAACCACGAATGGACACGAATGAACACGAATAGGAGAGGAAACTCGAATGCAGCCCGTCCGTAGTCCCGCTCACTGTTTTGTGCCTGCGCGGAAGTGATGATTT
>JAEWKR010000089.1 GCA_023457715.1 Verrucomicrobiota bacterium
GGCGCCGCGCGGCCTCCGCCCCAGGCCCGGTCCGGTCGTCCAGGAACACCGAAGCGGGCGCAGGGGGTGGTGCGTCGCGGCCCACGCTCAGGCGGAAACCTGCGTCCTCCTCCGCCACGAGTTCCACCCAGCCCAGGGGGGTACGCAGGAGCACGCCCCGCTCCGTGCGCTGGAACGTCGCCTTTCGCCGCGGTGGCATCCGGCCGGAGATTCGACTCACGCACCGGAGTGCAATCAGCGCCGGCGATTTCGCAATCCCGCGAAACCGGCGCGTGCGCCCGCAAACGCCCTCGCCAGCGCGCCTTCCCGCACCTACGGCTGTCCGCGTGAACCCACGACCCCACGTTCTCACGGCCTTGCTGCTGCTCGTCGCGACGGTGCTCCCCGGCGCAGAAACCGCCCCGGCTGAGCGCAAGCTGGGCGATTATCCCCTGACTGCCGACTCCCTGCCCCAGCCCGGGGTGCCTCGAGGGCAGCTCCACGGGCCGCTCGAATGGAAGAGCCGGATCATCCGCGGAACCGTCCGCCAGTACTGGGTGTATGTGCCCGCCCAGTACACCGGCGAGCAGCCGGCCGCGCTGCTCGTGTTTCAGGATGGCCAGCGCGCGCTCAATCCCAACGGTCCGCTGCGGGTGAACCAGGTGCTCGACAACCTGATTCACCGGAAAGAAATCCCCGTCACCATTGGCCTCTTTCTCACGCCCGGCAACCTGAGCGACCGTTACCCGGACAACCTCGGCATGGGCAATCCGGACAATCGCGCGCAGGAATACGATGTCCTCAGCGATAGTTACGCCCGGATGCTGATCGAGGAGTTCATCCCGGAATTGAAGCGGCAGTACCGGATCACCGACGACCCGGCGCAGCGCGTGATCGGCGGCACGAGCAGTGGCGCGATTTGCGCGTTCACCGTCGCCTGGGAGCGGCCGGACGAATTCCGCAACGTCATCAGCCTCATCGGCAGCTACACCGCCATCGGCTACCGGCCTGCCCGCGGCAACCAACCGATGATCCCGGGCGGAGACCTCTACCCCACCCTCATTCGCAAGAACCCACCCAAGCCGCTCCGGATCTTCCTCCAGGATGGCGAAAACGATCTGAGTAACATCACCGACACCAAGGGCTTCAAACCGGAGTGGACGGCGCTCGCAAACGAACACGGCAACTGGTTTCTCGCGAATCAGGAGATGCTCGCCGCCCTGCAGTTCGCCAACGCCAACGCCGACCGGCGCAAGCTGGAGGGTCCGCGCTACGACGTCCGCCACGAATGGGGCGACGGCAACCACTCGGACACCCACGGCGGCGCGCTGCTGCCGGAGATCCTGCGATGGATGTTCCGGTAGCCCCGCTACGCGGGGAATTTCAGATTGCAGATTTCAGATTTCAGAGCGGGAGCCAGTAAAGGGCGGAGCGAAGGCCCTGAGTGCGCAGGACGACCCATCTGAAATCTGAAATCTGAAATTTGAAATCTGAAATCCCGGCGAAGCCGGGATCACACTTCCGAATAGGCCGCCGGCTTGAGAAACCACTTCGTGATCTTCGCGACGGTGTCGGCGTAGCGCTTGTCATTTTTCAGCTTCACCCAAACCGGGTGGTCACCAAATGCCTTCCAATGCTGAAGGTGCGTCTCCATGTCTGGCCCGCTGGTCATGTAGGTCAGCTGCGGGAGCGACGGGCCGGCAAGCGCCTGGCCATAAAAGACGGGCGAAAGACCCACGTCGTGCATCACCTCGATCTCCCCGTCGTTGAACATGGCGACCTTCTCGAGTGCCCGCTCCTCATTGACGCTGGTGTAGGTGCGGAGTTCAAACACACGGGTGGCCGACGCGCGCGCGGCCGGAAGGCGCAGCTTCGGCTGCCCCGCAAACGCGATGAACAGCGCGGAATCGATGCGGGTGTAGGCCGCGGTGGCCGCCTTGCGGGTGTCGGCGAAATACGGGCCCGCCGATGCCTGCACGGCCGGGTCGGCGTTAAAGTCGCGCACCACCGCCACGTAGGAGGCGAGGTTCCGATGGGGAATCAGCACCCAAAGCGTCGGCTCGTGGCTGGACGCCGGCTCGGCCGAAACCTCCTCGAAGACGCCGATCGGCCCCACCCCGCGTGCACGCAGACCGGGGATGAGGGTGGCCTCCAGATAACGGTCGAGCAGAGCCCGCGACCCGTCGGCCCGCAGTCGATACGACCGGAGGTCGTAATACTCCCGCTCGTCCGCGGGCGCCGCGCCGGGGGCGGCCGCAGCGGTCAGTGCCGGCGCGAACGCGCCGACCAGACCTGCCGCCACCGATGTCTTCAGAAATTCGCGCCGGGGTAGATCCATGCCGGCGACGCTAGCCGGCACGCACCCGACGGCAATCCTCCGGTTACTTCGACGACCGCGCCCGGCTCATGACCGCCTTGCGGCTGGTCTTGCGGCCAAGCGTCTTCTTCGCCTTGCGGACCCGCGTCGCCGCATTGCGGCCACCCACCTTCTTCGCCGCGTAGCGCACTTCGTGCGGTTGAGAGGAAACACGACCGCGATCACTGCCCACGTTTCGTTTGGTTTTCATAAGGGAACAGAATTGTGAATAACTGAACCCAAACGCGGACGGTGGTTCCGAGAACAACGTTCGTTCGCCACCCGCGAAGCGCCGAAGGGGGATTGGGGGATTTGGGGG
>JAEWKR010000090.1 GCA_023457715.1 Verrucomicrobiota bacterium
GCGGCCATGGCTGATCTCGCTACGCTCGGTACGACGCGGGCCTCGCAAGACTCGGCCTTGAGCGGTTCGACAAGCTCACCACAAGCAAGCGCAGCGCGTCGAAACGGTCGAAGACCCTGAGCTTGTCGAACGGGAGCAAGCGAAGAGGCCGAGTTCCACGAGCCCTCGTAGCGCGTCGAGGGCCAAAGTTTCGACGCGGAGATCGCAAGACTCTGGCAGCTGATCGCTGATAGCGCCAGCTTCCCAACTCGTAATGATAGCGGGTTCGAAGCGCTCGCTGGTCATTCAGGACATGCGCTGCGTTCTGTTGCTGTTCAGCTTGTTCTGGTGTTCCATGGCCGCGAGCGGACGGACGGTCGACGCGATGGTCTGGTTCGTCTCGAGCTCCGACTATTATTGGGCCAACAGCTGGGTTTGGCTGAAGCCGGATGGGTCATTCGTGGAGATCGACACCGATCCGCGGGTGCGAGCGGGCTGGAACAACCACCGTTCCGGCCGGACCGGCACCTACACGTTGGACGAGGCGGAGGGCGACACCAAGGTCGTATTCGACGCCCACTTCCCCACCCTGGTCTTCGAAACCGCCACGCGAGCCCAGCGTTCGCCGGTGAGCGGGGTCACGGTGCTGTGGCACGAGCGGGACTCACGCACCGTCCTCGCCAATGTCAGCACCCGGGCGCTCTCCGCGCCCGGCCATCCGGTGATCGCAGGATTCTCGCTCACCGAGGGTCGTCACGTGCTCGTCCGCGCCGTTGGACCCGGGCTGCGCCGGCACGGCGTGGCGGTCGCTTTGACCGCCCCCGTTGTCAGCCTGTACACGGGCGAGCAACTACTGCACAGCCGGGCGGCGTGGAACGACCTTTACTACGGCGGCCTGATCGCGGGCCTCCAAACCGTGTCCGGCATGGTCGGCGCCTTCCCGCTCAACGCGGCTGACGACGACTGCGCCCTGTTGATCTGGCTGCCGGCGGGCACATATACGGTCCACGCAAAGTCTGACGCCGCCGAAACCGCCGAGGTGCTGGTCGAGGTGTACGCGCTCCCGTATGGGAGTTAGGAGGGGGCAGCGGACGCAGCGATCGGAGCGATCAGCGTTCAGCTTTCCAAACGGCGGGGAGCCCGGATCAGAGGGGGGGTCAGGCCGATAGGTGCTACTATAGAGTGCAACCAGAGGGGAGCTGCGGCGCGGCGGGAGCTCGAAGACGCTCAGGCCGGATATCGTGCGAAGGTGGCCTAAGAAGGAGGCTGCGATCATCGGCGGCGGCTCAGGTCCGGTGGCAGGTTCAATCTCCACCAGGAGAGCTGCAGACCACGGTCGACCAGCGATACGCCGCGGGTGGCGAACGCGATCGCGTTGAGGGCCATCGGCAGCGCGATCACCAGGAAGACGGCCGCGTGCGCCGTCTTCAGCTCCGGCGAAACCAGCGGTTTGGGCAAAACAGAGACGCCGAGCAGCAGATGGGGCAGCGTACGGAGCACATGCGTTGGCCAGCGGACCGGGCGGTCCTCCCGGTGACGGATCACCAGCTTGCAGAAGAGCCCCCCGGGACTGCTGCCGACGCTGACCGTGAAAAGCCACAGCATCATCAGGAGGCTGCCGGACAAGAGAACCTGAACCGCAGGCGACCCCGTGCTGAGCACCCCTCCGGCGAGGATTTGCCCCGCAGGGGGAATGCCTGCGAAAAGCAAAGCGTTGAACATGGTCGCGAGCGCGCGACGGCTGCGACCGGCAGGACAATACAGCGAGCGTTCGAAACGTTCTGCCGGTGACGTGGTGGCGACAGGCGTCGCGGCCACCGATGCGGCGGACGTGCGTACGACAACGGTCCCCGCAAGGGCGTCGTCGAAGCCGCGGTGTCTTGCCGTGAGCACGATCAGCAGGGCATTTCCACCCGCAACCAAGGATTCGAGAATCGGAAACGTCCGCACCAGCCGTGGATCGCGCACCAGATCGGTGATGACGACGCCGAGCAGCGCGATGGCCACCCAGGGCAATTCGCGCATCGCGGCTGTGACGTAGCCGATGGGTTGCTCCCCGCCGGCGGTCACGACCCGGACCCGTAGCAGCCGCTTGCCCGGCGTCTGCCCGGAATGCCCGTGAAAGTGGACGTAGTACGCGGTGCACAGCAGAAGCGAAGTCAGGTTCCAGACCGAGCCGACGGCTTGGCCAACGATCTGGCGGTAGCATAGCGGCCCTATCAGCCACACGGGCGACAGCAGCACGGAGTCGACGACAAACGCCCCCAGGCGATTCCAGACGGTGTCGTAGCGATCATGAATCTCGGCAGCAGGAGGGGGCATCCGGGGGGCCAATCCGTAACGGTGGCGGGCGGCACGATCAATCCTGAGCACACGACGCTTTCGAGTCGGGGAATCGTGACCGGGACAGGCAAATCACCGCCCTCTTGTGCGTCACCAGCTTTGACGCTCCCCAAAGCGATTGCCTGAGCGCAGGCCTGCAGCAAACCGAGCGCGGGTGTCAAACCAAGCTCCTGCGGCGCTTGGACTGTCCCTGCGGCCAGGGCTGATCTCGCTACGCTCGATACGAGGGCCTCTCGACTCGCCACCTGAGCAATGGGTCGCGAAGAGGGACGCCGTTGATCGTTCTACCCTTCGGACGCCGTATCCAGCCCGTTGCGCAATTCCGCGATCAGGCGATCGCAGTCGGCAATGAACCCAGCCAGCCGCCGCACGATCTCGTCTCTGGCGGGCACGAGGTCCGTTGGACAATCGTCCGCGGCTGCCCGCGCGTCGGCGTAATAGGCGCGCGCGCGTTTCAGGCGAACCACCGACCCGGCCCGGAACTCAGCGGGAAGCGACAACGGGTCGGAGTTGAGGGCGCCGGCCAGCTTGGCTGCACCCATCATCGCACACCGCCGCAGTTCGTTGATCGGGTGTTCGCGCGAGTACGCCGTCGGCGCTGCATCCGCCGGAGTGAGTTGGTCTTCGAGCCAGCACACAAACTCCCGCGCTTGTTCGTACACCGGGTGCGTACGGCCCAGCTCAATCGCATCCGCGTCCGCCGGCCCGCTCTCAGGGAACACCGGTTCTTCGCCGCCAAACTCAAGCTCGGCCGGCTCATCCGTTTCCAACGGTGGTTCGCCTCGCTCGGCGCGCATCCGGTTGAGTTCCTCTTCGAGGATCGTCTCGAAATCGGCATCGTCACCTTCGCGCGCCATCCGCGCCTCGATGCGGTCAAGCAGCCGCTCGTTGTCGTCGTAGGCGCGCTCGGCCTCCGCTTCCGCGGCGCTCTGCGGTTCGTCTGCGGTTTCCGCCTCGTCGCGCGACCGGGAAGCGTCGCCCCCGTCGTCCGCGGCGGCGATTTCCAGGTCAGTTGGGCTCAGGTCCGTGATTTCGACATCGGCAGGGTCGCCCGCCGCGAAAGCTGCGCCGAGCTGTCTCATGAAGTCGGTCAGCGCGGTGGCGTTGGCGCGCAGTTGGTCCGTCTCTTCCGCCTCCGACATTTCCCACGTCGGGCCGTCGGTGACCGTGAGTTGGTAGTCGGCGGACTCGATCACGATTCGACCGTTGGCGGCGCTGAACCATTCGAGGTACAAGCTGTTGGCCCAATGCCAGGGAAACGGCTTCCGCGCCTTGTAGTACGCGGCGAATTCTTCCCGCGACAATTCCGGCACGCGCACCTTGCGCGACGCGGTGCAGTCTCCGACCACGCCGACCTGCTGCGCGCGCAGGAACGACACGTCGCCGACGACGGGCTTGGGATTGACGAATTCAAGCCGTCGCCCCGCCAGATCGCGCCACGCGTTTCCCTTGAGTTCGAGTTCGACCGGCTCCTCGCGGCCCGCGAACCAAATCCGGCCTGTTACCCGGCCGCGTTCGCGGTTGTCGATCTCACCATGGACCACCTGCTCGTCTGGACGGAAAGCCACGGCCAAAGCGTGTTCGCGACACCTCGCCTGGCAACGCCGGAGAGCGGTAGGCGGTAGGCGGTAGGCTGTAGGCGGTAGGCTTTAGGCGGTAGGCTTCAGGCGGTAGGCGGTTCGAGGGTTTCGTGAACTCAAAACCCAAAACTCAAAGCTGTAGGCGGTAGGCGGTAGGCTTTAGGCTTTAGGCTTGTCATGCACGGTGGCGTTGACGGGGCCCTGCTGCGAACGCTGGAGCACGCGCACGTAGGCGACACGGTTCGTGGGCTTCTTAAACCCAAAACCCAAAACCCAAAACCCAAAGCTGTAGGCGGTAGGCGGTAGGCTTTAGGCTGTAGGCTTTAGGCTTTAGGCGGAACGATTCGGTTCACCACGGATGAACACGAATCGACACGAATGAAGACCTGGGAAAATCATCCCTGCCGCGCAGGCTCTTAACAGTGAGCGGGACTACAGAAGGGGTGCATTCGAGTTTCCTCTCTTATTCGTGTTCATTCGTGTCCATTCGTGGTTCAACGCGTGGTTTCTGCCTGGTTCTCCATCCAGCGGGCAGCCGTGGCGACGAGTTCGGTCATGACTTCGGCACCCTTCCGGCCGGTGCGGGCGGGAACGTGGAAGGCGTGATCAGCGTGCGCGAACAATCGCAGCGTAGCCAGCCGGCGGAGGCGGCGGCAGACGGGGCGGAGCAGCTTAAGCTCGGCCAAGTCGTCGTCGGTGCCTTGCAGGAACAGCATCGGAATCCGGACCTGGTCCAGGTGCGCCGCCCGGTCAATGGAGGGCTTTCCAGCGGGGTGCAGCGGGAAGCCGACGAACACCAGCCCGAGGATGCCCGGCAGCGGCTCGATTGCCTGCGCCTGCGAGGTCATGCGCCCGCCGAAGGATTTTCCGCCGGCGAAACACGGGAGCTTCGGTAACCGCTGGCGCACGGCCGCGACCGCGGCACGGACCGTCGCGTGCGCGACCTCGGGTCGATCCGGCCGGCGCGAGCCGCGTTCCATATACGGAAACTGGTACCGCAACGTGGCGATGCCCGCTTCCGCCAGCCCCGCGGCAAACGCCGCGAGAAAGGAATGCGTCATGCCGGCGCCGGCGCCGTGGGCGAGGACGAGGACGGCGCGCGCGTCCGGTGGGACTTGGAGCAGGCCGGACACGGTGGTGGTGGCGTCGACGCGGATCTTGAGCTTTGCGGGCGGGCCGCCCGCGGTCCTTCGAGCCCGAGCGCGAGGTTGCGGTCGGCGGGTTTTGACGGCGGGCATACCGACATCTTGCGCACGAGGCGGACGATTCGCAACGCTCACACCCGGCACAGGTCGGGGGCAGACCGGCCGTCGACCGAATTCATCGAACGGGGACCGATCGGCAGCGAAACAGGAGTGCCCAGCTTCGGGCGCGATTAGCCGAAGGAATGCTCGGACCTCCTTCCGACCGCCCTGGCGCCCTGGCCCCCTAGCCGCCGCCGCCTGCAAAAGCGTGCGACCGGCACCGGGCTTCAGGCGGATCGCCCCAGAAGTGTTTTCACGATGGGGTGGGATTGTCAGGTACGCGGCGCTCGTACTGCAGCCCTTACCCTGCGGTACCAATCCCCACATGCATCGTACCCAACCCACCCCACACCGTACTCCCCTCCTCAGCGCGCTCGCCATGATTGCGGCGATTCCCCTGCTGACTCCCTCTGCGTTCAGCCAGGGCTGCATGGCCACGCGTGTCAGTCCGCCCATGCTCGGCGCCAAGGACAGCGCCCGCTACCTCCACAAAGGGCAATGGGAAGCTTCGTTGACCTTCCGTCACTACGAGGCTGACCGCCACTTCTACGACCAAAACGTGGAACGGGTGCCCGCCAACGCTCCCGCGGTCGTGCGCACCGTGCTTGACGCTTCCCTTACCCGCATGCTCACGGACCGGTCATCCGTGACGGCGAGCGTGCCGGTTCAATGGGGCACGTTCGATCGCAGCCCCAGTCCGCCGCACACCGGGAGCAAGGACCGCGCATCCGGTCTCGGCGACATCGCCGTTACCTTCCGTCGCTGGATGCTCGATCCCGCAACCCACTCGCGGCAGAATATCAGACTTGGGCTGGGCGTGAAGCTGCCGACGGGAAAGAAGGATGTGCAAACAGACCGCCGCGTGAACATTGCACCTGCCGGCACCCCTCCCAACCTGGTCTGGCGTCGCGGTCCGGCCGACATGGCAATCCAGCCGGGCGACGGCGGCCTCGGCATCATCCTGGGCGTCGAGGCGTTTCAACAGGTGAGCACCTCGGCCCTGCTTTACGGTGAGCTCACTTATCTCGCCAATCCCCGCGGGCACAATGGTGTGAACAACCAATGGTCCGGGGCCGGCCCGTATGTGCCGAACTCCACCTCGAGCGTGCCGGACTATTTCCTGGCGCGCACCGGCATCGCCTGGGGTGAACCGCTTGGATGGAAAGGGGCGAGCCTGCTGCTCGGCCTGCGGTGGGAAGGGCAGCCCGTGCATGATCTCATCGGTTCCGACGAGGGATTTCGCCGGCCGGGTTACACGATGGCGGTTGAGCCGGGCATCGGCTACGGCTTTGGCTCCTGGAGCATGTTCGTCTCCGTTCCCATCACGACCTATCGCGTGCGCTGGCTGAGTGTCGACGAGCGGCGCGCCGGACGCACCACGGCTGTGAGCGCGGCCTTCGCCGATTACAACCTGCTGATGGGGATCACCCGACGCTGGTAGGTCCGCCACGTTTCCGCACGAGCGCGCCGGCTCCGGCTGCGCCGGGATTTGAGATTTGAAATTTGAGATGTGGCGACCTTCGCCGCCGATTTCAGCATTTCAGCATTTCAGCATTTCAGCTTCCCGCCCTCTGGCTCTCCGGCTGCGCCGGGATTTGAGATTTGAGATTTGAGATTTGAAATTTGAGATGCGGCGAACGTCGCCGCCGATTTCAGCATTTCAGCATTTCAGCATCAGCTTTTCAGCTTCCGGCCCTCCGGTCCTCCGGCTGCGCCGGGATTTGAGATTTGAGATTTGAAATTTGAGATGTGGCGACCTTCGTCGCCGATTTCAGCATTTCAGCATTTCAGCATTTCAGCTTCCGGCCCTCCGGCTCTCCGGCTCTCCGGCTGCGCCGGGATTTGAGATTTGAGATTTGAAATTTGAGATGTGGCGACCTTCGTCGCCGATTTCAGCGTTTCAGCATTTCAGCATTTCAGCTTCCGGCCCTCCGGCACTCCGGCTGCGCCGGGATTTGAGATTTGAGATGTGGCGAACGTCGCCGCCGATTTCAGCATTTCAGCATTTCAGCATTTCAGCTTTCGGCCCTCTGGTCCTCCGGCCCTCTGGTCCTCTGGCCCTCTGGCCCTCCGGCCCTCCGGGCCTACCGGTATTCCAGGTTGCGCGCCAGGAAGGGCAGAACCCGGCGGGCGAAGCGGCCGTGGTCGCCCCAGTTTTGTGACCAGTACACGCCACGGTACTCCTCCGCCTCATGCTCGATGCCGAAGCGTTCGAGTTTGCGGCTGAGCGAAAGACTGCCGGTGAGGTGGTCCTGGATGGGATCGTAACGCGACCAGTCGAACGCGAGCGCGCGGAGCCGGCGCAGGTTGCGCCATTCTTCATCCGGACGGTCGTGCAGGAGAAACCCGGCAATGAACTTCACCGCGTTGTCCGCCTGGTAGGCCGGCTCGCCGTCTTTCAGCTCCATCAGGAAATCGCAATGAAAGGGCGGACGCGCCTCGTTGGGCAGGTAAGCCTGGCTCGCGGCGACGAAGATCTGCGAGATGGGATCGCCTTTCAGCTCGTCCGCGGATCGGGCCGTCAGGATCTTCTTCCAGTTCGGATAGGTCTGCACCGGCAGGAGCCCCGTCGCCGTGCCCACCGGATTCAGCGCGTACAGCGAGCCGAAGACACCGGGGCGCTGCATCGCGAGCTGGAACGCTCCCCGCCCGCCTATCATTTCGCCGACGAGCCCCCGGCTTTCCGGCCGGCGCAGGGTCCGGTAGCGGCCGTCGATGAACGGCACCAGTTCGTCTACGGTGTGATCCAGCCACCGTCCCGTTGCCGGGTTGTTCTCATAGAGGCTGCCGGTCGTCGGGCCCGTGTAATCGCCCACCACGAGGATGAACTCCGCCATCGCACCGCTCCTCACCGCCTGCTCGATCTGATTCACAAGATTGCCGTCTTTCAACACGTCGGCCGGGCCCTGGAAGATGCTGTGACAGAAATAAACGACCGGATACGCACGCCCGGAGGCCTCGTAGCCCGGAGGCAGGTACACCCGCACGTGCCGCCGGGGATCGACGCCGGTGCGGGTGCCGCGCAGCACCGTGGAGTCCAGCGGCTCGACCACCAGTCGACCGGAGAGCGGGGTGGCGGCGGGAGTGGACGCGAGCGAAACCGACCCGCCGGAAAGGGCGGTCAGTGCAATCAGGGTCGCAACGAAACAGGAGCGGAATGAGATCATGGGAGGGAACGCCCCACCTGCACCAGCCCGGGCGCCCCGGTGCGACGCGTTTTCCGCGAAACGAGTGTTTCCAGGTGCAAGCCGAGAAAGGGAAAGTGAGAGTGAGAGTGAAAGTGGGAGTGAGAGTGAGAGTGAGAGTGGGAGTGCGGGATCACCTTCACCCTCACTTTCACCTTCACTTTCACCTTCACTTTCACTTTCACTTTCCCTTTCCCTTTCACTCTCCCGCTTCTGGACGCGCCGGACCGCCCCCCCATGCCCACCCGTCCCACCTCGTCCGAGCCTGTTCGCGCCCCGAGCCGCGTCTTCACGCGGGTGGCGGTGACCGCGCTGTGGACGTTCATCAGCGTCACCGTGATCGTCCTGACGGCGATCGGTCAGTCGATAAAGACGGGGCAGCTCGACTTCGTGGCGCGCATCATCTGGGACGCCGGTTGGATCGGCTGGGCGCCGCTCACGTTTCTCGTCCTGAGACTCACCCGCCGTTACCCGATCGAGAGCCAGCGCCGGGCCGCGACCGTACTGCGCCTCGCGCTGATCGGTCTGGGCGTCGTCGCGCTGCAAATGGTCCTCGACTGGCTGTGCATCACCGCCCTCGGAAAACTCCTGCGCAACGAACCGCCCGCCCTGCGCACCTTCCTCTTCCTGGGCGTCTACAAGTCGCATCTCTACTACGGCGTCTACTGGATGATCGTCGGCGCCGCGCACGCGCTCGAATACCACCGGCGGTTTCGCGAAAGCGAACTGGTCTCCAGCCAGCTCGAAACCCGGCTCGCGCATGCGCACCTCGACCGGCTCAAGGCGCAGTTGCACCCGCATTTTCTTTTCAACGCGCACAACACCATCGTGTCGCTCATCGCCAAGAAGGAGAACGAGGTCGCGATCCAGATGCTCACCCGGCTCAGCGATCTGCTGCGCATCTCGCTCACCCGCTCCGCACAGCAATGCGTCACCGTGCGTGAGGAGCTCGAGACGCTCGGGCTGTACCTCGACATCCAGCGCGAGCGGTTCCGCGACCGGCTGACGATCGACGTCATCGCCTCCGCCGAGGTCGACGACGCCGAGATTCCACACCTTCTGCTCCAGCCGCTGGTCGAAAACGCGTTTCGACACGGACTCGAAAACGTATCCGAGGATGCGCGCCTGGAGGTCTCCGTCACCCGCGAGGGGAACGAACTGATGTGCCGGGTACGCGACAACGGGCCGGGCCTCGACGACGGTCATCCCACCGCCGCCGGGGCCCGCACCCCGGGGCCCGCAGGCGCCGCGTCCACGGGCAACGGCATCGGCCTCGCGAACACCCAGGAACGGCTGCGTCAATTGTACGGGCCGGCGCAGTCGCTCGCGCTCGCCGCGGCCCCGGGCGGCGGTTGCACCGTGACTTTGCGTTTCCCTTTCCGCGTCCACTCCGCTCCCCGCACCTCGTCCGTCCGATGACCGCCTCCCCTGCCCCGCTGCGCGTGATGATCGTGGACGACGAAGTTCACGCCCGCGACTTCGTGCGCCACCTGCTCCAACGCCATCCCGACGTCACGGTGGTGGGCGAAGCGGGCAATGGTCCGCGCGCGCTCGAAGAGATCCGTCGCCACCGGCCCGACCTCCTGTTCCTCGACATCCACATGCCGAAGCAGAACGGCCTCGAGCTGATCGACGCGCTCGGCGACACCGTGCCTCCGGTCATCGTGTTCACCACCGCCCACGACGACCATGCGGTGTCGGCCTTCGAACGCTGCGCGTTCGACTACCTGCTGAAGCCCATCAATCCGCAGCGGTTTGATCGCACCCTGGCCCGGGCCCGGGAGCGCCTGCGCACCCGCAGCGACGCCGACCTTGGCCGGCAGCTACGCGAACTCGTCGACCGACCGGCCGCCCCGCAGGCCAGCCCGCCGCTGCCCACCGAGGGCGCGCCGGCCGAGCCGGCAACCGGACCACTCACCCGACTCGTGATCAAAGACGCCGGCCGGGTGTACTTTGTCCCGGTCGCCTCCGTGGACTGGCTGGAAGCCGCGGGCAACTACGTCGCGGTGCGGGTCGGCGGCCGATCGCATCTGGTCCACGAAACCCTGGCCGCGCTCGAGCAGAAGCTCGATCCACGCACCTTCCTGCGGATCCATCGCTCGACGGTGGTGAACGTGGATCGGATCAAGGAGCTGCAACCCTTCGCGAACGGAGAATTCATCGTGATCCTCCACGACGGCACGAAGCTGAAGCTCAGCCGAAGTTTTCGCGAGCGGGCGGATCAGGTGCTGGGACTGGGACGGGGCGGAGGGTAGGCGGGCGGGTTTCTGGTTTCTAGTTTCTGGTTTCTGGTTTCTCGTTTCTGGTCACCGGGGTGTGGTTTTGGGTTTTGGGTTTTGGGTTCACGAAGCCCTCGAACCGCCTACCGCCTACAGCCTAAAGCCTACAGCCTAAAGCCTACCGCCTACAGCTTTGGGTTTTGGGTTTTGGGTTCACGAAGCCCTCGAACCGTGTCGCCTACGTGCGCGCGCTCCAGCATTCGCAGGAGGGCCCCGTCGACGCCACCGTGCATGACAAGCCTAAAGCCTACAGCTTTGGGTTTTGGGTTTTGAGTTTTGGGTTTTGAGTTCACGAAACCCTCGAACCGCCTACCGCCTACAGCCTAAAGCCTACCGCCTACCGCCTACAGCCTAAAGCCTAAACCGGAACGATTCAGTTAACCACGAATGGACACGAATCGACACGAATGAAGACCTGGGAAAATCATCTCTTCCGCGCAGGCACAAAACAGTGAGCGGGACTACGGACGGGCTGCATTCGAGTTTCCTC
>JAEWKR010000091.1 GCA_023457715.1 Verrucomicrobiota bacterium
TCGATCGGCGGAGCCCGCGTTTTCGCCACGTCCCTCCTCGGATTTCGAATCGCTGGCGCTCTTCGCTACGCCCAAGCGCCTTCGTGTAGCGAGGAGCGCCAGCGAGTCGACGGCTGACCTCCAAAGCCCCGACAAATAAACCGATCTGGCGCAAGGACCGAGCCTCCGTGTCCTCCTTGTCGGAGCTCTGTGCTCTCTGTGGCTACTTCGGAATCAAGGTCGAACATCGCACCCGGAACATCGGACTGCGGCCCCGGGGGCCGCCTCCGACATTCCACGCGCGATGTCCGACGCTAGACGTTCGATGTTTAGACTGTCGCTCAGGTCGCGGCCTCGCCGCGCTCGCCGGTTCGGATACGGATCACTTCCTCGAGCGGGAGGACGAACACCTTGCCGTCGCCGATCTTGCCGGTCTTCGCCGACGCGACGATGGCATCGATCGTTTTCGCGACGATCTCGTCGGAAACGGCGATCTCGATTTTCACCTTCGGCAGGAAGTCGACGGTGTATTCGCTGCCGCGGTAGATTTCGGTGTGACCTTTCTGGCGACCGAAGCCCTTTACTTCGGTGACAGTCATGCCTTCGACGCCGACTTCGGCGAGGGCCGCCTTAACTTCCTCCAACTTGAAGGGCTTGATGATCGCAGTGATGAATTTCATGGCTGGTTAAGTTGAAGAGCTCAGGACTTGGCTTCGTAGATGTAGCCTTCTTCCCCGTGATCGCTGAGGTCGAGGCCCTCCTGTTCGGCTTCGACGCTCGGGCGCAGACCGACCAGCGCTTTGACCACGAACGCGATCACCGCGGTGGCGACCAGGGCGAGGACGATGGTGAGACCGATGGCCTTGACCTGCTCGAGCCACAGCGTGCTGCCGACGACGTCCTTCAGATTGACGTTCAGGTTGCCGTTGATGTCGGCGGTGGCGAAGAACCCGGTGAGCAGCGCGCCCAGGGTGCCGCCGACCGCGTGCACCCCAAAGGTGTCCAGCGCGTCGTCATACTTGAGCATGCCCTTGAGCTTTGTACACGCGAAGTAGCAGACGATGCCGGCCATCAGACCGAGGGGCACCGCCGAGCTCGGGGCGATGAAACCGCAGGCGGGGGTCACGACCACCAGGCCCGCGACCGCACCGGAGCAGAAGCCCAGCACGCTGGCCTTGCGGCGGGTGAGCCACTCCATCGCGGCCCAGGTGAAGGCGGCGACGCCGGTGGCCAGCGTGGTGGTGGTGAAGGCATTCGCAGCGACGCCGTCGGCGGCGGCCGCCGAGCCGGCGTTGAACCCGTACCAACCCACCCAGAGCATGCCCGTGCCGACCATGCACAGCACCAGGCTGTGCGGCGGCATCGGCGTGCGGCCGAAGCCGAGACGCGGCCCGAGGATCACGCAGAGCAGCAGCGCGGACCAGCCCGAGGACATGTGGACGACCGTGCCGCCCGCGAAGTCGATCGCCTTGATCGAGGCGCCGGCGTTCCACACGCCGTTCATCAGACCATTCACGCCCCAGACCATGTGCGCCAGCGGGAAGTACACGAAGAACATCCACAGCGTCATGAAGAGGATCAGCGCGGAGAACTTCATGCGTTCCGCGATCGCGCCGACGATCAGCGCGGGCGTGATGATCGCGAACATCATCTGGAACATCGAGAACACATTCTGCGACACCCAGTAGGAGTAGTCGGTGTTTGGCGCACTCGTGACGCCTTTCAGAAAGAAATATTCGGAGCCGCCGAGGAGCGCGCTGTCGAAATTCTTGCCGAACACGAGGCTGTACCCGAAGGACCACCACAGGATGGTGACCAGCCCCGCCAGACCGAGGCACTGCGCCATCACCGACAGCACGTTCTTCGTGCGGACCAGGCCGCCGTAGAACAACGCGAGACCGGGCAGCGTCATGAACAGCACCAGCGCGGCGCTCGTCATGAGCCAGCCATTGTGGCCGGGGCCGGCGGTGCCGACCGAGGCGGTGGTCAACCCGTCAGGGATGCTGCCGCTCGTGTCTTTCAAGGCGGCGGTGGGATCGCCGTTGGTCAGATAAGCTTCAAGGCCGGCAACGCGCTGCTCCAACGATGGGGTGGGAGCCGCAGCGGGAGTGGCGGACTCGGCGGCAGCCGTGAAGCAGGCCGCGAATGCCACGAGGGTTGCGAAGAGAAGGCGAAGAGGACACAGCTTTTTCATGAGTGGGTGCGAATCCATGAGCAGCTGCGATGCCGAGCGTGGAAATCCTGAAAATATTTCCAAGATATGACGCAGGTTGTGGACAAACAGGAGGTTAGCCCGCGTTAACCGCGCCGCGAGTCACACGGCAGCGGTGACGGGTCTCCCGGAGGTGAAACCGGACGTCTGCTCCTGGAGCAGGGATTCGCTCTCTCTTCCCGTCCGTCGTTCCGGCCCAGAGGTGCGAATCGGGTCAAAAAAACAAAAGGCCGGTCACCGCGAGGGGACCGGCCGGAAAACGGACAACGGAGCGGGATCTTAAAGCGCCGACTCGCCCCGCTCGTCGGTGCGGATGCGGATCACTTCCTCGAGTGGAACGACAAATACCTTCCCGTCGCCGATCTTGCCCGTCTTGGCCGCCTTGACGATGGCTTCGACGGCCTTGCCTGCGATGTCGTCGCTGACCGCGACCTCGATCTTCACCTTCGGGAGGAAGTCCACGGTATATTCACTCCCGCGGTAGATCTCGGTGTGGCCCTTCTGACGCCCGAAGCCCTTGACCTCGGTCACCGTCATTCCCTCGATCCCGGCGCCGCTGAGCGCCTCCTTCACTTCCTCGAGTTTGAACGGTTTGATGATAGCGATGATGAGTTTCATTCGAAAATGATGCTGCGTTGCAATTCAGGTGGTTAAGTGTGGCATCCCACGGCGCGGGCGCAAGAATTCGTTCCCGCGAAACCGGGGGCGACGCCGATTATTTGTGGGTGCTGAAGTCGGGATAAGCTTCGTTGCCGTGCTCACCGATATCAAGACCCTCGCGTTCCTCTTCGGCGCTGACCCGGATTCCAACCGTAACCTTGAGCGCGAACCACAACGCCAGCGAGGCAAGGAAGACAAAGGCGCCGACCGTCGCGACACCCTTCAGCTGCACCAGAGTCTGATCCAACCGGCCCCATTGTTCCGCCGGGATCACGGCACCGCTGGCATCGACCGGTGGAAGGGCCGCGATCGTCGAGGCGATGTCGTAGTTATAGAAAAGGCCGAGCGCCAGCGTGCCAAACACGCCGCAAACCAGGTGAACGGACAACGCGCCAACCGGATCGTCCAATCGCACTTTGTCGAAGAAGATGACTGACAGCACCACGAGCACCCCCGAAATGACGCCAATGATGGCCGCGGAGGCGAAGGACACGAAAGCGCAGCCGGCGGTGATGCCGACCAGACCCGCGAGACAGCCGTTCAGGATCATGGACAGATCCGGCTTCTTCAAAAGGAGCCATGACGCGACCATGGCGCCGAGAGTGCCGGTGGCCGCCGCGATATTCGTCGCCACCAGCACGTGCGCGATGGTCTTGCCATTCCCTGCGGCCATGCCCGAGCCGGAATTGAAGCCGAACCAGCCGAGCCAGAGAATCAACACGCCAAGCGCAGCCGACGTCATGTTGTGTCCAGGAATCGGGTGCACTTTGCCGTCCTTGTACTTTCCGATCCGCGCGCCGAGCACGATGACCCCGGCGAGGGCCGCCCACCCACCGACCGAATGGACCGTTGTCGATCCGGCGAAATCGCGGAAATTCCCTGCCGACAGAAAGCCACCGCCCCAGATCCAGTGGCCTGAAACCGGATAGATCAGCGCCACCAGCAAGAAGCTGAAGAGAATGAAGGAGCCGAACTTGATGCGTTCGGCGACCGCGCCGGATACGATGGTCGCAGCCGTGCCGGCAAACACGAGTTGGAAGAAAAACTTCGCCCACAGCGGGATTGGAGTCCAGTTGATCGCCCCGTACACCCCGGCGTACGTCTCGGTCGCGAACGGATTCATCGCGGCGTAGGCGCTGCCCAAGGCCGGTGAGTTGTCAGGGCCGCCAACGAACCACAACCCCTGCGTGCCCACCCATGCCGTACCGTCGCCAAACATCAAACCCCATCCGACGACCCAGAAGGACAGCGTGGCGACGGCGAAAACAACGAAGTTTTTCGCGAGGATGTTCGCGCAGTTCTTCGCGCGGCAAAGGCCCGATTCCACGAGCGCAAACCCGGCATTCATCCAAAAGACGAGCATGCCAGCCACCACCACCCAGATGGTGTCGAGGCCGACGCGGAGATCGCTGAGATCGGACAACTTGGGGATCGCGGGCGCGGCGGCTTCATCTGCAGCCAGCGCGAGTGCCGGTGCGGCGAACATGCCCGCGGCGAGCACTGCGATTGTGATCCAGCGGGGGGCGAACGGGGCCCTGTGCTTCATAGTGATGATGGTTGAGCGGACGTTTTCCAAAGCGCTGCGCGGAGGACGTCGCGAGGCTCTGAAGCCCACACCGAACTTGGCGTGGTCGAAGCGATCCTTAGCACTGGCGATGCCAACGGACCCGACTATGAGGACTCGGCATGGCAAGGGCCGGATGAATGAGGCTCATCACTACGCGGCGCCGCGGCGCCTTTTCTGCCTTTTCATTGGTGCCGGAGGCCGCAAGGTCGTCGGCTTCCATGCGCTTTCATAAGTATCACGCCCTGGGCAACGACTACATCGTGTGCGATCCGCGCGACTTTCCATCCTGGTCACCGGCGCCAACCCTCGAGCAGATTCGGGTGGTGTGTCATCGCAATTTCGGCGTGGGCTCCGACGGCATCCTCTGGGGCCCCCTGCCCTCCGCGCAGAGCGAATTCGGCCTCCGGATTTTCAATCCCGACGGCTCCGAGGCGGAAAAGTCCGGCAACGGTCTGCGCATCTTCTCCCGCTATCTCTGGGATCAGAAGCTCGTCAAGAGTCCCTCCTTCACCGTGGAGACGCCGGGCGGTCAAGTGCAGGCCGTCATCAAGGACGACGGCCGGCTGATCACCGTGGCCATGGGCAAAGTGAGTTTCGACAGCGCGAAGATTCCGGTGAACCTGGCGGGCCCGGCGCGCGACGTGATCAATGAGAAGCTGACCGCGGGCGGTCGCGAGTTCACGTACTGCGCCGCCACGATCGGCAACCCGCATTGCGTGATTCCGCTGAGCGAGATCTCGCCGGCCCTCGCCCACCAATACGGTCCGCACCTGGAGACGCATCCCAATTTCCCGCGCAAGACCAACGTCCAGTTCCTGCGGGTCATCGATCGGGCGAACCTCCAGATCGAAATCTGGGAGCGCGGCGCCGGTTACACGCTCGCGTCCGGCAGCAGTTCCAGCGCTTCGGCCGCCGTCGCACACAAACTCGGTCTCGTCGATCGCAATGTCACGGTGCACATGCCCGGTGGGCAGATCGGAATCGAGATCGGCTCCGATTTCTCGATCATGATGACCGGCACCGTGAACAAGGTCGCCGAGGGCACGATGCACCCTGAACTCTTCGCGGTCCGGGTGTAGATGCAGGTTACGCGTTGCAGGTTACAAGTCACAGGTTGCAGGTCGCCGATCCAGAAACCTGCAACCTGCCAACCGGTAACTCCGTCACAGGGCCCTGACCTTCGCGGCCCAGTCCGGCGATTTGGCTTTCGGAAAGTCGGGGGCAGACAGTGACCCGTCGGGGCTGGCCGTGAGTTCGATCGGCCGGTCCCACTCGCCCGTCAGGGGGTGAAACCAGCGCCACTGGTACTTCGCGCCGGCGGTGAAACCTTTGAGCGCAGGCTTCACCGCCCCGTTCTCGAAGTACAGGAAGGCAAGATCGCGCTGCGGCGTGCGCATCATGAAGGACCAGCCATCGAGCCCGTTCTCCGGCGCATTCGGCGCGGCGCGCGGGGAAAGGTCAGTGGTGGCGAGTTCCAGTTCCTGATAGCGCCGGCCTTCGGACAGCATGAAGTCGCGGAGGTATTTCATCTGCGCGCCGGACTCGTACCGTAGCGCGCGCCAGAACGCAGGGCGCCAGCCTTCGGGCTCCGCCAGTGCCGTCATGTCGTAGGCCGCGTGGCCGTGGACGTGTCCGGCAAGGCCTCCGGACAGCACAGACCCGTACATCATTGCGCGCGCGAAATAGACGTCGCGCGGCGAACCCGCCGGCGGCGTTTCACCGGCAGGCCGGTTGATCTCGTGGTTCCAACCCGTGTAGTACGGCTCCATGTTCGCCACCGGATAGGCCGGCGTCAGGCGGAAGATCTCCTCCATATCCGCGTAGATGCCGTGGTCCCGGGGCTTGTTGCCCACGCTGTGCATCGTCAGCCACGGAACCTGGTCGCCATGGCCAAAAGCCGTGTAAGTCGAGCGATCGATCAGGGTGGTATAAGGCTGGCCGTAGGGCAGCGGACCGTAGTCCTTGAGATGCTGGGTGAGCGCCGCGTTGAATTCGTCCGCGGTGAGGCTGTAGTCCTTCGGAATCCAGTCCAGATGGATGCCGCTGAAGATGATATTCTGGGCCCCGTAGCGGGAGATGAGGTACTGCACGAAGCGTCCGTAGGACACATTGAAGTCAAAGTACGCCTTCCAGGACGGTCCATGATCGCGACGCACGGTTTCGATCATCGGCACAAAACCCTGTTCGGACAGGTGCCGCATCTTCCGGTCGAGACTGCGGAAGTAGGCCGGGTTCAACCGGTCAAAATCGGCCAGCCCATCGCGGTCGGCGAAAACGGCAAAAGGACGATTGCCGTGCTCGTCAGCCATGTCCTTGGCCGTCGTGGTGGCGCCGTCGGCCGTGGTGATCCGGGCGTTCGGAGCCCAATGGCCGAACTTTTCCCACGCGTTGCGCAGAAAGACGCCGTCCTGGTTTGCGAAGGTCGCGCCGTTGGCGTCAGCGTCCCAGTTTGGAAAAGCGGACACAAAACTCACGGAATTGTACCCCTGCTGCTTGCGCCAGCCGACAGCCTCCTCAAATGAAACTCCCGGCTCGGGGGGTTCCTGTCCTTTCGCCCCCACGCCCCGCACCGGCAGCCGCCAGGTCGACGCCGCCAGCCAGGTATCGCCCACGAGAAAATAGGGCGTGCCGTCGGCGTACTCCAGCGCCCGGCCGTTCCGGGTCACGCGCACGAAGCCGCGTCGATTCGGGTTTTCCGCCTTCTCGGCTTCCGTCCACTCCACCGCGCGCACCTTGCCCTGTCCGCCGTTCAGGCCCCGGTCGGCAGGCTGATTGGAAGCGGAGCGCCACGTCCATTCCCCGGGCGCCGTGGCCACAAACCGAACTTTGAAGGTGCGTCCACCGTCCCAAAACCCGTAAACGCGGCGCTTCGTGCCGGCTCCTTCGAGTTCGATCCAGCACACCACCTCCGCGTACGGGTTCGCGTAATCCTGGGAAGCGGAGAACGTGATCTCCTGCGTTTCCCACACGTGCACTTCGCCGCTGACGAGCGCGAACGCACGGCCGGCCAGGCCAACGGCCAAGAGGAGGAAAAGCGCGAACACGCGCCGGGGTTGGAGCAACATGGTCCGAGAACTACATGCCTTGGTCCGGCCGCAGCAAGGTTGTGAGGCAGTCTAATTACGGATCAGGCGGATGGACCGGGGATTTCAGATTTCAGATTTCAGATTTCAAATTTCAGATGATCGGAATGCCAAATCAGATGCCGGACCGGGCGGCTCAGATGAGCCGGGCGCAGATCGAGCCCGACATGATTCTGAAATCTGAAATCTGAAGTTCCCGCGAAGCGGGCTAGTACTTGATCCCGCAGCCGTAGGGTTTGGTGGCGGAGTCGGCGAGCGGTTTACCTTCTTTCAGGGCGGCCAGCCCGGCACGGATATAGTTCTTCGCCTTGGGCAGGTCCTTTTTGCTGCCACCCGGCGTATCGTCGATCGCTCCCTGATAGACGAGGGTTCCCTGGGCATCGATGAGGTACACGTGGGGCGTCGTCTTCGCGCCGTACTGTTTGCCCACTTTGCCGTTCGGATCACGCAGATACGCGGACGGCGCTGCGCCGTGGCGCCCAAGATAGTCCGAGGTTTTCTCCACGCTGTAATCCGCCCCCTGGCTTCCGGGCCGGTTGGAATTCACGACCAGCCAGACCGCCCCGGCAGCGGTCGCCTCGGCCTGGAGTTGCGGGATGTTTCTGCTCTCGTAGTGCTTACCCACGACCGGGCACTCCGGGTTGTGCCATTCCAGGATGACCGGCTTACCGCGGTAATCCGCCAGCCGGTGGGTCTTGCCGTGGATATCGGTGAGGGTGAAATCAGGAGCGGGCTGACCTGACTCCACGGCGGCGAGCATAGTGCCCGCGAAACAGAGAACGGCACTCAGGGCCACGAGGGAACGCAGGATGGGTTTCATGGGAGCAAGTTCAGACGCACGGACGCCGTAAAAGATGCGCCGCGGGGATCGAAGGGTGAGGACGGGGGGCGAAAAAAGGGACTAGGGACCAAAGTCACGGCTCGTGCTCGTGCTCGTGCTCTTGCTCGTGCTCGGGCTCGGGCGATAAGTCACAAAACCCGATCACGATCACGAGCAAGAGCACGAGCACGAACCGCAATCGTCTGGTTCCTGGTTCCTCGTCCCTCGTCCCTCCCGGTCCCCTCCGTTCTTGATTGAGACCGACATGCCTTCCACGCTTGTTGCGTGCTTGGTTGGGTTGCCGACGCTTTCCGCTTTGCCTGGGCGATGCTGTACTGGAACACGCGTAAGTCGTTGTTCCGGATGCGTCGTGGGCGGGTGGCGCCCCCTTGCCAGTCGCCCAGTGACTCGGGACGGGCATACGAGACCCGTTGCGATGCCTGCCTGCAGTGGGCGAAGCAGGAACGGTTTCGACGGGTCTGTCCCTTGCTGGTGGAAACGTCGGAGGGGCTTCGTTGTTCGGTCGACAGCCCCGCGGTGCGGCCGTTCTGGGGCATCGCATTTCGCTGGTACGGCGGGTCGGCGCTGGCGATCTACGCCGTGGCCGTGCTCACGGTGTTCGGGTTTCTCCGCACCATCGGATACCCGGTCAGCATTCTCCAAGTCGGCCTGCCGCCCTTGTGGCACGAGATCGGTGCCGCGCGTGGATGGTTTTTCCTGAAACGCTCCCAGGAAGCGTTCGCCGCCGGACGGACGAACGAGGGGCTGCTGTTCCTTTCGAACTCGTACGACTTCGATCCGGGCAATTACTCGGCCGGACTGGCGCTCGCGAAAGCGTTCCAGCTCAGCCAGGTCGCGCGCTCGGATGAGATCTTCGCAAAACTGTACGCGGACCATGAGGCCGAGCGGCCCGGCACGGCCCAGCAGTGGTTTCGCGCGCTGCTGGCACGGGGGGACTTCGACCGGGTCGTGTCCCTCGCCACGGACGAAATCGAACGGGATCCGGGACAGGCCAATGCGTGGATGCGAGCCGCGATCTTCGCCTCCCGACAGGCGCGGACGGAAACCGCGCTGCGCGCGTTGCTCGCGAAACCAACCCAGGCGCTACGCATCTGGCGTCCCGTGCTGGAAACGGAGTTGCTGTTTCACGCCAATCGGATCGAGGAGGTCCGGGCTGCCGTGGCGCGGCCCTGGCCCGCTTCCCTGCCGCCTTACAGCTTTCTGTATCAGGCCGAAATGCTCGTCCTGCTGGGAAATCCGGACGACGCGCTTGATCTGTTGGTGCAGCATCGGATCCGCCTGGATGACGAAGCCTATTTCACGCTCCGGTTACGCTGTCTTGCGGCTGCAGGCGCGACCCGCTCCCTGCGCTCGGAATTCAAAGCCATTCTCCTGGATCCGCCGCTCAACCAGGCGCGGTTGAAAATGATGTGCGCCCAGTTGATCCGATATCCCGATCCCGAGTTGTTCGCGCAGCTGCAGCGCAAGCTGGAGGACACGCCGATGCCCCTGACCGATGAGACGGCCGGGGGGTGGTTCTCCCTCCTCTGCACCGCTGGGGCGCTGGGCGACCTCGATCGGCTGAACACCTTGATGCTTCGACTCCGGAACGCGGCCCAGACGCCCTTCACGGCGCTGCAGATGGTCGAGGCATTCTTCCGGGGGCAGATGTCGGACCCGCGCGCCACGACCTTCCTGCCCTTTCTGCCGGTGCCGCTCGAGGTCGGGTACGCCCTCATTGAACGTTACCCCGGGAAACCCCGCCCGGCGGCCACCCCGCCATGACCGCACCCGCGCCCATCCCCGCGGCAGCCGTCACGCCGGCCGCCCCCCTGAACGAGGTCTCGCGGCTCGCCCAGCTTGCCCTGGTGCTGATCGGCGCCGCCGTCGTCGCCTTGTCCGTCCGACTCTGGCCCGATTGGCGGTCCAATCCCGACTTGTCGCACGGGATGTTCATGCCCCTCATTTTCGGCCTCCTCGTTCACGAGGCCCGACAACGCCCCATCCGTTTCCTGGCAAACGGGCCGGGGATTGGCGCGGGGGTCGCCCTGCTGCTCGTTCTGACGCTCGCGGCGCTCCTGGCTGCCGGGCTTTACGCCGCGTCGGTCGACTGGTCCCACCCCCTCGTCAATGGATCGCTGACGGTGGCCCTCGTCTGTCTGCTGGGTGCAGTGGCCCTGGTCTACTCGAGTGATCGCGTCCGGCTGGTCGGGTGCAACTGGACCGCCGCCACCGCCGTCGGGCTGTGGTTTCTTTGCACGCCCTTGCCTCCGGGCACCTACACGCGGCTCACGCTGACCCTCCAGATGTGGGTCACGGAGTGGGTCCTGCAGGCGTTGCATGTGCTGGGCATCGCGGCGGTGCGCCACGGCAACATCATCGAGCTCGCCAACACGACGGTGGGCGTGGAGGAGGCCTGCAGCGGTATCCGAAGTCTGATTTCCTGTGTGTTCGCGGGCTTTTTCTTTTCCGCCACACTGGTGCGACGACCCTGGGGACGCGCCCTCATCATCAGCCTCACCGTGCCGCTCGCGCTGGGCATGAACTTCCTGCGTTCGCTCACCCTCACGCTGCTTTCGAACGGCGGCGTGGATATTTCCGGAGCGTGGCATGACCTCACCGGGTTTGCCGTCCTCGGCGTTACCGCTGCCCTCCTGGCCGGACTGGCCCTGGTCCTGGAGCGGGGCGGCCCGGGTCCTGCCGTGGTACCGGTCTGGCGCGACACCCCTCGGGCCCCCAAGGCGTGGTTTGCCGCCATCATTGGCACCTTGGGCATCGCCACCGTGCTGGTGATCATCTCGATTGCCAACACCCGACCCTCGCCGCGGCAAGACGTACCCCCGCCGGACCTGGCAGCACTCCTGCCCGACGCCGTTCCCGGCTGGCAGGTCAGCACCACCGACAACCTGTACGAGTTCAGCGAGACGCTCCGCACGTCGCATCTGGCCCAGAGAATATATCGCCGGATCGAGCGGGACGGGTCACCGACCGAGGTCATCCTTTATACGGCGTACTGGCCCGCCGGACAGGTGCCGGTGAGCCTGGTTGCTTCGCACACCCCCGACGCGTGCTGGCCGGGCTCCGGCTGGACCGCGCAACCCGCGCCCTCTACCCGGGAGGAACTCCACGTCGCCGGCCGCGACCTGGCCGCCGCCGAATATCGCATCTTTGCCTTCGAACGCTTCCGCCAGCACGTCTGGTTCTGGCATATCTACGACGGCCGTCCGCTGGTGTACCGCGATCCCTACTCCCCCCTCGAGTTACTGCGGATGGCGTGGACCTATGGCTTCCGTCGCCACGGCGACCAGCTTTTCGTCCGGGTCTCCAGCAACAAGCCGTGGGCGGAGCTAGCCCGTGACCCACTCCTCACCGAGTTCTTCCGACGCACCCAGGCAGTCGGGCTCTAGCCTTCGCAATCACCCGCGAAAGCCTTGTTTCCATGTCACCCAATGGGTGACAGGTTTCCGGGCGCAACCTGCGAGGGCGTGGTGGGCGCGCAGCGGATATTAATCGCTTTGCTTTATGGTTGTTCATCGGTCAAAACTTTTGGGTGCTGATGTCGACGACCAAGCGCGAGAAGATCATCCTGGCGACGCTTGCGATGCTGTTTGTGCTCGGGCTTGTGGGGATGGCGGTGCTGTAGGACGCAGGAGGGCGCGGTCTCGACCCGGATGACCTTGCGGGATTCGCGGAGTACGGAAACGCGAACGGCGGGATTGTAAGGGCGAACGAATGAAGGGAAGAAGCAATGAGGCGGTGCGGCGTAACGTGTCCGTGCCTTCGCGCGTGCGACCAGCCCTGGCAAGGAATGAGGCGGCCTGACGCCTATCGCTTTTCGCCCTTGTCAGGACATTTTCCCCTTAGGAGGCTGGGCCCTTATGATTATCAAGCCGAAGGTCCGCGGGTTCGTTTGCGTTACAGCTCATCCTGAAGGCTGCGCCGCACACGTGCAGGAGTGGATTGACCATGTGAAGGCGAAGGGCCCCGTCGCGAACGGTCCGAAGAAGGTCTTGGTCATCGGTTCGTCCACGGGGTACGGGCTCGCCTCCCGCATTACGGCCGCCTTTGGCTCGGGCGCGGCCACCCTGGGCGTGTTTTTCGAGCGTCCGTCGGAAGAAGGACGCCCGGCGACTCCGGGCTGGTACAACACGATCGGGTTCACCCGCGCCGCGCGGGCGGCCGGCTTGTACGCCCGGAACATCAATGGCGACGCCTTCTCGGATGACGTGAAGCGCCAGACGCTCGAGGCCATCAAGGCAGACCTGGGACAGGTGGATCTGGTGGTCTACTCCCTCGCCTCGCCGCGCCGCACCCACCCGAAGACGGGCGTGGTCCACAAGTCAGTGCTCAAGCCGGTCGGCGCCCCCTACACCAACAAGACCGTCGATACGGACAAAGGCGTCGTGAGCACGGTCACGATCGAGCCGGCAAACGAGCAGGAGATCGCCGATACGACCGCGGTGATGGGCGGGGAAGACTGGGAATTCTGGATGAATGCCCTCGCCGAAGCGGGGCTGTTGGCGCCGGGTGCGCAATCCGTGGCTTACTCCTACATCGGGCCCGAGGTCACCTGGGCGATCTACAAGAACGGCACCATCGGCCTGGCGAAGAACGACCTCGAGCGGGCGGCGAAAAACATCGATTCCCTGCTGAAGCTGAACGGCGGCGGACGCGCCTTCATCTCGGTCAACAAGGCCCTCGTCACCCAGGCGAGCTCGGCCATCCCCGTCGTGCCCCTGTACATTTCGATCCTCTACAAGGTGATGAAGGCCGCCGGCACCCACGAAGGTTGCATCGAGCAGATTCAACGCCTGTTCGCCACCCAGATGTACAACGGGCGCACGCCGCAATTCGACTCCGCCGGTCGCGTTCGCCTCGACGACTGGGAGATGCGGGCGGACATCCAGGATGCGGTCCGCCAGATCTGGCCTGGTGTCACCACCGAAAACCTCGCAACGGAAACCGACATCGCCGGCTATCGAAGGGAGTTCCTGAAACTCTTCGGCTTCGGGCTCAACGGCATCAACTACGAAGCCGAAACCGAGCCGCACGTGCCGATGATCTGAGTTTCTGGTTTCTGGTTTCTAGTTCCTGGTTTCTAGTTTCTAGTTTCTAGTTTCTGGTTTCCGGTTTCCGGTTTCTAGTTCTGGTTTCGGGTTTGGTTCCGGAACTTGAAACCAAACCGCTGCTCCCTCCATGCGCGCCGTTGTCCAACGCGTTTCGTCCGCCAAGGTGTCGGTGGACGGGGCTGTCGTGGGTGAGATCGGTCGAGGGCTGCTGGTGCTGCTTGGGGTGGGCCATCACGATACCGACGAAGACGCCCGGTGGCTGGCGCAGAAGGTGGCGGCGCTGCGCCTCTTTGAGGATGAGACGGGCAGGATGGCCCGATCCGTCGTCGACCTCGGTGGCGGACTGCTGGTGGTCAGCCAGTTCACCTTGCTGGCCGATGTCGGCAAGGGCACGCGACCGTCCTTCAACGACGCCGCACGTCCCGAGGTGGCGATTCCTCGTTACGAAGCGTTCGTGCAGTTCGCCACCGCCGCCTTGGGGCGACCCGTGGCCACGGGCCGTTTCGGCGCGCAGATGGCCGTCGAACTGGTGAACGACGGACCCGTGACGCTGGTGGTGGACCGGACCGCTACGAGGTCATTGGAAACTTGAGATTGGAGATTTGAGATTTCCGAACCGCGAACGCCGCCATCTCAAATTTCAAATTTCAAATCTCAGATCTTCCTCAGGCTTTCCGATCGCGATGCCACACGCGGGCCAGACGGGATTCGTCCAGCGCGATGAGGGCTTCCGCGGCGGCAAACAGACCTGCGACCACGGCGTTGATGAGGGTTTGGAGCACTTTCATGGGGTGGGGAATGTTGTACGGACGGTCCTTACGGTAGTCGCCTGCAAGATGCATCGCCCGTGCCAATCCACCCACCTCGACGTAAGCCGTTGAACCCCGAGCGATAACGATTGCATGACCGTCACGCCTTGACGTTCGCGGCCGCCCCCAAGCGGGTGCAGTTCCCCAATCCAGGCAGAATCTGCCGAGGACCCCGCCCCAGCCCGCGGTCGAATCTCATAGCCAGCATAACGTTCACTTTCACCCGCGGCCGCGACCTTGTTTCATTTTTCTTCCCTCGCGGATGGCGGGTTCGAACCCTTGGATGGTCGTGATGAGCAGGTGTGAAATCCAGTTCCTCAATGCCTCTCCCGCGGTGGGCAGATCAACCGCACTCCGGACCCATCGCCGTCGCCATGGCTGACACGCCCGAGCCTCCGCGGGACTTCGGTTCGTTTTACCAGGCCACGGTGGCACCGCTGCGCCGTTACCTATCGCGACTGCTCGGCAGCGCGCCGGAGGCCCAGGATGTGGCGCACGATGCCTATGTGCGGGTTTATCCCGCAGTTTCACGCCAGGAAGCGCGGAAGCCCGAGGCGCTCCTGTATGTCACGGCGCGGCGGCTGGCGATCAACCGGCTGCGGCGACGCAGCATTTCGCCGGTCGCGCCGGAAGGACCTTCTTTTCAAACGGCGGCTTCCGGCGCCCCCGGCGTCGAGCAACAGGTCATGGCCCGGCAGGAATTGCGACTCCTGCAGACCGCGATCGCGGAACTCCCCGAGGGGTGTCGCACGGTGCTGCTGCTGCGCAAAGTCGAACTTCTCTCCCATCGGGAAATTGCCGAGCGCCTGGGCATTGCGGTCAGCACCGTCGAGAAACAACACGCCCGGGCCCTCCGGTTGCTGAAAGCGGCGATGCCGGCGGAATGCGCACCCCAGGCGGGCGCCGACAAGGAGGCGACGTCATGAGCGCCCTTCCCTCCCCGTCCCCATCGGCCCACGAAGCAGCTGCGCTCTGGGCGGCGAAAATCGACGGCGGCACCCTCGAGGCGTCAGAGCGCCAGGCGCTGGATGCCTGGCTGGCAGCGGACGCCACGCATCGCGCCCTGTTGTCCTCGTATTGTCAGTTTTCCGCCGATCTGGAGCAGCAACTCCCCGCGCTGGTGGTGAGCGGCGCGCTGGCCATGCCGACCCCGAAGCGGCCGCGCTCCCGCCGGCTGGGCTGGGCGCTCCTGTTCAGCGGCGCGCTCGCTGGAGCGGCGATGGTGGCCTGGATGGTGGCCCCGCGCGGCGCGACGAGCGAAACCCAGACGGTGGCCACCTCCCTGGGCGAACGCCAGAGCCTCACCCTCGCCGACGGTACGCGAGTGGAACTGAATGCCCGCACCAGCCTGAAGGTGGAACTGGGTCCGGACGAGCGCCGCGTGCGGATCGCCGACGGCCAGGCGTTCTTCATGGTCGCGAAAGATGCCAGGCGGCCCTTTATCGTGGCCACGCCCGCCGGCTCCGTGCGTGTCACTGGTACTGTTTTCGATGTCCGTGCCGAGACGGCCGAACTGGCCGTGACGGTGGTCGAAGGTTCCGTTCAGGTGACGCCTTCGCTGGTCGGTCCCCCGTCGGGACCGGTGTCGCTGACCGCGCGGGAACAGCTCACGACCTCCCGCTCCGGTCCGGTGGCCGTGCGGTCCCTGGGCGCCACGGAGGTTGAGGACGCGCTCGCCTGGCGGCACGGCGAAGTCGTGTTCGATGGAACCACGCTGGCGAGTGCCCTCGACCGTTTCGGCCGCTACCACGGTCGCGCCCTGAACGCCGACGCCCGTTGTGCGAGCCTTCGCGTCGGCGGCCGGTACCGGCTCGATGATCTCAACAGTTTTCTGAGCGACCTCCAATCGTTCCTGCCCGTCCACGTCGCGCAGGACCAGGCCAGCGGCGCGATCACCGTGACGGCACGGGCCCGATAAGGTCATGCCGCCTCCAGTCCCCACCGGCCCTGACGCGGCTCACCGAAGGCCTCCGGCTCTCTTCGGCGACCGTTCGCGGCCGAACGCGCTCCGTCTCGCGCTAACCTTGTCGCTGGTCGCCTGGTGCCTCGCCGGCGGAGGGGTCTCCGGGTCCGCGGCGGCGGGGGCCCCGGCCGTCAGTCGGATCGCATTCCATATTCCCGCGCAGGCGGCCGACCGGGCGCTTCTCGCATTCGCCAAGCAAGCCGGAGCCGCGATCCTTTTCTCGACCGACGAACTTCAACACGTCCGCTGCACCGCCGTGTCCGGCCTCTATGAGCCCGCCGAAGCCGTCGCCCTCCTCCTGCAGGGAACCGGCTACACCGCGCGCCAGACGGGGCCAGGGAAATGGGTGGTGCGACCGACCGGCCCTCCCATGGGATCGGTCAAAGGCCAGCTTCTCGCGCCGGACGGCTCGCCCGCCCGGCGCGTTCGTGTCCAGCTGGTGCCCGGCAGCCCGGAAACCCGCACGAAAGACACCGGTGAATTCGAGTTCCGCAACCTCCTGCCGGGCCTTTATTCGCTCAACGCGACCGCGGGTGACAACCGACCGCTGGTGATCGAAGGGATCAAGGTTGTCGCCGCGGAAGTCACCCAGCTCGAACCCGCATCTTTCCATGTGCAGGACGAGGCGACCCGCATGGAACCGTTCCTGGTCCAGGCACGCGCCACCCAGGCCTCGACGCTCGATCACAGCGAAACCCGCGGACTCAGGCGGGTCGCTGGCGGCAATCTCGATCTCGGGCGCACGGAGAGCGACGCCCTGCCCTACATGATCTTCAACCGCTCGCAGATCGCCCGCAGCGGGGTCGTCAATCTGAACGAGTTCCTCCAGCGCGAACTGATCGACACCGGCGCCCGAATCCTGCCGCCGGAACAGGACCCGGCCGCCGACCTGTACGACACGGGCAGCAGCAATCTCAGCCTGCGCGGCTATGACGCGGACGAGACCGTGATTCTCGTCAATGGGCGGCGGATGCCGGAGGTGATGACCACGCTGGGGGGAGGCTCCGCCGCCCCGGACGTGAATTTCATTCCGCTCAGCCTCGTGCAGCAGATCGAGGTCCTGCCTGTTTCGGCGTCGGCGCTGTACAGCGGCAACGCGGTCGGCGGCGTGATCAACATCGTCCTGCGTCCGGACGTCGACACCCGGTCCACCGAGATCAACGCGACCTACACCAACGCCCTGCGCGGCTTCGACGCCCCGCAGAAGGCCTTGTCACTGCTGCACGCGGAATCGCTCCTCGGCGAGGCGCTGCGGTTCCGCTTCAACGCGACGTGGTCGCACACGGTGCCGCCGACCGAGAGCGAACTCGGTTACCGCCAGCGCCGGGCCCGGGCACGACCGGTCGGACCGGACAACGCCCTCTTCGGAGCGACTCCGAATGTGCGGGCCGAAACGGGCGCCCTCTTCGGTCCGGGGACCGCCGCAGTCACGTCCGTCGCGCCCGGCGCGGATGGACGCGGGGGCCGCGCGGCCTTCCAGGGACGCGAGGGCGTGCGGAATCCGTCCTTTTTCGACTCCGCCGCGCACTTCTCGACCGGCCCCGCCAGCCTCGACTTCCCCTACGGTCGAGAGCAGCAGGCGTTTTCCGCCTTCACGTCGGCGGTGTATGACGTCACCCCGTGGCTGCAACTCGCCGCAGATGCGATGATGTCCCGCACGACCATGCATCGGGGTCTGGAATCGATGCAGCACGAGTTGTCCCTCGGCGCCGACTCGGCCTTCAATCCCTTCGGTGTGCCGGTCAAGGTCACGTTGAACGAAACCGCGCCGGCGCTCGGGTCCCGCTATCGCGAATCGCGCCTCGATTTCGGCTCGTTCGTCGCTGGGGCGCTCATCCGGCTCCCCTACGACTGGAAAATCGCGCTCGATGGCCAGTACTCCCGCAATACCGTCCTTTACCGCGGCCTGGTCGGCGCCAGCACCGACCGCTGGCAGGCGCTCGTTGACGCGGGAAAGTACAATCCCCTCCGGGACACCCAGGTCTTCGGCGCGCCGCCCGAGTTTTACGACCAGGTGCTGATCTACCATGGCCGGCGCGGCGAGTTCGGCCAGATCGGCGCCTACTCGGCCCTGGATGGCGCGGTCCGACTCACCCACGAGGCCGTTGCCCTGCCGACGGGGCCGGGTATCCTGAATCTGGGCACGGATTACCGGCGCAACCGGCTCGCGGCTTTCGTCCAGGAGCGGCGCTACGGCGACGGCACCCTGGACGGCGCGCCCGTCCGCTGGGGCTCGCGAACGCTGCAACGGTACAGCTTCTTCGGCGAACTCCAGGCGCCGCTCATCCCGCTGCACCGGTTGCCGCAATGGTTGACCGCGGCCGAGACGGATCTGGCCCTGCGGTACGTGGCCGCGGACACGGCGAAGGAGGCGAATTTCGCGCCGACCTATGCCGCGAAACTGGCCTTCCGTGGCGGCATTTCATTGCGGGGTAGCATCACCACCTCCAGCCGCTACCCGACGCCGCGGATGACCCGGCCGATCGTGCTGCCCGATGATGGCGGTGGAACCGCTCCGGTAAACCTGGAGCGAGTGGAGGACTATCGCCGGGGCGAAGGCTACGATGTCGTGGTCAACGAAGTCCCCAACCCCGATCTTCAGCCGGAGACAGCCCTCACCCAGACCGCGGGGATCCTTTTCGAACGGGGCCGGCAGCACCGGTGGCGCGCCGCCCTTGATTACGTCGCCACCCACAAAACCAACGAAGAACTGTTTCTCACGCCGAACACGATCACCCTAAACGAGGCGTACTGGCCGGAGCGGCTGCTGCGGCAGGCGCCAGCGCCGGGCGAGACGATCGGGCGCATCCGGACGGTTTTCACCGGGCGGACCAATCTTTCGAACCGCCAGTCGCAGAACTGGACCGGATCGTTCGACTACCGCGGACGCGAGGTGTGGGGTGGCACGCTCGAAGCCTACGCGCGCGTCCTGTATTTCCAGAAGTACCAGGTCCGCGTCCTGCCGCAGCAGCCGGTCATCGATGAACTCGACGCCCCGGAAGGCGTCGTGCCGCTGCTGAAGTACCGCGCGAATCTCGGAGCCTCCTGGTCGACGAAGACCTTCAGCGTGGGTGCCGACGGCCATTACTTTCATTCGCGCGTGCTGCCGGTGCGGGAGCGGACGCTGCAGGGCCGGTCGACGATCAAGCCATACTGGCAGGCCGACGTGTTCGTGGGCGTGGATCTCGCGCGCTGGCTCCCGTGGCAGTCCCGGGACCACGGGTTGAGAGCTCAGGTGCGCGTGAACAACGTGCTCGGGATCGATTTTCCGAAGTACATGCACGACCCCTACGACGCGGGGGTGCAGAACTACGGTGACTGGCGGGGACGGGTGTATTCGCTGTCGCTCACCGCAAACTTCTGAGCGTTCAGCCACGCCAGCGCGGCCACGCGCGGGGCAAAATCTTGCGGATCGCTAGCAACTTCCGCCGGCCAAGGTGTCGTACAGGCTACCACATGACCTCCCTCGCTGCGACCCGCCCCGCGGATGCCGAAACTGAACGCTGGCGCGAAACGCTGAAACGCTGCCCACCCCAGACCTTCCCCGCGGTCTGTCAGTTCAAGGCTACGCGCGATCCGGCCGCGCTGCGCATCGCGATCGCCGGGATTGTGGAACGCTACGTCGAACGCGACCAGCGGCACCGGCTGGCCGGTGACAGCGACTCTCTCCGGCTGGTCGAGGACCTCGGCCTCGATTCGCTCACGCTGATGGAGATTGTGGTGCTCGCCGAGGACGTCCTCGGCTTCAGCGTCTCCAACGAGGAGTTGGTCAGCCTGAAGACCCTGGCCGACATCCAGCGCTTCGTCGCCGCCAAGGTGGCGTCCCCGCCGCCGGCATAAGAGGCGGTGGCGGTGGTCCGGCGCTCACTCGACGCTCAACGATTGCCCGTTGTGCCGGGCATCCAGGCCGAGGATAAAGGGCGCGGCCTGCTTCACCCAGGCCGCGGGTTTGGCGTAGGAGCCGGCGTCGTCGCCAAAAGAGACCCGCAGCATCTCCGTATCGATGATGCCGGGATTCAACGGCACGGCCGCCATTCCCTCCGGCAACTCCTCCGCCAGCGCCTTGGTCAACCCCTCGACGCCCCATTTCGACATGCAATACGGGGCGACCTGGGGCGACACGCTTCGGCCCCAGCCGGAGCTGAGGTTCACGATGACGCCCCGTTTGCGCGCGACCATTGCCGGTACGAAATGACGAATCACGTTGGCCATCCCGCGCACGTTGACATCCACCAGCCGGGTAAACTCACGATCGTCGATCTCCCAAAGCGGGGCCATGCGGTTGCAGACCGCCGCATTGTTGATCAGCAGGTCCGGCGGAGAGTCGTTCTCGAGCACCTTGGCAGCCCAGATCGCCACCTTGGAATCCTGGGCCACATCAACGACGGAGAAGTCGTGCGGCGCCTGATACGTCATGCGAAGGTCGAAGATCGCCTCGCCGTTGCGCCCGCAGCCGATGACCGTATGGCCGCCGCGGATGAATTCCTCCGCCAGCGCCCGCCCCAGCCCCCGCGTGACTCCGGTGATGACGATCTTCATGGCAGGAGTGAAAGTGAAAGTGAGAGTGAAAGTGAAGGTAAGACTGAGGCCACGCCAATCAGCTGTGTCGCCGACCCACTTTCACTTTCACTCTCACTTTCACTTTCACTTCTACCTGCTCTGGAGGCTGAATTTGTTCAGACCGGCTTTGCGGCAGTTATCCATCACGAAGGCCAGCTTCTTCAACTGGGTGGTCTCGTCGGCCTTGATCAACACCGGGATGTCCCGGTTGATGTTCTTCACCTGTTCGAGCAGCCCGAACAGCGTTTCGTCGGGGATGGCGCGGCCGTTGAACGTGATCTGCCCCTCCTTGTCGATCGCGATGGTGACATTGCCGGTGAACTCGTTCTTCCCGGCCGTATCCACTTTCGGCAAGGTGATGTTGAGCGTCGCATGCTGCGAGAAGCGCATCGTGACGAAGGCGAACAGCACGAGCATCACCAGCACGTCGATCAGCGGGACGAGCGGGAGTTCCGGGCGGCGCCGGCGCGTGACGCGAAGCCCGCTCATTGCGTGACCGTGGCGTCCTTGCGGCCGAGCCCCTTGTGGTCGTAGAGCGCCAGGATCCGCTCGAGGAGCACGTCGAGCCGGGCGGCGTGTTTGTCGATCCGGCGCTGAAGATAGCCGTTGCCGACGAGGGCGACGACGGCGACCACGAGGCCGAGGAGCGTCGCGGACAGGGCATAGCCGACGCTCTCGGTGAACCGGACCGGATCCGGCATTTTCGTCTCGGGATCGATGACGGAGAATGCCTGGAGCAGGCCGGACACGGTGCCGATCAGACCGATCAAGGGCGCGCCCGTGTAGATTACATCGAGATAACTCACGCCTCGCTCCATGCGCATGACCTCGAGGCGGGCGTACGCCTTGGCGCCCTCCTTGTCCCCGGGGTGCCGTTCGACAAAATCCACGATCCGGCTGAATGCGGAGTACTTCCCGCCGGCGACCGGCCGGCCCTGGAGAATGGCGTCGGCGAGATCGTTCGGGATGATGCCTGCATTGCGGAGCGCATACCCTCGCTCGATGATGATGAACAGGGCGACGGTCATGCACGCGAACAGCACCCAGGCGAGCCAACCGGCTTCGTTGAACACGCGCGCCCAATCTACGATGGCAAAAAGCATGGCTGGAAAATCGTGCCGGGGTGTGACGCCCTTGGAAAGAAAAGGTTCGGAAAAAGACGCGGCAAAGAGTCGAGAGCCGATAGTCAGAGTCTGGAGCCGATAGTCCAGAGCCTGGAGCCAGCAGCCTGTCTCCTCGTTCCGGGCTCCGGGCTCCAGACTATCGACTCCAGACTATCGACTCCAGGCTATCGACGCTCATGCCGCCAGATAGGGCAGCTTGGCGGCGGTGGCTTTCACGGCCGGGGCGCCCTCGAGCAGTTCCCCGATCGCGTCCCAGCGTCCATTCACCAGCGCGTCACGGGCCGTCTCGCGGAAGCTGGCCTTGACCGCCTGGGCGCCGAACCGAATTTCCTGCTTCGCGACGTCGACGACGATCTCGAGCGTCGGATCCTTTTCGATCTCGGCGGCGATTTTCGCGATGTCCTCGCGGCTGGCCGTCGCACAGGGGATGCCGAGCGTGGTGCAGTTGCCGAAGAAGATTTCGGCGAAGTTTTCAGCGACGACGGCCCGGAAGCCGTACTTCTGGATGGCCTGCGGGGCGTGCTCGCGCGACGAGCCGCAGCCGAAGTTGGCTCCGGAAAGAAGCACCGTGGCGCCCTTGTGACGCGGTTCGTTCAACGGATGCGGCTTGTCGGTGCCGTCGGCGTTCTTGCGGACGTCGAAGAAGAGATATTCGCCGAGCCCGTCAAACGTGACGCACTTCATGAAGCGCGCCGGGATGATGCGGTCGGTATCGATGTCGTTACCGGGGACATACACGCCGCGACCGGCAACCTGGGTGATTTTTGCTAAGGACATGTTGAGGGGCCCGCGAATCACGCGAGCGGTTCGTGATGAAAGTGGAAAAGCTGCCCGCGAATCACGCGAATCCCCGCGAATTGCAGGGTTGGATTCGTGTCATTCGCGTCATTCGCGGGAGGTTTAGTGATTGAGAAGAGCCTATTGCCTAATGCCTATTGCCTACCGCTTCTCAGTTGACGGAAAACACCTCGCGGGCGTCGGCGACGGTGCCGGTGACGGCGGCCGCGGCGACCATGAGGGGGCTCATGAGGATGGTGCGGCCGGTGGGGCTGCCCTGGCGGCCCTTGAAGTTGCGGTTCGAGGAACTCGCGCAGAGCTGGTCGCCGATCAGCTTGTCGGGATTCATCGCGAGGCACATGGAGCAACCGGCGGCGCGCCATTCGAAGCCCGCTTCGGCCAGCACCTTGTCGATGCCGAGCTTTTCACACTGCAGGGCGACGATCTGGGAGCCGGGGACGGCGATCGCCTTGACGCCCGGAGCCACCCGTTTGCCCTTCACGAACCGCGCGACCTCCTGGAAGTCGCTGAGGCGGCCGTTGGTGCAGGAGCCGAGGAACGCCACATCGATCTTCGTTCCCTTGATGGGCGAGCCCGGCTGCAGCTTCATATAGGCAAGCGCCTCCTCGATGGACGATCTCTCGTCCGCCGCCCTGGCCTGCGCGGGGTCGGGGATGGATTCCGTGATCGAGATGCCCTGGCCCGGGTTGATGCCCCACGTCACGGTCGGAGCGATGTCCGCCGCGTTGATGGTGACGACATCGTCATAATGGCAGCCCGGATCGCTGGCGAAACCCTTCCAGCGGGCCACCGCCTCGTCCCACGCCGCCCCCTGGGGCGAATAGGGACGCCCCTTCAGGTAGGCAAACGTCGTCTCGTCCGGGTTCACATACCCGGCCCGCGCGCCGCCTTCGATCGACATGTTGCACACCGTCATGCGCTCCTCCATGGTGAAGCCGTCGAAAACGTCGCCGCCGTATTCATACGCATAGCCGGTGCCGCCATTGACGCCGAGGACGCGGATGATGTGGAGAATCACATCCTTCGCGTAGACGCCGGGGCGCAGCCGGCCATTCACGTTGATGCGGCGGACCTTCATCTTGCCCAGCGCCATGGTCTGCGTGGCGAGCACGTCGCGGATCTGCGTCGTGCCGATGCCGAACGCGATCGCGCCGAACGCGCCGTGCGTGCTCGTGTGGGAGTCGCCGCAGGCGATCGTGGTGCCCGGCTGGGTGATGCCCTGCTCCGGCCCGACGATGTGGACGATGCCCTGCTTGCCGGTGGCACGGTCGAAAAACGTGATCCCAAAGTCGCGGCAGTTCTTGCGCAGCTCGTTCATCATGGCCTGCGCGAGCTCATCGCGGTACGGCTCGACGAACTGGTCGGTGGGCACGATGTGGTCGACGGTGGCGAACGTGCGATGCGGCATCGAGACCTTCAGCCCGAGGTCGCGCAGCATGCCGAACGCCTGCGGGCTCGTCACCTCATGGATGAGGTGGGTCCCGATGAGCAGCTGCGTCTGGCCATTTGCCAGCGTGCGGACGGTGTGCGCGTCCCAGACCTTTTCGAAGAGTGATTTTGCCATGGAGGGAAAAGTGAAAGTGAAAGTGAAAGTGAAAGTGAGAGTGAAAGTGAAAGTGGGAGTGAGGGGAAAGTACCAAATTTGGCGATAACTGGGAAATACTTGTTTCCCGCCCTGTGATGCCTATTTGTAATCAGTCTGCTCCAGTCCGGGAACTCAAAACCAAAAAACCCAAACCCCAAACGGGCGCGCAGCGCCGATGCCCCGAGACTTCGACATCCCGTACGAACTACGTCACCTCCTCTACTTCCGCGAAGTGGCGCGCCGGCTGCATTTTCGGAAAGCGGCGGAAGCGCTGGCGGTCGCCCAACCAGCGCTCAGCCGGGCCATTGCGCAGCTTGAAGCCGTGGTGGAGGCGCGGCTGTTCGTGCGCACCCGGCGCGGCGTCGAACTCACCCCCGCCGGCCGGGTGCTGGTGGAGCGCACCGAGCCGCTGCTCCGTGCCGCCGCGGCCATTCCCGCCGAAATCAGAGCGGTGGCGGAGGGACAGATCGGACAGATCCGCGTGGCCTTCACCGGTTTGGCGATGGCGACCGTGCTGCCCGGCATCCTGCGGGAGTTCCATCGGCGGCACCCCCGTATCCGTTTGGAACTCACTGAATCGCCCACGGCCGCGCAGCTGGCCGCGCTGGCCGCGGGTGAGATCGCCTGCGGCTTCTTCCACCCCGATGCGCCCTCGGCGACGATTCGGACGCGGGTGTTGCTGAAAGAAAGGAACGGGCTGCTGCTGCCGGCCTCCCACCCTCTGGCGGGCAGGAGCGAACTGCACCTGCGGGAACTGGCGGATACGCCCTTCGTGCTGTTTCCGCGGCTCCATAATCCCGGCTTCTACGACCGCATCCTGGCCGCCTTCGCGTCCGCGGGAGTCACCCCGCGCATTGGCGAGGAGATCTGGCCGCGCGCGAACGGGATCGGGCTCGTTCGCGCCGGCATCGGAGTGACGTTCATCACCTCGTCCGAGGCGCAACACCTTCCGGCGGATGTCGTTTACCGCGGCCTGACCGGACCGGCGCCGGAGAGCCGGCTGGTGCTGGGCTGGCGCGCGGGCGGCGAGCCGGATCCGGCGCTCGCCGCCTTTCTCGAGGTCGCGAGTCGCTAGCCACTTTTGGATACGCGCGTCCGCGCCGGCCGGCGCGGGGCGGAAAAGACGTGACGCAGGGTTGACACCGGCAAAGGCGATGGCGGCATAGAGGGCCGTGGCCCGCCCCACCCCATTCCGGCTCGTATGCGCGCTTTTGCTGGCGGGCTGGAGCAGCATCGCCGCCGCCGACGCGGACGAACGCGGCCGCCCTTTGGTGCGCGGTTTCGGCCGGCTCGAGCACAAGGCGCACGCGTTGTTTCACTCCCCGCTCGTCACCGCCGAAGGCCTCTACTACGCGGGTAATCAACTCGCGGTGATGGAATTCGATGGCCGCGTATGGCGCATCCTCAAGGTGCCGCTGACCTTCTCGCGCTCGATCGCGCGCGGTCCCGAAGGCGAGATCTATCTCGGGGACGAGGAGCAACTGGGTTACCTGCCGCGACCGACCAATGCCGACCCTGAATTCCGCTCGCTGCTCGAGCGCGTTCCCGCGGACGCCAAACCGTTCGGCGTGGTGCGGGACATCGCCGTGTGGCGGCAGGACGTCTTCTTCGCGACCGAGAAAAGCATCCTGCAGTATCACCGCCACACGGATGCCTTCACCGTGTGGCCCCTCGCCGGCGCCCACCGGAACCGGCTGCTCGCGACCCGCGAGCGACTGCTGCTGCATCGCCGCGGCGAAGGCCTCCATGCCTTCGACGGCGACCGCTGGACCCGCCTCAGCGCCGATCCGGCCATCACGGGCGAAGCCGACGGCTTCGTGGTGCCGAGGGACGCGGAGGCGCGTGCGCTGGTCGCGGGCGTTTCCCGGACGGGTTTGTTCACGCTGGGCGCCGACGGCAGCGCTCACCGCTGGCCGACGGGTGCGGACGCCATTTTCGCGCGCACGAAGTTAATCACGGCCCGGCGGCTCCATGACGGCGCGCTCGCGATCGGGACGGAGAGCGAGGGAATCGTCATCCTCAGTGCCGGAGGGCAGCTGGAGCGGCAGGTGACCACCGAGGGCGGCTTGCCCCACAATTCGGTCTTCGCGCTGGCCGAGGACCCGGACGGCGGTCTCTGGGCCAGCACCAATGGCGGACCGGCGCGGATCGACTGGCGTTCGGCGGCGACGTGGTTCGACCACCAGCATTCCGGAATCACGGACGCCGGGGCTTCGGATTTCGCGCGCCATGAGGGAACGTTCTATTACCTGAGCGCCGATGGTCTGTACCGGCTGGAGCCCAGCACCACGCCCGCCCGTCCCGCCCGTTTCGCGCGCGATGAGCGCGTCGATCTGCAGGTCCGGCTGAGTTCGCTGCTCACGCACCCCACGGGGCTTTTGCTGGCCAGCGCCGCCGGGTTGCAGCGGTTGACGCCCACGGGCCTTCATCTGGTGCAAGCGGTGCCGGGCGGCCTGAAATGCCTGGCCGGCTCTCCCCGCGATCCCCGCCGCGTTTACTTCGCCACGGAGAACGGCGTCGGCACCGGATTACTGGCTGCGGACGGCACCTGGCTCGACGAAGGACTGATCCCGGGCGTGTCGGGCGAATGCGAGGATGTCATCGAGGCCGACGACGGCAGCCTTTGGATCAGCACCGTCAATCGCGGGGTTTATCGTCTCACGCGACGCGCGGAGGCGACCGGGTGGGCGGAGGCCTCGGTTGAGCTCCACTCGGTCGGCTCCGGGCTGCCGGAGGGGCACTCGTTGATCTTCCTCTGGAAAACGGGACTGGGTCTGCACTTCGACACCGCACACGGGCTCTATCGGTTTGATCGTGCGACCACCCGCTTCGTCGCCGACACCCCCCTCACCCGGTGGGAGTCGCGTCCGATGGTGTTGAATCCCGTCGCCGCCGGTGCTCCCGACGAGATCTGGACCAACGGATTGCTGACGGACTACAAGACCAAGGAAGTGCCGTATCCCCTGCTGCGGCTGCGTCGGGACGCCAACGGCCGGATCCGGCCCGAGCCCATGCCCGTCGACGTCCACGAGCTCTTCGGGGGCTCGGGTGCACGGCGGATTTTCTGGGAGCCGGGAGGTTCAGCGGGGGACGGCGTGGTGTGGGGCAAAGGCGAGCTGGGATTGATCCGCGTGGAGACGCATCGACTCCGGGAGCGCGGGACGGAGCGAGCCCCGTTGCTGCGCGATCTGCATGCCGAGGGCCGTCAGATCGCCTTGCCGGGGGCCAGACGGCAACTTGATCTCCGCTATTCCCCCGAACCGATCACCCTGCGGTTTGCCTCCGCCCGTTTTGGCCAGCCTCAGTTCGAGCGCTTCCAGACCCGGTTGCGCGGCTACAACGATGAATGGAGTCCGCCCACCGCCCGCGACGAAGTGGCGTACACCAATCTCGAACGCGGCCCCTATACGTTCGAGGTGCGCGCCGTGGACCCGCAGGGCCGTCCCGGACCCGCGGCAAGCCTGACCCTCTACGTTGCGCCGCCCTGGCACCGCAGCGACCTGGCCTATGCCGGGTACGCGCTGGCGGCGCTGCTCGCGATCGGCGCCTTTGTGCACGGACGCCTGCGACGGTCCGAACGCGAGCGTCGACGGCTCGAAAGGCTCGTCAGCGAACGCACGGCCGAACTCAAGGTGGCGAAGGAACAGGCCGATGCGGCCAACCAGGCGAAGAGCGCTTTCCTGGCCAACATGAGCCACGAACTCCGCACGCCCTTGAATGGCGTCATCGGATACGCGCAGGTCCTCCAGCATTCCCCCACCATCACCGATCGCGACCGCGAGCGCGTGCGGGTCGTGCAGAGCAGCGGCGAGCACCTGCTGCACATGATCAACGAAGTGCTCGACCTCTCGAAGATCGAGGCGGGCAAGCTGGAGTTGCGCATCGCCCCCTTGCACCTGCGACAGCTCCTCCTGGACAGTGTGGCCAACGCCGAGAATCGGGCGGAGCGAAAAGGACTCACCTTGACGCTCGACCTCGCTCCGGACGTCCCTGCGCAGGTCAACGGGGATGCGCAGAAGCTGCGGCAGGTGGTGGACAATCTGCTCAGCAACGCGGTGAAATTCACCGCGCGCGGCAGCGTGACGCTGGAGGTCCGGCGCGAGGGCGCGCGGACCCGCTTCGCCGTCCGCGACACCGGCGTCGGCATCACGGAAGCCGATCTGTCCCGTTTGTTTCAGCCGTTCCAGCAGGCCACGGAAGGTCGACCCGCCGAGCCGGGCACCGGACTCGGTCTCACCATCTGCCAGCGCCTGGTGGCGCTGATGGGAGGAGAACTGCAGGTGGCCACCCGGCCGGGTGAAGGCAGCGAGTTTTTCTTCGCGTTGCCGCTCGAAGCCTGCGCCGGTGCGACTCCTGCGACTCCAAGCCCGGCGCGGCGGGTGAACGGCTACGAAGGCCCGCGCCGGCGGATTCTCATTGTCGACGACATTGCGCTGAATCGCGCGGTGTTGGTGGAACTCCTTGCGCCGCTGGGTTTCAAGGTGCGCGAAGTGGGCTCGGGAGCGGAAGCCCTCGATCACGCGGCCGCCGTTGCCCCCGACCTGGTGATTCTCGACTCGCGCATGCCCGGGATGTCCGGCGCCGAACTGGCGCAGCGCCTCCGCCCCGCCGGGGCCACCACCCCAAAGCTTCTCATGATGTCCGCGAGCGTGCTCGCATTCACCGCCACCGACGCCAAAGCCGCCGGCTGCGACGACTTCCTCGGCAAGCCGTTCCGGGAGGAAGAACTCCTGGGGAAGCTCGAACACCTGCTCAACCTCTCCTGGCAGTACACGGAAGCGACGCGCGTCGCCGCGCCTGGCCCGGCGCCCGACCGGACGGCGCCGGGAGATGCGGCCACTATTCTGCGCTGCCTGCTGGCCGCGGCCCAGAAAGGGGAAATCCAAGGCATCCGGCACCACCTCAAGGCACTCAGAAGCAGCTCCCCGGAATTCGCGGCGGAATTGGAGCCGTTGGCGGCGGCCTACCAGGTCGAGGCCCTGCATCAAAGGGTGCAAAGGAAGCTGTCCGAGTCGTAGGGGGCACGGAGCGACGTGTTCGCCATGCCACCCAGATTTCGAATCGCTGGCGCTCTTCGCTACACCCGGCAGCCCGGATTTCGAATCGCTGGCGCTCTTCGCTACACCCGGCAGCCGAACGCCTTCGTGTAGCGAGGAGCGCCAGCGAGTCGATCCGCGCATCCCACGTGTTCGCCATGCCACCCGGATTTCGAATCGCTGGCGCTCTTCGCTACACCCGGCAGCCGACGCCTTCGCGTAGCGAGGAGCGCCAGCGAGTCGATCCGCGCATCCCACATGTTCGCCACGCCACCCGGATTTCGCATCGCTGGCGCTCTTCGCTACACCCGGCAGCCGACGCCTTCGTGTAGCGAGGAGCGCCAGCGAGTCGATCCGCGCACCCCACGTGTTCGCCACGCCCACCCGGATTTCGAATCGCTGGCGCTCTTCGCTACACCCGGCAGCCGAACGCCCAGCCGGGGGGGCCTCGTACGCATTCATGCTTATGATCGGGAAGCGTCATTGACCGTACTCGGTGGACGGGTGACACGAGGATATGCCGCGTCGGTTACCTCACTGCGTCCTTCTCATCTTCGCGCTCACCGCTTCATCGGTTGTTCAGGGTGGAGACTCGCGAGAACTCGGGCGACCGTTCATCGAGAATTTCTCCCCCCGCGACTACCGCGGACGGCCGCCGCTGTTCGCCCCGATGCTGGCGAGGGATCAGCGGATCTTCTTCGTCAGCTATGGCAGCGTCATCATTTACGACGGCCTGAAATGGGAGAACATCGATGTTTCGGATCGCCCCTTGATGCGGGCGCTGGCGCAGACCGACGGCAGCATCCTCGTGGCGCCGATCGATGATTTCGGACGCGTTGCGCGCGACGCGCAGGGCGCCTGGAAGTATTCGAGTTACGCCGAGAAACTCCCCCCAAAGGTCAAGCCGCTGGCACGCGTTTTGACGATCGCGAATGATGGCGATGATGTCCTCTTCACCACGCCACGACACATCGTTCGCCTCAACGGCGGCGACCCCTCCAGCACGGAGGTCTGGGACGCCTTACCCTCCCAGGACAAGGCGGTTCAACCCGCGGACGCGCCTCCACCGCCACCGGTTCTCTTCAAGCGGTCAGGTCGGCTCTTTGCCTTCCAAGTCGGGGTTGGGCTCCGTGAGTATCGGAATCGAGCCTGGGCGTTCCATCCGCATGGGCAATCCGTGCTTGGTTCCGGCGCCGCCGTGTCGCTGGATATTATCGAGGACGGGACGATCCGTGTGCTTGGCCGCGACGGCACGCTCAACGACATCGACGGAGAGGGACGCGTCCGCCCGTTTCCGCACAAGGCGGTGGAACTGCTGCAGCGCGCGGGTCCACGGAATCTCCGCGTGCGGGCCGACGGCACGACTGTCATTGTAACAGCCTCGGCAGGCACCCTTCTCATCGGTCGGCAAGGTGAGCTGCTCCATCATCTCACGGAGAAGAACGGGCTTTCCAACGACCTGATGTTCGGTTTGGAGGTCGATGCTGAACAGGGGCATTGGGTGACTCACATGAAAGGGGGAAGCCGGATTGAATTCGACCCGCAAGTCACCCTTTTCGACCAGGCCTCCGGACCGGGTGCGACCGGCGCAAAACAACTTATCCGCCACCAGGGAACGCTGTATGCGATCTCTCAAGCCGGCTTCTACCGGCTGGATCGAGCCGACGCGGAGCTTGGTCTTCCCAGCCGATGGACAAGCCTGGCCCTGCCCAGTGTTCCCAACTTCATGTTGGATCGATCGGGTGAGCTTGTCCTCGGACTCATTGACCAAGTGGGAGTCTGGCGCGACGGAGTCTTCCAGCCCATCGAACGACTGCCGAGCCAGGCCGTTTGTGGTGAGTGGGTCGGCGAGGACACCTTGTTGGTCGGCCTGGAGAGCACGATCCGGGTGTATCGCCGGCGCGAGGGTACTTGGCGACCGCTGTTCGACGTGCCGAAGATCGACACCGTCGTCCTCACCATAACCAGCGCCGGTCCCGGGGCGTATTGGGTGGGAACCGTCAGCCGCGGCCTCCTGCATGTCACCATTCCCGATGACGCCACCACGGCCGCCGCGACGTCGGTGCGGGCGATCACGTCTGACGACGGGCTCCCGGATCGATCGACTCAATCGGTGATGCTCCCGGACGGCCCCCTCTTCAGTACCGGACAGGGCCTTTTCCGCTACGACGTGGCCCGCTCCCGCTTCGTTCCCGATCAGTCGATCGACATGGGACCGGGCGAGACGCTCATGACCAAGCTCGCACATGGAGACGACACGCGCTTTCCGGCAGTCGTGGCCGTTGATCGCGACGGCACCACCCACCAGCGCGTTGGCTGGTTCGAACGATCGACTTCCGGACGATGGACGTGGAACCCCCTCCCCCTGCGCTATTTCACGCGGCTGGGCCCGGGCGGCGCGGAGGCCCTATATCTCGACACCACACAGGACCGCAATATCCTGTGGGCAGCGGGCTCGGACGCCTTGCTTCGGATCGACCTCGCTGCGCCGCGTGTCGCGTCGTCGCCACCTTCGCTCTATCTGCGTCCGCCCGAACGGGGCGGCGCACTGATCGCCGGACCCAATCCCGTCCTGCCTTACCGGACTCAAGCACTTCGCTTCAGCTTTGCCTGCCCTTCCTTCCGTGACCGCAGCAACGTCACCTTTCAGACCAGACTGATCGGTTACGATGAGGCGTGGAGCACGGCGAACGAGCGGACCGAAGTGGAGTTCACCAACCTCTCCGGGGGTGACTATGTCTTCGAAGCGCGGGCGGTCAGCCCTGACACCGGCCCTGGCCCAGCGGCAACGTTCGCCTTCACCATTGTCCCTCCTTGGTACCGGAGCTCGGTCGCCTATGGGGCGTACAGCCTCGCGTTGCTTGGAGCGATCTTCGGATTCATCCGCTGGCGCACCGCCAAATCCGACCGTGAGCGGCGCCGGCTCGAGGTGACCGTCGCCGAGCGCACGGCCCAGCTGAAGGTGGCCAAGGAGCAGGCGGACGCCGCGAATCAGGCAAAGAGCACCTTCCTGGCCAACATGAGCCACGAGCTGCGGACCCCCTTGAACGGCGTGATCGGCTACGCCCAGATCCTGGGCAAGGACCCGGAGCTGTCGGGAAAGAACCGCGACCGGCTCCGGGTCATCCAGACCAGTGGCGAGCACCTGCTGCGGATGATCAACGAGGTGCTCGACTTCTCCAAGATCGAGGCGGGCAAGATGGAGCTCACCACGACGCCCTTCCACCTGCCCCAGCTCCTGCGGGACATCGCCGCGGCGGCCGGCCCGCGCTTCCAGCAAAAGGAACTGGATTTCGTCTTCGATGCCGCCCCCGATCTCCCGGACCTGGTCGTGGGCGACCCGCAGAAACTGCGGCAGGTGCTCGACAATCTGCTCGGCAACGCAGCGAAGTTCACCAGCGCCGGCTCGGTCAGGCTGTCGGTGCGGATGGCCGGCATGGATACGTTCGAGTTCAGCGTGAGCGACACCGGCGTCGGCATCGCCGAAACCGATCTCAAACGCCTGTTCACCCCCTTTCAGCAGGCGATCGACGGTCGCCCCCCTGAACCCGGCACCGGCCTGGGCCTCGCCATCAGCCAGCGGATTGTCGCCCTCATGGACGGGAAACTCGAAGTCGAGTCGCAGCCGGGCCGCGGCAGCCGGTTCTTCTTCGCCATCAACCTGCCGGTCATCGCCAACGCCGCCGAAAGCCGGCGCAGCAACGCCAGCATCATCACGGGCTATCATGGCCGTCGCCGGCGTTTGCTCGTAGTCGACGACATCGCCACCAACCGCGACGTGTTGCGCGACCTGCTGCAACCCCTCGGTTTCGAAATCCACGAGGCGGAAAGCGGTTTCGAGGCGCTGGCGATGGTCCCCAATCTCGCGCCCGATGCGGTGTTCCTGGACCTGCGCATGCCGGGAATGGACGGGATGGAGCTGGCGCGGCGTCTGCGGGGCCGCCCCGGCGGCGAGCGCATGAAGCTGATCGCGATGTCGGCCTCCGTCCTCTCCTTTTCCCGGGAGCACGCCTTCGCCGCCGGCTGCGATGACTTCCTGCCGAAGCCTTTTCGTGAGGACGATCTCCTCGCCCGGCTTGGGCTGGCACTGCAGCTCGAATGGATCGGCGCCGAGCATGGCGTGCGCGCGGAGTCCCGGGCCCCGTTCCCCGTCCCCGAGTCGTCGCTACGACCCGAGATCGTCGCCGAGCTGCTGACCATGACACAGCGCGGAGAAATCGGAGCTTTGCGCCGGCGCATGGCAGAGCTAAAAGGGGATCCGCTGATCGACACCCTGGAGACCATGGCCAAAGCGTATCGGATGGAACGCATACGCGAGCTCCTGGAATCGCAGCTCCCGCGCCCCCCCACTCCATGAAGCCCGCCGTCCAAGGCCGCGTCCTCGTTGTCGATGACACTCCGGCCAACCTTTCGCTGCTGCTCGACGCGTTGTCGGACGCGAAACACGAGGTGCTGGTGGCGGAGAGTGGACGCAGCGCCCTCAACCTGCTCGAACACGCAACGCCGGACCTCATCCTGCTTGATCTGGTCATGCCGGGAATGGACGGCATCGCCACCTGCCGGAAGATCCGCGAGCGGCCTGAAACGGCCGACATTCCCATCCTGTTCATGACCGCGGTGGATGAACCCGCCCAAAAGCTCCGGGCCTTTGAGGTCGGGGCGCTGGATTACATCACGAAGCCCGTTTACCCACCCGAGGTGCTCGCGCGCGTCGCCGCCCACCTCCAGCTGACGTTCCTTCGGCGCAACCTCGCCGACGAACTCGCGCTGCGGGTGGAAGCCGAAAACCAACTGAAACAGTCGCTGGACCGCGCGGTGGTCCTGACCGACGCTTCCCGTCGGATCGTGTTCAGCACGCGACTGGCGGAAGACCTCCTGCATAAACATTTCCCCCAGCGCGATGGCCACCTGCCCTCCGAGGCCGAACTCGCCACCGGCTTCAACGTCCGCCGGCTGGCCGAAACGGGACGCGACGATCTCATCTCGTATATCCTCTCCGAACGCGGCGACCCACCGGGTCCCGCCGCATTGATGAAGCTCGGCATCACCACCCGCGAGGCCGAGGTCCTGTACTGGATGGCACAAGGCAAGAGCAATCCCGACATCGCCACGATCCTGGGCGCCAGCGTTCGCACCGTCCACAAGCACGTGGAACACATTTTCCAGAAGCTCGGCGTGGAAACGCGGAATGCGGCAACCCTGACGGCGATCGAAGTGCTGCGACCCCTTCAAGCCTGAGCTGGTCCAACCCTCGGCGCCTCGGGTGCTCCGGCGATCGTGGCGCAAAAACGGGCGCCGTGACGCGGGCGGATAACGCAGACCCACGCCACGGCGGATCACGCGGCGAATGCCTACCCCGAGCGGTGCTAGGTGACCCCGAGTCAGCGTCGCGCGATCCGACCAAGCGTAGCGCAGTGGAGTGCGGCCGGGAATACGCACACCTGCGTACCGCCCCTCTCCCTCTACGCACGGGTGCGTATTCAGCTCCCCACCGGTTTGCGCTAGCATGGCGCCGCCATGCGACGTTCCCATCTCCTCCTCATCCTCCTCACCTGCTTCTTTGGCTTCTTCGGTGCAGCACTTCGCGCGCAAAACTGGGCCTACATGAATCCGCTGCCGTCCTCCGCGCAGCTTAACCAGACCGTATACGGCAACGGCGTGTACGTCGCCGTCGGCGGATCGGCCAATATCGTCAGTAGCTCCGACGGCGTCACGTGGACCCTCCGGCACCTTGGCGCGGAGAACCAGACGTTGAACGCGGTCGCCTTCGGCAACGGTCGCTTCGTGGCCGTCGGCACGGGCTATCCCGGCAAGCTTGGTTCGGCGCTGATCATGACGAGCACCGATGGCATCACCTGGACCGCCGATGAGACGACGGCCACGAACATGCAGGCGCAGTTCTACGATGTGATTCATGCCAATGGTCTTTGGGTGATCACGAACGCGCCTTCCAATCGCGTGCTCACCAGCACCGACGGGCTGACGTGGACCGGTCGCCCCGCGGGCGTAGGCACCACCAGGATGGCCCACGGCAACGGTCGTTTCGTCGCCCTCTCGAGCGACAATCGCTACACGACCAGCACCGACGGCGTCACGTGGACGACCGGCTTTATCACCGGCTCGGCGCAATCCTTCGACCACGGCTTCGAGGACATCATTTTCGCGAACAACAAATTCATGGTGGTCGGCCGCGATGCCGGCTTCACCGGCGCCGTCTTCTCCAGCGATGACGGCCTGGCGTGGAGCAAGATCGCGACGATCCCAGGCAGCAGCCTCATCCACGTCACGTACCTCAACGGCACGTACGTTACCTCCGGCAACACCGGCGGCAACACCCCCCTGCACACGAGCCCGGACGGCATCACCTGGACGGCGCGGACCACCGCCATGCCTCCCCGCGCGAGCGGAACGCCGAATAACACCATGACCGAGGGCATCGATGGTCTCGATGCCGTCAACGGGATGTTGTTTGCGACGGGCGCATACGGCACCGTGACGACCTCGCCCGATGGCGTGACCTGGACCCGCCGCACCACCGGCAATCTCCATGACGTCAACGGGCTCATCTGGGATGGCAATCGGTTCGTCGGCACCGGTTCGGGCGGAATGGTCTTCACCAGTCCGGACGGAGTGCAGTGGACCGCCACGCCCACCAACCAGGCGAACGCCTGGTTCGGGCGGGTCGCGTTTGCCGCGGGACGCTACGTCACCGCCGGCATTGGGGGCCTCTATCACTCCACCGACCTCGCGACCTGGACCCGCGTGACGCAGGACCAGATGTACGGCGTGGTTCACGACAACGGCAAATTCGTCGCCGCGTACTACGGCGGGCTCGGATTGGGCCTGCGCACCAGCGCAGATGGCATCACGTGGGCGACGGTCCAGGTGCCAGGCCGGGACAATGGCGGCACGAACGGGCTGGCTGCGGGGGGCGGCGCCTATGTCGTCGCGACCGGCGGCTTCGGTGGGACGCCCAAGATTTTCCGCAGCACCGATGCGGCGACCTGGTCGAACGTGACCCCGGCGGGCCTCACGAACGCTCCGCAGTACCTCGCTTACGGCAACGATCGCTTCGTCCTGGTCGCCAGCAACCAAGTCTGGGTCAGCACCGACGGCGCCACTTGGACCAAGGCGCCGGCGATGGGCGACCAGCTGATGTATCTCCAGCACACGGGCAGCCGGTTCATCGCTCGTTCGCACAATGGCGGCTATCTGACCAGCACAGACGGGAACACATGGACACGACTCGCCAACTCCTACGCACCGAACATCTCCGCCACGGCGGCCGTCGAGCGCGACGGAAGGATCTACCTCGCCGCGAACGGCGGCACCATCCTCCGCAGTGAGGTCCCGACGCCGGCCAATCCCGGCCGGATCGTGAACATGTCGATTCGGACCAACGCGGGTACCGGCGATGACACGCTGATCGTCGGCCTCGCGATCGGCGGCACCGGGACGTCGGGCTCCAAGGCGTTGCTCGTGCGCGGCGTCGGCCCCACCCTGACCAAATACGGCGTGTCCAACGCGCTCGGCGATCCCATCCTGACGGCGTACCAGGGCAACACCCAGACGGCCCAGAACGACGACTGGGCCGGCGGGTTCGACTTCGGTTCGGTCGGCGCCTTCCCCTTCGAAGGCACCACGCCGAAGGACGCTGCGCTGTACAATCCCGCGCTGGCGATGGGCACGTACTCCGTCCAAATCACGGGCAAGGCCGGAGCGTCGGGCATCTCTCTCGCCGAAATCTACGATGCGACGCCCGCCGCCTCCTTTACCGCCACCAGCCCCCGCCTGATCAACGTCTCCGCCCGCGCCCGCGTGGGTACCGGTGACGGCGTCCTCATCGCCGGTTTTGTCATCGGTGGCGCGAGCCCGGTCAAGGTGCTCGTCCGCGCGGGAGGTCCTTCGCTGATCCCGTACGGCGTCGCCGGCGCGCTCGAAAACCCCAAGCTAGAACTCTACAACAGCAGCGGCGCCAAGGTTGCGGAGAACGACGACTGGGCCGGAAGCGCCGACATCAAGACGGCGGCGGACTCGGTCTACGCCTTCGGCTACGCCAGCAACACCTCGAAGGACGCCGCGCTGCTCGTCACCCTCGAACCCGGCAGCTACACCGCCCAGGCCTCCGGCGTCGCCGGCACCACCGGCGTCGCGCTGGTCGAAGTGTACGAGGTGCCGTGACGGTGGAAGGGACCCAAGGGAAGAATGGGACCTAAAGGACCGGAGGGACGTAAGGCAGACCACAACCGCGCGGAATTGGACCGGCGCCAGCTTTTTTCTCCGACCGCCCCGTTTTAGGTCCCTTAGGTCACTTGGGTCCCTTTCCTCCTTTAGGTCCCTTTCAGAAAAAACCCAAAACCCCGCTCCCGTTGGTCTCGGGGGGCGGGGTTTCGTTGGGCGACGGTTGGTCGTCGTTTATTGAGCCACTCCGCTAGGAGCAGCAGGGGGTGTCTTCTGTTTGAAGATCAGCTTGTCGCCTTCACGGGTCACCAGGACCGGTTCGCCATCCTTGACGTCGCCGCGCAGCAACGCCTCAGCCAGCGGATCCTCGAGGTAGTGTTCGACGGCGCGGCGGAGCGGGCGCGCGCCGTACTTTTCGTCGTAGCCCTTCTCGATGAGGAGGTCCTTGGCTTCCTGGGAGAATTCGAGGGTGATTTTGCGCTCGGACAACCGCTTGCCGAAGTTCGCGGTCTCGAGTTCCACGATCTTGACCAGATCTTCCTTCCCGAGCGGGCGGAAGAAGATGATGTCGGAGATGCGATTGAGGAACTCGGGCTTGAAGACCCGCTTGGCCTCCTCGAGCACCTTTTCCCGCATCTTCTCGGCGTCGTTAAACCCGGCGGTCGCCGCCCCGAAGCCCATCGAGGTCTGACGCTGGAGCAGCTGCGCCCCGACGTTCGACGTCATGATGATGATCGTGTTGCGGAAATCCACGGTGCGACCCAGCGAATCGGTCAGCCGGCCATCCTCCAGGATCTGGAGCAGCAGCTGGATCACGTCCGGGTGCGCCTTCTCGACTTCGTCGAACAACACCACCGCATACGGCTTCCGCCGCACGGCCTCGGTCAGCTGGCCGCCTTCCTCGTAGCCGACGTAGCCCGGAGGCGAGCCGACGAGACGGGAGACGGCGAACTTCTCCATGTACTCGGACATGTCGATCTGGATGATCGCGTCCTGGTTTCCGAACATCTGGGCGGCGAGCTGCTTGGCCAGCATCGTCTTGCCGACGCCCGTGGGGCCGACGAACATGAACGACCCGATCGGGCGACGCGGGTCCTTGAGGTCCGCGCGGGAGCGGCGCAGCGCGCGCGCAATCGCCGACGCGGCGGGATCCTGGCCGATGACCGCCTTCTGGAGTTCGATCTCGAGGGTGAGGAGCTTCTCGCTTTCCTTCTTCTCCATTCGGGAGAGCGGAATGCCGGTCCAATCCGCGACCACCTGCATCATGAGGTCGTCGTCGATCACGACGCGCTTTTCATCGCGCTGCTTCTTCCACTGCTCGGTGATCGAGTCCTGCTTCGCGCGCAATTGCTTCTCCTGGTCGCGGAACTTGGCCGCCTCCTCGAAGTGCTGCTCGCTGATGGCCTTCTCCTTCTTGGCGCAGACCTCCTCGATTTCCTTGGTCAGGCTCTCGATGTCCGGCGGACGGCTGAGGGCCGTGATGCGCGCCCGGGAGCCGGCTTCGTCCATGACGTCGATGGCCTTGTCCGGCAGGAAACGGCCGGTGATGTACCGGTCCGAGAGCTTGGCGGCGGCTTCGAGCGATTTGTCCGTGAAGGTGGCCTTGTGGTGATCCTCGTACTTCGAGCGGATGCCCTTGAGGATGAGAATGGTGTCGTCGACCGACGGCGCCTCCACCTTGACGGCCTGGAAGCGGCGATCGAGGGCAGAGTCCTTTTCGATATACTTGCGGTATTCGTTGAGGGTGGTCGCGCCCACGCATTGCAGTTCGCCGCGCGAGAGAGCCGGCTTGAAGATGTTGGAGGCATCCATCGCGCCCTCGGCAGCACCGGCGCCCACGATGGTGTGGAGCTCGTCGATGAAGAGGATGATGTTCTTCGCGCGCTTGATCTCGTCCATCACCGCCTTGATGCGCTCCTCAAACTGGCCGCGGTACTTGGTGCCTGCGACCATGAGGGCGAGATCGAGGGTGATGACCTTCTTCTCGATCAGGATCTCGGGCACGTTGCCGGCGGCGATTTCCTGGGCGAGACCTTCGACGATCGCGGTCTTGCCCACGCCCGCTTCGCCAATGAGGACGGGATTGTTCTTCGTGCGGCGGCAGAGGATCTGAATGACGCGACGGATCTCGTTTTTGCGTCCGACAACCGGGTCCATCTCCCCCTTGCGGGCGAGTTCGGTGAGATCGCGGCCAAACGCCTTGAGCGCCGGGGTCTTGACCTCCTTCTTGTCCTCGGGAGCACCGGCGCGCTGCGGGGTGCCGGCGGCCGCTTCCTCGCCGGGCTCGCCGCGTTCCGAACCCGAGAACTGAGGATCGAGTTCACGGAGGATTTCGTTGCGGGTGCGCTCGATGTCGACGTCGAGGGACTTGAGCACGCGCGCCGCGACGCCTTCCCCTTCGCGCAGCAGACCGAGCAGGATGTGTTCGGTGCCAACGTAGGAATGGTTGAGCGTCTTGGCTTCCTTGCCCGCGAGCGCCAGCACCTTCTTCACGCGCGGCGTGTAAGGGATGCTGTTCTGGGTCTTCGTCTCCTGACCCGTGCCGACCTGTTTCTCCACGGCGGCACGAACGGTCTCCAGGTCGAGGCCCATTTTTTGGAGCACGCTGACCGCCACACCCTGCCCCAGCTTGATCAGCCCCAGCAGGATGTGCTCGGTGCCGACATAGTTGTGGTGAAAGCGGTCCGCCTCCTTGCGAGCCAGCGCCAGCACTTGCTGCGCGCGTGGCGTGAAATTGTTCATCGGTTCTTGGGACATTATAGAGGGTGTGGGGCGGTCAGTTCTTGTCGTTGCTGATGAGATTGAAGTCGGGGCGGACGAAATTGGCAAATTCGGAGCGCAGCCGCGCGGCCCGCAGGACGTCGCGCTGGGCGGGGTCGAATTCGCCCTTTTGCGCGTGCTGCAGGTGGCCCGGTTGAGCCTCGATGAAAAGGCGGTCGATCACGGAGCGCGTGGCATCCGGAAAAGCGCCGAGGTCAACCCCCAGGCGGATGAGGGACAGCAGATTCATCGCCTCGCTGGAGCTGAGCACATGGCTGTTCTGCAGGATGCCGTAGGCCCGCCCGACTTTGTCGAGCAGCTTCGAGGCATCCGCCTCCAGGAGTTTCTCGCGGGCATTCAGCTCGTGCTCGATGATGGACTGGAGCACGCTCGTCAGCCGCTTGATGATCTCGTCCTCGGACTCGCCGAGGGTCGTCTGGTTGGAAATCTGGAAGATGCTGCCGCTGGCGTCGGAGCCTTCGCCGAAGAGACCGCGGACCACCATGCCGAGCTGGTTCACGGCGCGCACGACCTTTTCCATCTGGTTGGAGATCACGAGTGCCGGCAGATGCATCATCGCCGAAGCCCGCATACCCGTCCCGAGGTTGGTCGGACAGGCGGTCAGATAGCCGAGCGTCGGGGAGAACGCGAAGTCCAGATTGTCCTCCAGGGCGCTGTCGAACTCGTTGATCGCGCTCCACGCCTTCTTCAGCTGGAAGCCCGCCCGCAGGAGCTGAATGCGGAGGTGGTCCTCCTCGTTCACCATGACCGAAATCGCCTGGTCCTTGCTGATGACCACTCCGGCGCCGGTCTTGGCCCCGCTGAGTTCGCGGCTGATCAGGTGACGCTCCACGAGGATCTGCTTCTCCAGCTCGCTGAGTTCGCCGATGGACAGATTGAAGCAGCGCTTCATCGGCAACGTCGCCGCCACCGCCCCGCGGCACCGGTCAAAGATCTCCTCCCGCTGGCCCGGCTTGGCCCAGCCCGGGAACGGAGTCGCCGCCAGGTTGCGCGCGAGACGGATGCGCGTCATCAGGACGATCGCGCTCTTGCTGCTCGCGGAATCGGTCAGCTCGGAATGCGAGTCGAGAAGCGATGCAATCGTCATCGGTTTAGCGCGAGGGCTTCGTCCCGAAGGCTTGTTTGACTTGGTTGATTTCATCACGCGTACGGGCGGCGTCCTCGTAACGTTCCGTCTTGATCGCCTCGGTCAGGTCCAGCTCCAGCTTGGTGAGACGGTCGTATAGGGACTTCCGTTCCAAGGCCCGGTGCGGAATCTTTCCGGCGTGCGACGTGCCATTGTGCATGCCTTCCAGCATGGGATCCAGCACGGAACGGAACGTTTCGTAACAGGCGGGACAGCCGAAGCGGCCCTGTTTCTTGAAGTCGTTCTGGGTAAACCCGCACTGTTCACAGCGTACGGCGGTGCCGACCGTGGGCTCGGGATTGAGTGACGCCTTGAGCAAAAGATCCGCCAGAGAGAACCCGCTTGGGTCGGTCACGCCCTTGGCCTGCGCACACGCCTCGCACAGGTCCACCTTGTGCACCTTGTTGTTAACAATCTGCGTCAAGTGCACGGTCGCGGGCTTCGAGCAGAGATCGCATTTGAGCGGGTTGGCCATGAGGGATTTTTGATCTGCACGGAACATGCCACAGACGGGCACCGTGGCAAGTGTGGGCGCGCACTGCCCGCGCTCGTGTCGCTACGGCACCAGGATCTGTGACAACCGTGCAATTGTGGCGCGGATTGCGCCGGAGCGATGCGGGGTCTCGACCTACCTTTGCAGCGCTCAGCGATCAGCTATCGGCTTTCAGCTCGGCGAACGGTGATAGCCGCCAAGAAGGCTCCTCCCAATCCTCCCAACCACAGATGAACACAGATGGACTCAGATTGGGAAAAGACCGGTTGCGGCGCAGCCGCTCTGTGCTTTCTGCGCATTTTGGCGGTCCCCCTTAGCCGGAACCATGCACGCATTAACCACGAATGGACACGAATGAACACGAATAGGAGAGGAAACTGGAATGCAGCCCGTCCGTAGTCCCGCTCACTGTTTGGTACCTGCGCGGAAGTGATGATTTTCCCAGGTTTTCATTCGTGTCGATTCGTGTCCATTCGTGGTTAACTGAATCGTTACGGCTTAGATCCGGGTGCCTTCGACCAGCACCCGCTTGCGGAAGTCGGCCAGCACGCGCTGGGTGATGGGTCCCGGCTTGCCGCTTCCGATCTCCCGGCCATCGAGTTTCACGACCGGGATGACCTCGGCGCCGGAGCCGGTCAGGAAGCACTCGTCCGCGCACCAGACGTCGTATCGCGTCATGTTGACTTCCTTCACCGGAATGCCGAGGTCGCGCGCGCTATCCAGCACCGTGGATCGCGTGACCCCCTTGAGGGCGCCTTGCGAGGCGGCCGGGGTGATGATCTCGCCCTTGTGGACGATGAAGATGTTGTCCGCGGTGCACTCGGCCACGTACCCCTGATCGTTCAACATGATGGCCTCGAGGGCCCCGAACTGGCGCGCCTCGATCTTGCCCAGGATGTTGTTGAGGTAGTTGAGCGACTTGATGGTCGGGGGAAGCGCGGCCGCATTGATGCGGCGCGTGGGCACGGTCACGATCGCGAGGCCCTTCTCGTAATGTTCGGCCGGATAAAGGGAGATCTTGCTGGCGATGATGAACAGGGACGGTTTCGGGCACAGCCAGGGAGCGAGGCCGAGGTCGCCGACGCCGCGGGTCACCACCAGCCGGATGTAGGCGTCGGTCAGCCCATTCTGCCGACAGGTCTCGCAGGTCGCCCAGCTCAGCTCCTGCCGATTCAGCGGCATCTGCAGCATGATCGCCTTGGCCGAGTATTCGAGCCGCTCCAGGTGTTCCTCCAGACGGAAGACATTCCCGCCGTAAAGTCGGATGCCTTCAAACACGCCGTCGCCATAGAGCAGACCGTGGTCGAACACGGACACCTTGGCCTCGTCGCTGTTGACGAACTTTCCGTCGAGATAAACCTTCATTCCAGCACCTTAGGCGGCCCCCGAAACGGTTGTCCAGTCCGGGGCCCGTCTTTTGCAGTCAGCCGGGCAAAAATTCTGCCACCCGGTGTAGCCCCTGATCTTTCTCTTTCTCTTAATCTTTCTCTTTCTCTAGATTGGGGCAGTCCGCTCTTGCTCGTGCTCTTGCTCGTGCTCGTGCTCGTGCTCTTGCTCTTGCTCTTGCTCGTGCTCGTGCTCGGCCCCCCGTCTCGACGAAAACTCCGAGCACGAGCACGATTACGATTACGAGCACGAGCACGAACGAGGTAGAGAAAGAGAAAGAGAAAGATTAAGAGAAAGATGGGGGGGCGGAGTGGGGTGAACACCCACCCTTCTGTTCACCCAGAACTGTCATTTCCCGCTTTTCCATGTCATGATCGGTGTGCATCTTCCGCCGCCAATGACCAACGCCCGCCCCACACCGGCAACCACCTCGCCCGCGACGCGGCCCGCCCCGCCGCCGGCCGACCCGCGAGTGCCGACCTACGTGGTCGGTCACCGAAATCCGGATGCAGATGCGATCTGCTCGGCGATCGGGTACGCGGCCTTCAAGGAGGCCAAGGGCGAACGCGGCTACATTGCCGCGCGGTGTGGCAATTCCAACGCCCGGATCGACACCATCCTCCGCCGTTTCCGCCAGCCCCTGCCCCTCTACCTCAGCGACGTTTCGCCACGCGTGCATGACCTGATGACCGCCGACGTCGTCTCCGTCACGGAAGCTGCGACCTGCGCCGAGGCGCTTGAACTCATCGACCGGCACGCGATCCGCGTCCTGCCCGTGGTCGGGCTCGACCGGAAGATTCGCGGCACCGTGTCCCTCGCCCATCTGGGCGGCTTCTTCATTCCCCGCGTGAGCGAACCGCGGCAGATGCGTCAGGTGAACACCTCGCTGGCGCACATGACGCGGGCGCTGCGGGGTCAGGCGTTGAACCTGGTCAACGAGAACCGCATCGAGCAGCTCTTCGTTCGCTTGGGCACGATGGCGATCTCCTCGTTCTGGAGCATTTCCATCCGCGAAAACATCCCCGCCGACCAGTCCATCATCATCGTGGGCGACCGGCACGACATCCACTGTCGCGCGATCGAGCTCGGCATCCGCGCGCTCGTCATCACCGGCAATCACAACGTCGACGCGAAGACCCTCACCCTGGCGAAGGAGAAGGGCGTCAGCATCATCCTCAGCCCCTACGATTCGGCGACCACCGCGTGGGTCGTGCGCACGGCATCGACGATCGAGCGCGTGATCGATCGCAAGTTCACCACCGTCGGCCCCGACACGCGCATCGCCGAGATCCGAAAGCTGCTGGCCCCGACGACCGCCCACTCCCTTCTGGTCACGAGCGACGAGGACGAACTCATCGGCATCATCACCAAGAGCGACGTCCTCAAGCCGGTGCAGACCCGCCTCGTGCTGGTCGACCACAATGAAATGACCCAGGCGGTCCCCGGGGCCGAGGAGGTCACGATCGCCGAAATCATCGACCACCACCGTCTTGGCGCGTTGAATACCGCGCAGCCGATTCTCTTCATCAACGAACCGGTCGGGTCCACCTGCACGATCGTCGCCGACCTGTTCCGCCGCGAGGGGATGCAGCCTTCCCCCGACATCGCCGGCATTCTCATGTCCGGGCTGATTTCGGACACCCTGCATCTCAACGGCCCGACCACCACCGGCAAGGACGCAATCCTCCTCGCGTGGCTGGCCGAGATTTCAGGCGTCAACTCGAAGCAGCTTGCCGACGAGATCTTCAACTCCGGTTCCGTGATCCTCGCCTCCCCGCCGGAGAAGGTCGTCCGTTCCGACTTCAAGATCTATGATGAAGCCGGGGTCCGCTTCGCCGTGTCGCAGGTCGAGGAGCTTGGCTTCGGGAATTTCTGGCAGCATGCGAAACCCATTGCCGACGCGCTGCAGTCGCTGCGGGACGACGAGCGGCTGGCGTTTGCGGCGCTCCTCGTCACGGACATCAACACCCAGAATTCGCTGTTGCTGGTGAAGGGCGATCCGGAGGTCATCCGTCGCGTCACCTACCCCCACGTCGAACAGGACGAGATCTTCGAGCTGCATGGCATCGTCAGCCGCAAGAAGCAGGTCATCCCGTACCTCACGAGCCTGCTGAAGGAAATGGCGAACGAAGGCTCGCCCGCGCGCAACGGCACGCGCCCGCCGCTGGTGAAAGACAAGCTGTAGCGATCAGCTACCAGCTGCCAGCTGATCGCCGACACGCTTAACCTGAATACCGATTTTGCCACAGAGGTCACAGAGGCCCAATCAGAGCCGAGCCGGAGGCGGGCGCTGCGACTGTCTTGGGCGTTACGCGATGAACAGGTTTGTCCAAGGACCGAGCCTCCGTGTC
>JAEWKR010000092.1 GCA_023457715.1 Verrucomicrobiota bacterium
TCAGGACGTGGACGAGGCTTGGCATGCAGCTCCGACGCAAGACCCGCGGTCCCGGGCAGGCAAGAGCAAGCGTGTCGAGCCGATGCAGGATGCGGGATGCGGGATGCGGATGCGGGATGCGGGATGCGGGATACAGGATACAGGATGCGGGATGCAGGATGCGGGATGCTCGTCTCGTATCCCGGATCATTGGCCGCAAAAAGCCCGGCGCGCTTTCGCGGGCCGGGCTGGTTTGGCGTTACCGTCGTCCGGAAGTGACTCCGGGTTCGGGAAAGAGGAGGCGGTCAGATCGCCTGGGACATGGCCTGGACGGTGTCCGGGGCCACGACGCGGTCGATGTCGAGGAGGGTTTTCACGGCGCCCTTCACCTTGGCCATGCCGAGGATGTACTCGGTGTTGATCCGGGTGCCGAACTCGGGCGTCGGTTCGATCTCGTTGGCGGCGAGCGTCACGACCTCCTCGACGCTGTCGACGATGAGGCCCATCTGCACGGTGGCTTCGCTGGGCAGCCGGACCTGGACCACCACGATGCAGGTGCGCTCCGCGAATTCGGCCTTCAGGCCGAACTTGACGCGCATGTCCACGATCGGAATCACCCGGCCGCGGAGATTGATGACGCCTTTCACGAAGGCCGGCATCTGCGGCACCGGCGTGATCTTCTGCATCCGGATGATTTCACGGACCTTCAGCACGCCGATCCCGTACGCTTCGTTTTCGAGCACGACGGTCAGGTACTTGCCGCTGAGGGTGGAAGAGGTGGAAGGTGCAGTGGTGGCCATGGCGATCGTGGCTCCCTGCGGACCGGACGCGACCACGCGCCGGGACGTAGCAGGGGCTACGTTGCCCCAATCGGATCCCCGGGCGGGGACTTTAGCCTGACTGGAGAAAACGGTAAACTTTCGCGTCCGTGCACCGATTGAGAACCCGTCCCGGCGCACCCAGGAAAACCATGCCCTTTTCTCCCTCCCAGATCGCCTCGCTTGAAGATGCCGCCAACCGCCTTGCGGCCGAATCGATCCTGGCCCAGCCCGGCCGCGACGAGGGGCTGGTCCCCGCGTACAGCCTGTTGACGGACCTGAAGGACAAGACGGCCGGGGATCCCGCGCTGTACGGCCCCGTGGCGGCGATGCAGGCGGATCTCGAGCGGCTGCTCGACGTCGCTCAGCCCTTTGACGCGGATACGCTGGGCCGGCTGCGCTCCCTCGTGGACTGGCTGCCCCTGGCTCTCGTGGCGATCAAGCGTGGCGACACGGTGCCCCAGGTCGGCGACAAACTCGCCAACCCCGAGGCGACGCCGGCGGACGCCGGTCACACCGACGAGATCCTCTCGCTGAACCTGGAGGAGAACCGCGAGCTGCTCACGGAGTTCTACGCCGAGTCGGTCGATCATCTGCAGCAGATCGAGGCCGCGCTCCTGGCGCTTGACCAGGAGCCTGACAATCCCGAGGCGCTGGCTTCCATCTTCCGGTCGTTCCATACGATCAAGGGCAACGCGGGTTTCCTGGGCCTGGTGCCCATGCACATCCTGGCGCACGAGGTGGAGTCCCTGCTCGACCTGGCGCGCAACCACAGGCTGCGACTGAACGCGGCGATCATCACCGAGATTCTGCGCAGCCGGGACGCCCTGCAGCTGCTGATCCAGCAGGTGGCGGTGGCGCTCGAGAAAGGTCAGCTGCCCTCGCAGATCGTGCCCGTGCGGCATTTGATCGAGGCGGTCAAGCGGGTTGCGGCCCAGCCGGACACCGCGCGGCCCGCCGAGGTGTTGAGTTTCGCGTCGGAGGAGCGCCCGGCGCCGGCGGCGCCATCCGTCCCGGCGGCCGCGGCGAGCGCATCCGTCGAGCCCCTTTACATCCCGCTCCCCACGAACCCGGCCGCGGATCTGGCGGGAGCGACGCCCGGTGAACCCGCGCCGGTGATTCCTTTCGGCGCGGACGCCGTGAAGGGCGAAAAGGCCCCTGCGACCAACGGGGCCGCCGACCGCAAAGCGCCCGCCAACGGGCCGGCGAATCCGGCTGCGGCCAAGGTAGGCGCGAGCGCGACCGTCCGGGTGAACACGGAGAAACTCGATTCGTTGATGGATGTGGTGGGCGAACTGGTGATCGTGCAGAGCCAGCTGGTGGAATCGGCCCGGCAGGAGGGGAGCGCCAACGCCACCCTGCAGCGGAATGTCGCGCAGCTGGGCCGGATCACGAAGGAACTGCAGTCGACGGCGATGTCGCTGCGGATGATTCCGATCAAACCCACGTTCCAGAAGATGGAGCGGCTGGCGCGCGACCTCGCCCGTGACTTCGGCAAGAAGGTGGCGTTCGTCACCAGCGGCGAAGACACGGAATTGGATCGCACGGTGGTCGAGGAGATCGGCGATCCGCTCGTGCACATGGTGCGGAACGCGCTGGATCACGGGCTCGAGCGCGCGGCGGATCGGGTCGCCGCCGGCAAGTCCGAAGCGGGCACGCTGCATCTCAAGGCGTATCACCAGGGCAGCAACATCGTGATCGAGCTGCAGGACGACGGCCGCGGCATCGATCCGGAGAAGATTTACCGCAAGGCGGTGGAGCGGGGCATGTTCCCGGATGGCACCCAGCTCTCGCGCGAGGAGACGCTGGCGCTCGTTTTTGCCCCCGGCTTTTCGACCGCGGAGAAAATCACGGCGGTGTCCGGCCGCGGGGTCGGCATGGATGTCGTGAAGCGCAACATCGAGAAGCTGCGGGGGAAGATCGAGATCGTGTCGGAGGTGGGCGCGGGTTCCACCTTCAAGATCAAGCTTCCGCTGACCATGGCGATCATCGACGGCCTGGTCGTGAGGGTGGGCGAGGATCGCTTCATTCTCCCCAGCACCTCGGTGCAGATGGCGCTGCGTCCGCGGCGCGAGAACATCACGACGGTGCACGGGAAGGGCGAACTCCTGGACCTGCGCGGCAAGTTTGTGCCGATCCATCGCCTGCACCGGCGGTTCAACATCGAGGCGGAGGCGACCAATCCCTGGGAGGGAATCATTGTCATCGTCGAGAATTCGGGCAAGATCTCCGCCCTGCTCGTCGACGAAATGGTCAGCAAACAGGAGGTCGTGATCAAAAATCTCGGGGCTTTCATGCAGAACTTGCCTGGGGTGGCCGGGGGAGCCATTCTCGGCGACGGCAATATCGCGTTGATTCTTGATCCAGGTTCGCTACTCAACGCGGCCTGACGCCGTCTTTCCGTGTCTTTTACTCCACCTCCCAGCCTTGAGCAGGTTTGCGACCGCGCGTTGCGACTCCCGTGTTCGCCCGCGCTGTTGCCCCGGCTGACGGCGGTGCTGGTGTCGAACGAAAGCAGCGCGGACGAGATCGCCGATATCATCAAACTCGATGCCTCGCTGGCGACGGCGACCCTGCGCCTCGCCAACTCCGCGTTTTTCGCCAGCGTTCCCGTTGAAACCATCAGCGACGCGGTGGTGCGGCTGGGCCAGCGGGAACTCTACCGGCTGGCCGCGCTGGCGCTGGTGAGCCGGTGGGAAGCGGTCTCCTCGAACGGGGAGCCCGGTGATTTCTGCCGTCATGCTCTTTGCACGGCCCTGGCAGCCGAGGTGCTGGCGGAAACGAGCGAACGCGTGGACCCGCAGGCCGCCTACACGGCCGGTCTGGTGTGCGATCTGGGCAAGCTGGCGGTCGCGCACGCGTGCGCCCCCTATTTCCCCGCCATCCGCGCCCATGTGGCGTCACGCGGCGGCTCCTGGGCGCAGGGCGAGTACGAGGTTCTTGGGTACACGCACTCCGACGTGGCCGCCAAACTGCTGGCGGCGTGGAGCTTCCCGCCGGTTCTGACCGCGGCGGTCGAATTTTGCGAGCGTCCGCGCCAGGGCCGCACCGATGCGCTGCCGATGCTGGCGCACCTGCATGCCGGCAAGTACATCGCGACCTCGTTCGGGCCGGGCGTGGCCGAGGAAGGTTTCCTGTTCGAACTCGATTCCGCCTTCCTCGTGGAGTGGGGGTTCACGCCCGAGCTGCTGCAGGAAACGATGGCCATCGTCCACGATCGCGCGAAGCAGCGGCTGCAGCACAAACTGACGCACGGGACGGTGACGTTTTGACGCCGCTGAGCCGCTGGGCGGCGAGGCGGTGAGGCGGCTTCGCCGCGATTTCAGATTTCAGATTTCAAATTTCAGATGAGCTGAAATTTGAAATCTGAAATTCCTCAGCTCAGGATCGAGAACGTGTCGATCTGATGCGGCGTCTTGAGCGTGATGTCGCCGGTGGCGATATTCAGGTGGACGGTGCGGTTGATCGTGCCGCGGAGCGAGGAGCGACGGACGGTGAAACCCTGGCGGCCGAGGTAGTCGTCGCACGCCTGGATGTTGCGTTCCCCGATCCGGAACATGTCGGCATCGCAGAGCACGTTGGCGCCACCCGCCAGGAAGAGATGCATCCGGCCCGGGTCGGCGCGCACGCCCTGCAGCGAACGAAAGAGGAGGGGGAGCCCGGTGTCGGCGAACATCGCCGGCTGGTTCTGGGCCTTCACGGGGGAGATGCTGGAATCCGGCAGCATCAGATGCAGCAGTCCACCGGCCCGTGCCACCGGATCGTAGACCACCACCGCGACGCACGAACCGAGCGCGTAGGTGCTGAGCGTGATCTGGGGATTGTTGGACACACCCATGTCTCCGACGCCGACGACGACGCGTTGGGCAAACAACGCGGATATGCTGGGTGAACCCATGCGGGAGGAGAAGGGGAGGGACGGCGATCAGCCGACGTTAGATGTAGACGAGCAGGCGCTGGCTGATCGGGGTGGTCTTGTCGTGGCTGCGAATCTTGGCGATCGTCATGCTGCTGAGCGGCTGGCCTTCACCGACGAGGAGCAGCCCGTGCGGGCTGTAGATGCCGTTCGCCAGGACCATGCCCGGTTGCAGGTCGTCCAGCATGATCTCGCGGACCTGGCGGGGCAGCTGCACGAGATTCGCGATCTTCAGGAAGAGACGGACCGCCTCCGGGTCGAATTCGGTGCCCGAACGGGCCAGCAGCGCGTCGATCGCGGCCGTGCGGGAGAGTCCCGACTCGACGTAGCTGACGGCCACGGCCAGGCAGCGCGCGGCCCAAGGGATCGAATGGCCCGACAGCCCGTCCGGGAAACCGCGGCCGTCGTAGCGCTCATGGTGCGCGCGAATCACCTCGCCCACATCCGGGCGCGGATCAACGAGGGAGGCCAGCGTCTGGCTGTAAATGGGATGATTGTGCAGCATGCTCAGCTCACGCTCGGTCAGCTGGTCGCTCTTGGCCCGGAAGGCGCGGAGCATCTCCCGCGGCACCCCGATCAGTCCGAGGTCGCAGAGCCACGCCGCGGAGCGGATCGCATGGCGTTCCTCCGGCGTGAACTTGTCGGTGGCCGACATCTGGGTGGCGAGATCGACCAGGATCTTGGCCTGCCCGCCGAGGATCGGGTCAAAGGTGAAGAGGATGCGGCGGCACAGCTCGAGGGAGCTCTCGTAGTTCGCCGCAAGTTCCCGGTTGGCGGTGTCGAGACTCTGCCGCTGCTGTTCCAGGTCGCGCACCTTGGCCTCGAGCGCGGCGTTCGCCTCGCGCAATTGCGCGTTGAGCTGGTTCGTCTGCGCCTGCAGCGACTCGTTCACGGTGACGAGGTCGTAGCGCTGGGTCGCATTGCGGACGGTGGCGATGAGTTCCTCGCGCAGCCAGGGTTTGGCGATGAAACGGAAGATCTCCCCCTTGTTGATCGCATCCACGATCGTGGGGAGGGCGAGCACCGCGGTGATGAGGATGCGCGAGGCGTACGGCCGGACCTTGCGGCTCTCGATCAGGAAATCGAGGCCCATCATCTCGGGCATGCGCTGGTCGGAAATGATGACGGCAAAGTTCCGCTCCGCGAGGAGGGCCAGGGCCTTGAGCGGGCTGGTGCAGGCCACGACGGGGAAACCCTCGCGTTCGAGGGTGACCTTGAGGGCGGTGAGGACGACCGGCTCGTCATCGACGACCAGAATATCGCCGCGGACAGGCGCGCGGTTCGCGGACGCCGAGGTGGGGGTCGGCGTCAGGGAGGTGGGCAGGGTGGGGGAGGCGATCATGGGCTCGTGGCGAATTCGGCGGATCGGGCAGGTCCGGCCGCTTCGCGGTGACGGATGAGAAAATCGGCGACGCGTTCCACGGGCAGCTGCCGTTGGGCGGCGCCGTTCTCCCACGCCGCACGCGGCATGCCATACACGACGCTCGTGGCCTCGTCCTGGGCGAAGGTGACAGCGCCGCGTTCCTTCAGCTTCAGGAGGCCCTCGGCGCCATCGCGTCCCATGCCCGTGAGGATGCCGGCGACGGCGTGGCCGCTGGGGACGCAGTCGGCGGCGGACTTGAACAGCAGATCGACCGCCGGCCGCTGGTGCCAGATCGCCGGGCCTCCGGTGACGCGCACCTGGTAGTGGTCGTGCATCCACTGGAGCATCATGTGGTAGTTCCCGGGTGCGATCAGCGCGAGCCCGGGATAGAGCCGGTCCCCGTCCACCGCTTCGCGAACCTCCAGTTCACAAAGTTCGTTGAGCCGGTCCGCGAACGTCTTGGAGAAAACGGGCGGGATGTGCTGCACGATGGCGATCCCGGGCAGGGTGCCCGGCAGGCGCTGCAGCACGGTCCGGAGGGCTTCGGTGCCGCCGGTGGAGGCGCCCAGCAGGATGATGTCCCGCGGATGGGTGCCGTGGGTTCCGGCGCGTGCCGCAGGAGGCGTGACGATCGGCCGGCGCACGGCGGTGCCGGCGAGTGCGGCGGGCGGTTCGCGGAGCTCCCCCTTGGGCGGCCGCGGCGCGGGCGGCGGTTCAGCGGCGGGAGTGAGCGCGCGACGCCAGCGGGAACCGCGCGTGGCCTTGATCCGTTCGATGAGCTGCGGGCCGAGGTCGCCGAAAGAGTAGGGGCCGCTCGGCTTGGCCAGGACGTCGAAGGCGCCGAGCCGGAGCGCATCCAGCGCGTAATGGGATCCCTTCTGGGTCAGCGAGCTCATGATGATCACGGGCATCGGTCGCTGCTCCATGAGGATCTTGAGGAAAGTGAGCCCATCCATCCGCGGCATTTCGATGTCGAGGGTCAGGACATCGGGATTGAGCTTCAGCATCTTGTCCCGCGCGGCGTAGGGGTCGACGGCGGTGCCCACGACCTCGATGTCGGGGTCGTTCTGCAGGGCATCGCTGACCAGCTTCCGCACCATGGCGGAGTCGTCGACGATGAGGACGCGGATGGGTGGCATTTACGCTCAGGAGGTAAAAGGTTTCCGGTAGATCGCCGGCTTGATGGGCTGAAGGGTGTGCCGCATCTGGGTCAGGCTCTCCGAATGCCCGACAAACAGGTAGCCGCCCGGGGCCAGCCGGTGCGAGAGGCGGCGGACCAACTCATCCTGCGTCGCCCGGTCGAAATAAATCATCACGTTGCGACAAAAGATCACGTGAAAGGGCTCCCGGAACGGCGGCTCTCCCTCCAGCAGGTTCAGGTGACGGAACGTGACGCGGTCCTGGAGCGCGGGCTTGACCCGGTACATTCCATCCTGAGGGCCATAGCCCCGCTGAAAATGCTGACGCAGGGTCTCGCGCGGCACCCGGGCCACGGCCTCGGCGGTGTAGATGCCGGTCGCAGCCTTCGCGAGCACCTTGCGGGAGATGTCCGTCGCCTCGATCTGCCACGGAAACGTCCCCATGGTCTCGGCCAGCGTCATCGCAATCGTGAAGGGCTCCTCGCCGGTTGAGCAGGCCGCGCTCCAGACGCGAAAGGAAGACCAGCGTTCGCCGCGGCCCCGGACGAGGACATCGGGGACGATTTGGTGGCGGAGAAAGTCGAAATGCGCCGACTCCCGGAAAAAGAAGGTGTGGTTGGTGGAGATCGCATCGATGAGGTGGCCCAACTCCTCTTCGGCCCCGGGCTTCTGAAGCAGCTGGCAGTAGTCGCCCACACTCGCCAACTTGGTCGCACGCAAGCGCTTACCCAGCCGCGCGTTGACAAGCTGACGCTTGTCCGGGCTGAGGTTGATGCGACTGCGTTCGTAAACCAGATGGCGGATGAAATCGAACTCGCTGTCCCTCATGAAGAAATTCCTTCGTGTTATCGGCACGAACGGCCGCGAATGGAGCTTCGAGTTTGGGGATTCCGTCATCCTGCCGGCCGCTGATCCGGCCTGGCGTCCCGCCACCCGGCAAATTCTTCCCGGTCGTGGCCAAGCCCGACAAGTATATGCATAGACTGCGTTGAATGAGGGTCTTGCGTCTGGATTAACCCCTATGGCATCCGGTTTGCTTGGAAGGGGGATATGATCGATCCCATCTTCCACTCCGACAACTACCAGTTGGCGCGGAAGCTCCTCGACATGTCCGTCCTCCGTCAGGAGGCCATCGCGACGAACATCGCCAACGCCGAGACCCCTGGCTTCCGTCGGCTGGACATTGCACCGGATTTCGCGGCGCAGCTGAAGGCCCGGATGGAAACCGGCGATTTTGCGACCACGTCGGCGTCCCTGCAGCCGCGTCTCGTCGAGGATCAATCCGCGCGCACGGTGCGTCCGGACGGCAACTCCGTTGAAATCGAGAACGAACTGGTGGCGATGGACCGCAACGCGGTGGAGTACGACTTCCTGACGCAGGTGGTCTCGTCGAACTTGAAGCAGCTGCGCATGGCGATCACGGGCCGCGTGGCCTGATCCAAAACCCTCACGCGCCCCGCCCATGAATCTCATCGCCGGCATCGACGTTACCTCAGGCGCGCTCGCGGCCCAGAAGACGCGGCTGGATATCGTCGCGCAGAATATCGCGAATGCCCAGACGACGCGCACCCCGGCCGGCGGGCCGTATCAGCGGCAGGTGGTTTCCTTCGAGTCGGAACTGGTCCGCCGCGTGGGCAATGGCCAGTCGCTGCAGACCGTGAAGATCGGCAATATCGTGCCGGACCGCGCCCCGGGCCAGCAGGTGTACAATCCGCAGCATCCCGATGCGGGCGCGGACGGCCTGGTGACCATGCCGAACGTGAATCTTTCCTTTGAAATGGTCGACCTCATCACCGCTTCGCGCGCGTACGAGGCCAACCTCTCCGTCGTCAAGAACGCCCGCCAGATGGCCATGAAAGCCCTGGAGATTGGGAAGTAGCCGATCCTCAACGACGTTAACTCCTGTCTCTAGACTTCAGACTCTGGACTAACGACTTCCACCCCGTGAACAGCATCTCCTCCATCAATCCGCTGACGGCGTCGGCGCTCACGCGCCTGGAAGGTCTGCAACCCAAGGTGGGTGTCGGGCTGGCGGGTGGCGCCGGCAAGGCGGCGCCCGCGGAGGGCTTCGGCCAGATGCTGGATGGCGTGGTGGCCACGGTCGACGCCAAGCAGGCGGTGTCCCGCGACATGACCAAGAAGGTGCTCCTCGGCGAAACCGACCAGCTGCACCAGAGCGTGATCGCGATGCAGGAGGCATCGGTGGCTTTCAGTATGATGATCGAAGTGCGCAACAAACTCGTGGAGTCGTACCAGGAGCTCATGCGCATGCAGGTGTGAGTTATTTATGATGTATGATTTATGATTGATGATTGGCCGATCCAACCGCCGGTCGGCCGTCAAAATCGTAAATCATAAATCGTAATTCATAAATCGCCCCCCTTCTTCCAACTTCCCTTAGTGTGAAAAACTTCGCCCAATCCCTCCTCGCCGTCTGGAAGCAGCTCGGTCTCAACCAGCGCGTCTCGCTGGTCGTCGCTGCGCTCGCCGTCGTCGGTGGCCTGATTGGGGTGGTGGCCTGGACGCAGCGTCCGGACTATCAGCTGCTTTACGCCCGCATGGGCGACAAGGACGCCTCGGCCGTCATTGCGTACCTGCAGTCCCAGAACGTTCCGCACCAGGTGACCGCCGGCGGGTCCGCGGTGCAGGTGCCGGCCACCATGGTGCACAAGCTGCGCATGGATCTCGCCGGCAAGGGGCTGCCGAGCGGCGACGGCGTGGGTTTCGAGATTTTCGACAAAGGCCAGTTCGGGTTGTCCGACTTCGTCCAGCGCACCAATTACCTGCGCGCGGTGCAGGGTGAGCTCGCCCGCACCATCATGCAGGTGCAGGGCGTCCGCAGCGCGCGGGTGATGATCGTCCAGCCGGAGAACCGGCTGCTGCTCACGGAGCAGGGCGTCAAGTCCACGGCCTCGGTCTTTGTGGACGTGGGCGGAAATCGTCTTGATCCCGATCAGGTCAACGCGATTCGGCACCTGGTGGCGAATGCCGTGCAGGGCCTGACCCCGGACACGGTCGCGGTGATCGACAATCGCGGGCGCACGCTGTCGGAGGAGCTGAAGCAGGATCCCACGCTGGGTGCGGCCTCCTCGCAGATCCGTTACCGCGAACAGGTCGAAAGCTACTTTTCCAAGAAGGTCGAGACCATGCTGGCGGCGGTCATCGGGCCGGGCAACGCGGTCGTCCGCGTTTCGGCCGACATCGATACCGAGGCGACCACGACGAATTCCGAGCGCTGGAATCCCGACGGCCAGGTGGTCCGTTCCCAGACGCAGACCGACGACATCACCAGCACCAAGGAAACCCGGGCCACGGGCGGTGCGGCCGGCGTCAGCGCGAATGTGCCCGAAAAGGCGCAGGCGGCTCCCGAAGCGTCGCGCCCCATTTCCGAGTCGGAGCAGAACCGCAAGAACAAGACGATCACCTACGAGATTGATCGCACCACGACCAGCGTGACGCGCAACCCGGGCACGGTCCGCGGGCTGACTGCGTCGGTCATCATCGCGAAGCGCGTCGCCACCGTGGCGCCCGTCGCGACCGAGGGCGGCGAGGCCGCGGCGCCCACCACCCAGGTCCAGACGCGCACCCCGCAGGAACTCGACCAGCTCCGGCAGGTCGTCATCAACGCGCTCGGGCTCAAGGCGCAGCCCGGTCAGCCCCTGGACACGCTGGTGACGCTCCAGGAACAGGAATTTCAGGCGGTTGATCCGATGGCGATGGAGGCGGCGGTGCCGCTCGAGGCGCGCGTCGGCGACTGGATGGCGATCGCGACGCGCTGGGGTGCGATCGTCGGGGCCGCCCTTGTGCTGCTGATGTTCTGGCGGCTGCTGAAGCGGCAGAAGCCGGAAGCGGTGCCGATCGAGGTGCTTTCGTACACGCCCGAGCAGACCACCCGGACGCTGCAGAATCCGAACAACATCACGCCTGAACTCCTGAACGAGCTCATCCGCCAGAAGCCCGCCAACATCGGCGTGGCACTGCGCGAGTGGGTGAGCAACGGCGCGCAGAACGGCGTGCCCGCGAGCAAGAACTGAGAATGCCTGCCATGGCGGTCAACGATCTCGAATACGGCAAACTCTCCCGGCATCAGAAGCTGGCCATCTTCCTGATCATCATCGGTCCGGAAGCCGCGGCTGAAGTGCTGCGTCAATTCGACGACGAGGACATCGAACTGGTCTGCCGTGAGGTGTCGCTGTTCTCGATCATCCCGACGGAGGTGCAGCGGCTCTCCCTGGAGGAATTTTCCGGACTGATCGCAAAGAGCGTCACGTCCGCACTGGGCGGCCTGGGTTATGCCCAGCGCACGCTCGAAATTGCGAAGGGCGATTACAAGGCGTCGTCGATCATGGGACGCGTCGGACCCACGGGCACCTCGGTGGAGGTGATCAAGGAGATTTCGGAGATGGAAGGGCGGCAGATCTTCAATCTCGTGAAGCATGAGCAGCCGCAGACGATTTCGTTCCTGCTTTCCTACCTCGACAGCAACAAGGCGTCCGAGGTGTTTGCCCTGCTCGGCCCGGACCTCCGCGAGGAAGTGATCGAGCGGCTGGGCACGATCGAGAGCACCTCCCTTGACCTGGTGAGCAAGATCGCGCGCAGCCTCGGCAAGCACTACGACAGCAAGGTGCGGCCGGCCTTCCACCGCAGCGGCGGCGTGCGCGCCGTGGCCGATCTGCTGAACCAGCTGGACAAGGAGATGAGCAAGAATCTCCTCGCGCGCCTGGAGGAGCGGAACGCGCAGCTCAGCACCGCGATCCGCAAGAAGCTCTTCAGCTTCGAGGACCTGTCCCGCCTGCAGCCGAGCGATCTGCAGCGCGTGTTGCGCGAGGTGGACTCGTCCAACCTGGCGATCGCCATGAAGTCCGCCAGCGAGGGACTCCGCGACCGCATCTACGGTTCGATTTCCAAGCGCGCCGCCGAGAGCCTCAAGGAGGAACTCGACATGCTCGGGCCGGTGCGCCTCAAGGACGTCGAAACCGCCCAGGATGCGATCATTCAGGTCGTGCGTCGTCTCGAGGAGGAGGGCCAGATCACGCTCGAGACCGAGGAGCAAACCGTCGCCTGACCGTGGCCTTCGCGAAACTCATTCCGTTCGACCGTCCGCTGACGGGCGCGGCGATTCCCGGTCAGATGGGCCGCTTTCTCTCGGAAAGCGAACTCTCGGCGCGGGATGAGGCCAACTATGCCCGCGGGGTCGACGCCGCGCGGGCGCTCGCAGATCAGGAAATGGTGGAGTTTCGCGCCGACATCCAGCGGCTGAGCGAGGGCGTGCTCGGCCGGCTGAACCTCGTCGAGCCCGCGCTGCTCGACCAGTTGCGCGATGCGCTGCCCGGCCTGGCGGTCGAGATCGCGCGCCGCCTGCTCGCCGGCTATGAGCCCCCGGCGGAGGTGGTGGCGAAGATCTGTGAGGAGGCGCTGACCGAGATCTTTCCGGAACGCGAGAACCTGGAACTCGTGGTCTCGCCGCGGGATGCCGAGCTGCTGGAGCGATTGAATCCGGACTGGCTTCGCCGCTATCCCGGCCTGCGTATCCGTCCCGATCCGGCCCTGACGCCCGGCGACTGCCAGGTCCGCAGCCGCTTCGGGCTGACCGACGCCCGTCTGGAGACGAAACTTTCCGCCCTCCAAAACAGCCTGGGACATTCCTCGTGAGCTCCGCGGTCGCACCTCTCATCGATGTTCTTCGGACGCAGATCCGTCATCTGCCGCCCGTGCAGCGGGTCGGGACCGTGACGGGGGTGGCGGGGTTGATCATCGAGTCGGACGGGCCGAACGTGGGACTGGGCGACCTCTGCCTGGTGCGTTCGTCGCGCGATGCCTTCAATGTGCAGGCCGAAGTGGTGGGCTTCCGCGAGCATCGCGTGCTGCTGATGCCGCTGGGCGACACGACGGGCCTGCACGTGGGCTGCGAAGTCGCGGCCTTTGACCGGCCGCCGCTGCCGCGCACCGGGCCGGAGATGCTGGGTCGCGTGCTGGATGCGCTCGGCCGGCCTTTTGACGGGCTGGGGCTCCTTCCGGTCGAACGCTCCGCCGTCGCCAGCACCGAGCCGCCGCACCCGTTGCGCCGCCAGCGCATCAAGCATGCGTTTGTCACGGGCGTTCGCGCGGTGGATGCGTTCACCCCGTTTGGACGCGGCCAGCGCCTCGGGCTCTTCGCCGGTTCCGGCGTCGGCAAATCGACGCTCATGGGCATGATTGCCCGGGCGTCGGAGGCGGATGTCGTGGTGATCGCGCTGGTCGGCGAACGCGGCCGCGAAGTGCGCGAATTCATCGAGAAGGATCTTGGCCCGGAGGGCATGAAGCGGGCGATCGTGGTGGTGAGCACGTCGGACAAGCCGGCGCCGCTGCGGCTGCGCGCCGCCTTCACCGCGACGTCGATCGCCGAAGCGTGGCGCGACGCGGGAAAGAACGTCCTCTTGATGATGGACTCGGTCACGCGCTTTGCGATGGCCCAGCGCGAAATCGGACTGGCGATCGGCGAGCCTCCGGCAACCCGCGGCTACACGCCCTCGGTGTTCGCCATGCTGCCGCGGCTGCTCGAGCGCGCAGGTTCGGGCGAGCGCGGGGCCATCACCGCCCTCTACACCGTGCTGGTCGAGGGCGACGACATGAACGAGCCGGTGGCCGACGCCGTCCGAGGCATCCTCGACGGGCACGTGGTGCTTTCCCGGCAGCTGGCGCATTTCAATCACTATCCCGCGATCGACGTCCTCGAGAGCGTGAGCCGCCTGACCCGCGACGTCTGCACGCCGGACGAGGTCGCCCTCGCCGCGCGGGCCCGCGAGATCCTCGCGCTGTATCGGAAGAACGAGGACCTGATCTCGATCGGCGCCTATCAGAAGGGTGCCAATGCGGCGCTCGACCACGCCATCGCGCTGTACGAACCGCTGCGCACTTTCCTGCGACAGAGCACGCACGAGCATTCCGCCCGCGCGCAGACCTTCGCGCAACTCAAGCAAATCCTCGGATGAAACGGTTCCGCTTCCCCCTCCGTCCGGTAGCCATTCTTCGCGCCCACCAGGAACTGCGGGCGCGGGAGGCCTTTGCCCACGCGGTGCAGGCCTTTGTGCGGGCCGAGCAGGAGGCCGCGGCGGCACGCCAGCGGGTCGTGGAAATGGAGCGGGCGCTCACCGACGCCCGCGGCCAGCGCTTCTCCGCTGCGGCCGAGGTGAACAATCTGCTCGCTTACCGGCAGGAGTGCGCCGTCGCCGTCGAGGCCGAGAAGGCGGTGCTGGCCGCCCAGGAGGCGATGAACACGCGCCGGGCCGAGTACATCGAGGCCCATCGGCGGCTCGAAGTGGTCCACCGGCTCGAGGAGAAGGCCCGCCACGTGCACCGCCACGAAACGATGCGCGAGGAGCAGGCGGAGTTCGACGATTACGCCGGCCGCCGCTTCAGCGCCCGCGCCGTGTCCACCTCATGATGGCCAAACTTTCCAGTCCGCTGCTGACCGGGGTCCTCGGTTTTCTGTTGAGCGTCGCCGTCGGCGTTGCCGTGACCTGGCGCGCCGCCACCGCGCTGGTCGACCGCGCAATCCACGCCCGCGCCCACGTGGAGCCGACGGAGCAGAAGAAGAAGGGCTGGGACTTCTGGACCATCGAGATCGAGAACCTCTCGAGCGAATTGAAGGAGGACCGCGACCGGATGAAGAAGCGGCTGGAGGAGCTGGACCAACGCGAGGCGCGGATCGCCGCGACCGAGAAGGAACTCGCGAAGGCCCGCGCGGATGTCGCCGCCCTCCGCAAGGACATCTCGGACCGCATCGTGGAGATGTCCTCGGACGAGGCCGTGAATCTGAGGAAACTGTCCCAGACCTACGCCAACCTCACGCCCAGAGCCGTGGTGGCCATCATCCGCGAAATGGATGACGGGACGGCGGTGAAGATTCTCGCGCTGATGAAGCCCGAGGTGGTTGGACCGATTTTTGAAGAAATGAGCAAGACCGCGGGCACCGACGGCCCGTTGGCCCGCCGGGCGGCGGTTCTGTCCGAAAAGATGCGCATGCTGAAGGCGGCCAAGCCGTCGCCCTGAATCTTTCCAATCATAGCGTCCGCCAGGGATTGGCGGGCGTCGGCGCCACGGAGGGGCGACCAGCGACCGCGGCAATCATGACTTTCTCCTTCCCCTCCCTCCCTTTCGATCCTCTTACCGCCTCCAGCACGCCGGGCGTTTCCGGTAGCCCGGCCACGCCGGTGGGAGTCGCGACCGGTGACGCCTTTGATACCCTGTTGGGCACGCTGGTTTCCGCCGGGACGCCGACCGAAGTCTCGACCGGGACGCCGCCGGCGGCTGGATTCCGGCCCGCCGAAGTGTCCAATCCGATGACGGCATCCGGGGCGCTGGTTCCGCCCGTGCTGACGGACAGTGTCGCTGCCTCGGCGGCAGGGCAGGGGAGCGACCGGTCGGACGATGACGCCGTTTCCGCGGATGCCGGCCAGGCGAAGGGCGAGTCGGGGGCTGAGCACCGGCACCCGTTCCCAGCGCGGCCGACGGCCGCAGACCCGGTGTCGCCGATGACGTCCCCCTCCGTACCGGCCGAGGCCCGCGTCGGGCAGGATGTCGGACATCTTCCCACGAGTGGAAATGCGGGCACAGCCGTGGATGCGTCCGGCGCCGTTGCCTCGCACGCCCGGATCCAGGGGACGGGGGAACGCGCGGGTACGAGCCGGACTGCGAGTGCGCTTTCACCTGTAACACCGGCTCCAGCCGCTAACGGTGGCGCCCCAAACCGCAGCGTCGCGGTCGAACCTTCGTCCGCGCCATCCGGGCCGTCGGCATCAGAGGCAAAGAAGCGCTCCGTGACCGTGCGCGAGGAGCCCACGACCCGGACCCGCCACAGCGAGACCCTCGCTTCGGACGCGGCCGCGCTGGCGGGTCTGCTCGTGCCGGCATCCCTGCCGGTCGTACCGGTTGAGCCTCCGGCCCAGGGCGCTGAGGGGGAGATCGGGCGCGAGGGCGCCGTGGGCGAGAATCTTCCGTCAAGCGCACCGAAGGCACCGCCTCCCTTCGCAGGAACGACTCCGGTGACGGAACCTGCCCCTGCGGTGGCGGAGGGTGCTCCCGACGCCCGGATGCGGGAGGCGCACGCCGGGCTCGCCGCCGCGCGAGGCTCGTCTGTCGCGCCGGCGGAACGTGCGGGTTCGGCCCCGTCCGCCGCGATGAGCGAAGCGGTGGGGGCCGCCGCACCCGCCACGGCCCGGTCGTCGAAACCCAATTCCCTCCTGGCCCGTCCCGAGCGGGGTGAGTCGGAAGCGACCCCCGCGACCGCCGCCTGGTCACCGCGTGCCCCGCAAGGGACCGCAACGCCGGGGGCCCCGACGACCAGCGATCCCGTCGCGACGGTGGCGCCTGGTCGCGGCCTGCCGACGCTGTTGCCGCACCGCGCCCCGATGTCCGCGCAGTCCGGTCTGACCGGTGCCAGCGAGAAGCCCGCGACTTCTGAGCCAACCGGCGATCTGACCACCGAAGCTCAGGCCCACGGGCCCATGGCGAGCGTGACTGCCGCGCAGCCCGGCTCTGCGCCGAGGATGGCGATCGAGGGTCTGCGGGTCGTCGTTCGTGACGCCCGAAGCGCGTCATCGGCAGCCGACTCCCCTGCGGATGAGCGTCCGATGGCCGAAACCTTCCGCGCAACGCCAGCGGCGCGCGGGGCGTCCTGGACGATGACTCCCTCGTCCGGTGCGGGTGACGTTGGCGCCACGCGCAGCGCGCAGACCGGAATCGGAATCACGGACGCGCGGTCGTTCCGATCGACCCCCGAACTTCCGGTCGCTGCCACGGCAGTGCCGCAGCCGCAGCCGCAGCCGTTGCCGGTTGCGGGGAATATGCGCCAGGGCGGAACGACGCCGGCCGGGTTCGCGGCCCTCGATGCCCAGGCATTGCCGGCGCTCGCGCACGACGGGGAAGCGGTTCTCGACGGCAGCGGCGTGAGGGGCCGCGAGCAGGGTCGCGGCGCATCGGTTCAGCCGGCGGTTTCGCAGGCGCCCGAGCTGAGGGAAAATTTTGCCTCTGCCCGATCGCTGCCGCGGGTGTCCCCGCACGCACCCAGGAGCCTGGCGATCAAACCGTCCGTAGTCGCCGAGGGCGAGGTAGTTACGAAGGCATCCGCCGCGCTTGGCATCGACAGTGCTAAAGCACAGCCTGCCATGTCATCCCTGTTCCCTGAAACCCTGTCGCCCCTCGAGGTGGCTCCGGCCGACGCCGGGATGGTTTCACGCCACGGCGCAACGGAGCGTACGACTCCGGCGGCTACGGCGGAACGCGCGGTGGAAGCCGTGTTGGCAGCCTCCGAACGGGCCGGTGCGGGGGAACGCAGCAGCGTGACGCTCCAGTTTGATCTGCACGGAAATCCGCTGGATGTCCGCGTCGTCATGCGGGGCGGGGAAGTTCAGACCACCTTCAACACGGCCTCCCCCGAGCTGCGCGCTGCGCTCCAGGCGGAGTGGGCCGCGGTGTCGGAGTCGCTGCCGGCCGAGCGCGCCCACGTTTTTACCACGCCCGTCTTCAGTGCGAATGACTCGAACCCGGCCGCGTCCGGCGGGGGCGACCCGGGCGCCCGCCAGCGTCCGTTCGAAGCGCCGCCGGAACGGGCCGCTTCCGTGCCCGCCCCGCGTCCGGTCGCGGAAACGACGGCTGAAACCCTCCCCGCACGGCTGGCGGCGCGTACGCCCACCGCGCACCACCTGCACACGCTCGCCTGATATGAACGTTACCTCCGCCACGACTGCGACGTATCCGAACGCCGCCAGTACCGCGCCCGCGGCCAAGAAAACGCTGGGGCAGGACGACTTTCTCAAGCTGCTCGCCCAGCAGTTCCAGTCGCAGGATCCGATGAAGCCGATGGAGGATACCTCGTTCATCGCCCAAATGGCGCAGTTCACGTCGCTGCAGCAGTCGAGCTCGATGTCGCGTGACATGGCCGACCTGCGCGCGCAGCAGCAGCTGGTCACGGCAAACTCTTATCTCGGTCACTCGGTCAGCGTATCGGTGAACGGGGAAATAATTTCCGGCGAAGTCGCCGGAGTGGAGATCAAGGATGGCACTCCGCGTCTGGTCATTGGTGAGTCTACTTATCCGGTTTCGTCGGTGGTGCTCGTGAAGCCCGCCCCGGTCGGTACGTCCACCCCAACTACAACCACGAATCCTTAACCTGCATCAATCATGGCACTCCTCGGTACTCTCACCTCCGGCGTCAGCGCACTTAAAACCTTCGGCAAGAGCCTGGAGGTGATCGGCAACAACATCGCCAACGTCAACACGACCGGCTACAAGAGCTCGACCACGAGCTTCGCCGACACCCTCGGCAGCACGCTGCGTTCCGCCTCGCCGACCGAGTCCGGCCTGCAGGTCGGCACCGGCGTGCGGATTGGCACGATCAGCACGAATTTCCGCCAGGGCTCCCTGACCAGCACGGGCAACGCGACGGACCTGGCCGTATCCGGTTCGGGGTACTTCCTCGTCCGCGACAGTGCCGGCGCCACGTACGCCACGCGCGACGGCGCCTTCCACTTCGACACCAATGGCAACCTGCTGAACGCGCAGAACCTCTCGGTGCTCGCCTCCGACGGCACCACGCCGATCACCGCCGCCGGCTACGCCACCGCCGCCTCCGTGAGCATCTCGTCGGATGGCACGATCACGACCTTCGCGGCCGACGGCACGCCCTCGGTGACCACCAATCAGATCGGTCTGCTCAAGATCTCCGACGAGTCGAAGCTGATGCGTTCCGGCTCCAACCTTTATGACTTCACCGCCACCGGCGTCGACATGACGACGGACGTCGGAACGCCCGGCTCGGCCGCCCTGGGGCTTGGTCGCATCCACTCCGGCGAACTGGAAGGATCGAACGTCGATCTCACCGAGCAGTTCTCGGACCTCATCACCTCCCAGCGCAGCTTCCAGGCAGCCTCCCGTCTGATCACGGTCTCCGACAACGTGCTCGAGGACGTGGTGAACCTGAAGCGGTAAACCCGCTTTGAGACGAGAGTCTGGAGTCGAGAGCTCGACCTAACACCCGCTGGTTCCTGCTCCAGGCTCTTATCTCCCAGCTACCGACTCGCCCGACCATGCCCCCTCCTCCGAAGACTGAAGCTCCTCCCGCGAATGCGCCGACGGCCAAGACGGCCCCGACGCCTCCCCCGGTGGAGCCGGTGACCACGGCGGCCGTGGCTGCCGCGGCCGGTCCGAAGGGGATCATGGCCCTGCTGCCCGCGCTCCTCGCCGTGGTGGTGGCGCCGGCCGCCACCTGGGCGACCGCGGAGTTCGTCATCCTGCCCCGGCTGGAGAAGAAACTCGCGCTCCCGGCCGCGGCCGCCCTGACGGACGCCGCGCCGCAGGACGACGCGAAGGGGAAGGCGAAGCCGACCACGTACGAGTTCAACAATGTGGTGGTGAATCTCGCCGGCACCATGGGCACGCGGTACCTCAAGACCAGCTTCCACGTCGTGGGGGACGCGAAAGGCGCCACCGACGTGAAGAAGGTTTTCGAGGACAACCACACCAAGCTCTACGACACGACGCTGAACGTGCTCTCGTCGCTCACGCTCGCCGATCTCGAGGAGGCCGGCGCGAAGAATGTGATCCGCGAGAAGCTCGTCACGTCCTACAACCAGGCCCTCGGCAAACGCGTCGCCGAGCAGGTGTATTTCTCGGACTTCGTCGTCCAGTGAACGTCATGAAGCGCCGAGACCAGGGACGAGGGACCAGCGACCAGGGACTCCGAACCGGAGGCCCCATGGGCCGGTCCCTCGTCCCTGGTCCCTCGTCTTTCGTCCCGAGTCCCTTCTGAGTCATGGCTGACGACCCGCAAAAAGCGCAGAGCGACTTTCTCGATCAAGCCGAGATCGACAAGATTCTCGCGCAGCAGGCCGCCGAGATCCAGGCCGCCACCGCCAAGGCAGGCGGCGGGATGAGTTTCACGCCGCTGGCGGAAGGAACCTCGCCGAAGGTCGAACCCTACGATTTCCGGAATCCGGCGTTTCTGTCGGAGGCCGAACTGCGCCGGCTGCGCCTGCTGCATGAGGATTTCATCCGGTACCTGAGCGCGCGCTTGTCGCTCTACCTGCGGATGGAGTTCGGACTGAAGATGGCGAAGCTGACCACGGTGACGTATTCGAAGTTCACCGACTCGCTGCCGAATCCGACCCACCTGAGCTTGTTCAAGGTCGACCCGATGGTCGGCGTCGGGATCCTGGACATCAACCCGCGGCTGGCCCTGACCATCGCGGACCGGCTGCTCGGCGGCCGCGGCCATTCGGTCAAGGCCGAGCGTTATCTGACTGAAATCGAGGTCGCCCTGATCGAGGATGTGATCCTGATCATGCTCGAGGAGTGGTGCGGCCAGTGGAAGGCGGAGCAGGAGCTGCATCCCGCGATCATCGGCCACGAAAACAACGGCCGTTTCCTCCAGACCTCCCCGCGCGACGCGATCATGCTGGCGCTCGCGCTGGAATGTAATTTTGGGGACTGCTCCGAGCAGATCCAGATCGGCGTGCCCTACTACACCATTGAACCGGTGGTGAAGCGCATGCAGGCCAAGCGGCAGAAGGACAGCGCGGTGACGGCGACCCAGCGGCGGGCGGAGTGGCACCCGGCCTACGAAGGCGTGCTGGTGCCGATCCGCGCGGAGTGGCAGGCGCTCGAGCTGACCCTGCGCGAAGTGGCGAGCCTGCGCGTGGGCGACGTCATCGAAATGCGCCCCGAGATCTGCGGTGAGACGCGGATCGTGCTCAACGACACGGCGAAATTTATCGGCGCGGTCGGTCTCGATACCGACCGGGTCGCGGTTCAGATCACCCGTAAACTTCCCCCGGTGGAATCCCTCCATGTCAAATCTGACGGACGAAAAGTCTCTTGATATCGTACTCGACGTTAAGGTTAAGGTGACCGTGCAGCTTGGCTCGGTCATGCTGCCGATGCGCGAGGTGCTGGAACTTGCCCCCGGTTCGATCGTGCAGCTGATGCAGCACGCCAGCGACCCGGTTGGCCTCTTTGTGAACGACAAGCTGGTCGCCTACGGCGAGGTCGTCGTGGTGGAGGATAATTTCGGGATCAAGATTACCGAACTCGTCGGCAGCAAGAAGCAATGAGGCCGCGATCCACAGGCCGGGACGCCTGTGCTACGCCGAGCCGAGCGCTCACGTGTGCCTCCGGCCGCGTGGCAATCCTGTGGGTCCTGACGGCCGTCAGCGCCTGGGCGGCCGACGACAACCAAGTCATCTTCCCGGGCGGAACGACCCCGTCGGCGCCGGGCCCCTCTGCTGCGTCGGGCGGCACCTTCAATACGGTCACGCTGTTCCTCGCCGTCCTGCTGGCCGCGGCCGGCGCCTGGGTGTACTGGCGCAACCGCAACCAACCGGGCACGACGCGCGGGAGCAACGCCCTCAAGGTCGAGGAGACCAAAGCCCTCGGCAACCGGCAGTACCTCGTGGTGGCATCCTACGAAGGGAAACGTTTTCTGCTGGGAGTCTGTCCGGGCAGGATCGATCTGCTCTCACCCTTGGACCAGCGAGAGGAGCCGACGTCGTGAGCCGGGTGCTGCGAGGGCTGCTGTTGGGACTCGGACTGATCGCCGTGCTGGCGTCGACGCCTGGAATCGTGCCCTCGGTGCACGCGCAGGCCGCCAGCTCAGGCCCGGCCATCACCGTGCCGATTGCGCCCCCGGCGCCGCCTGCGGGCAACATTGCCACCCCGACGACGGCCGGCGGGACCGCCGCGAGCAACGGGACCCCGTTCCGGCTGAATATCGGCCTGGAGGGAACCGGGGAGCGCGGGGAAGTGAGCGTGGCGTTGCAGATCGTCCTGGTCATGACGCTGCTGTCGGTCGCGCCCTCGATCGTCCTCCTGATGACCAGCTTCACGCGTCTGGTGATCGTGCTGGGGTTTCTGCGGACCGCGCTGGGGACGCCGAGTGCGCCCTCCAACCAGATCATCGTCGGCCTGTCGCTGTTTCTCACCTTTTTCCTGATGGGGCCCGTGTTCGATCGGGTGACGACGGAGGCGATCCGGCCGTACCTCAATGGAGAGGTGACGTCGATCGAGGCCCTGGACCGGGCGACGGTGCCGCTGAAGCAATTCATGCTGAAGCAGACGCGCACCCGGGACATCGAATATTTTCTGGAAATCGGCGGCTACGGTCCGACCGCCGTGCGCGACCTGCCGATGCGCGTCGTGATTCCCGCGTTTGTCATCAGCGAACTGCAGACCGCCTTTCAGATGGGGTTCCTGCTCTTCCTGCCTTTCCTGGTCATCGACTTTCTCGTGTCCTCGGTGCTGATGGCGCTCGGCATGATGATGATGCCGCCGGTGGCCATTTCGCTGCCGCTCAAGCTGCTGCTCTTCGTGCTCGTCGACGGCTGGCATCTCGTCGTCCGCTCCCTCGTGCAGAGTTTTTCAATCTAGCTGATGTCCGGAGTCCGGAGTCCAGAGTCCAGAGCTCAAACCACGAATCCAGACCAGACCTCATGCTCTAGGCTCCAGACTCTGGGCCACCGACTTACCCGACCATGACTCCCGACCTTGCGATCGATCTCTTCAAGTCGACGGTGATGTTCTCCCTGTACGTTGTCGCGCCGTTCCTCGGCGTGATGCTGGTCGTTGGCCTGATGGCCAGCCTCATCCAGTCGGTCACCAGCATGCAGGAGCAGACGCTGACGTTCATTCCCAAGCTGCTGGCGCTCGCCGCGCTGCTGCTCCTCCTGACGCCGTGGCTGCTGCGGACGTTGTCCGAATACACCATCACCACCATCGCGCGCATCGGGACCATGGGAGGGTAAGGGCCGTGGAAAGGCAGACAGGAGCACGGAGTCGAGCGACCGGCGGGGCCACGCCATGACCATTGCCTATCTCTACGGCTGGTTGATGGTGTTCCTGCGCTCGCTCGGGATCATCCTCCAGTTGCCCATGCTGGCGGGCCGGCCCATCCCAGTGACGATGCGCCTGGGCCTGTCCGTGGGCCTGGCGACCCTGATGGCGGGACTGGTTCCCGTGGGCTCCGAACCGCCGACGCTGTGGCTGCTGGCGGGCGCCGCCGCGATGGAGATTCTGGTGGGCCTGGCGATGGGCTTCGTCGTGCGGGTCGCGTTCGGCGGGGTGGAAATGGCCGGCCGCCTGATCTCGACGGAGATCGGCCTGACCGCGTCGCCCGGCATCGGCATTCCCGAACCGTCCTCCGAACCGGTGGCGGCGCTGCTCGCCGCCATGGCCGCCATGCTGTTCTTCGTGCTGGGCGCGCATCAGGGCGTCCTGATCGCGTTTTCCAAGAGTTTTCAGCTCGCGCCGGCGGGTGCGGTGGGGTTTGCCGGCGAGGCGGGAGCGTCCCTGATCAAGACGACGGCGCTGATGATCGAACTGGGCGTGCGCATCGCCGCTCCGTTCATCGCCATGAATTTCCTGGTGAACCTCGCGTTCTCCGTTCTCGGCAAGGCGGTGCCGAAGATGAACGTCTTCGTGGTCAGTTTCTCCGCCCGCGCGCTGCTGGGGCTCGGGCTGCTGGCCACCGCCGGCGCGTTGATCGCGCGCTACCTGTACGTCGAGTTTGGCGAGCTCCCTCTGCGGATGTTGCAACTGGTCGGCACCCGGTAAGTCCGCGGTCGAATCCCGGGCAAAAATTGCCGGTTCGGGAGCGGGGTCGGGGACACGGCTTGAGCGTGAGGGGGTGCGCGGGTTCGATTGATCATAACTCGCTGAGGCAACGCTGCTAACGGGGAGTTGCATGCCCTTGGCACCGGCATTGCTCAAGGAGCGTGCCGCCTCATGGCTGAACACGATCAAGATTCAAAAACCGAGCAACCGACGGAGAAGAAGCTCAACGAAGCGCATGACAAGGGTCAGTTTGCGCGTTCGACCGAGCTGACGCTCATGTTTCCGGTTGCGGCGGTGCTTGGTGTGCTGGCTTTGACCCTGGAGGCGGCGGCGCGGGATGTGGCCGAGTATACGATCTCGATCTTTTCCCGGCTGGCGGTGACCACCGTCGAGCGCGGCACCGTGATGATGCAGGTGAGCGAGTTGCTGGTCACGATCGGCTCGGTGCTCGCTCCGGTTCTCATCGCGATTGGCGGAGCCACCTTGCTGGCGCTGGGGGTGCAGAGCGGGTTCCGTCTCACGCCGGAAGCGATGACGTTCAAGGTCGAGCAGCTGAACGTCGTCTCGAACTTCACGCGGATCTATTCGAAGCAGGCGTTTGTGCGGACGGGGATCGACATCCTGAAGCTGATCGCGATCGGCATCGCGCTGTGGCTCGGCACCAAGGGACTGATCCACGACCCGCTCTTTTCCTCGCCGGTCGAAACCGCGTATCTCGGTGAATTTCTGAACCGCGCGACGATGTTGTTCCTCACGCGGCTCCTCCTGGCCCTGGCGGTCGTGGCGGCGATCAGCTACTCGTGGGAAAAGTTCAAGACCCACCGGGAGCTGATGATGACGCGGGAGGAAGTGAAGGAGGAGTCGAAGCAGTCCGAAGGCGACGGCCGGGTAAAGGGCGCGATGCGTCGCATGGCCCGCCGGCTGATGCAGAAGCAGATGCTGGACGACGTGAAGACCGCCGATGTGATCATCACGAATCCGACGCACTTCGCGATCGCGCTGAAGTACGAGCGCGGGAAGGACAAGGCGCCGGTGATCCTCGCGAAGGGCGAAAACCGGTTTGCGCAGCGCATCAAGGCCCTCGGCGCCGAGCACGGCGTGCCGATGGTCGAGAACAAGCCCGTGGCCCGCCTGCTGTTCGCGATGGGCAAGGTGGGGGAGACGATCCCGGCCGAGCTGTTCCAGGCCGTCGCCGAGATCCTGGCCGTCGTGTATCGCACGCACCGCTACTACTTCCACCGTCTGAAGGCCCGCCGGATGGAGGCCTCGAGCTAAGCCATGCCTGCTCCGCTCAATACCGGTGGCCTGGGTTCGCTCATGAAGCGGGCCGACCTGATTTTCACGGCCGGTCTGTTCCTGATCGTCCTGCTGCTGATCATCCCGGTGCCGCCGGCGATCATCGACTTGCTGCTGGCGCTCAACATCGGGCTCTCGCTGCTGGTGCTCCTGGCGATCATCTACATCAAGGACCCGCCGGAATTCTCGAGTTTCCCGACCCTGCTGCTGGCGCTCACGTTGTTCCGGCTCGCGCTGAACATCGGCTCCACCCGCCAGATTCTGATCAGCGGCTACGCCGGCCACATCATCGACGCGTTCGGCAATTTCGTCATCCAGGGCAACTACGTCGTCGGCGCGGTCGTTTTCCTCATCCTCGTCGTCATCAACTTCGTCGTGATCACCAAGGGTGCCGGCCGCATCGCCGAGGTGAGCGCGCGCTTCACCCTGGACGCCCTCCCCGGCAAGCAGATGGCGATCGATGCCGAGCTGAACGCCGGCATCATCGACGAGGCTTCCGCGACGACCCGACGCCTCAAGGTCCAGAAGGAGGCGGATTTTTACGGCGCGATGGACGGTGCGTCCAAGTTCGTCCGGGGCGATGCGATCGCCGGCATCATCATCACGCTCATCAACGTCATCGGCGGCTTCGCCATCGGCGTGATGCAGATGGACCTTTCGCTGACCGAGTCCCTGCAGAAGTTCACCCTGCTCTCGATCGGTGACGGTCTGGTCTCGCAGATCCCCGCCCTCATTCTTTCCGTGGGCGCCGGCGTGCTCGTCACGCGGGCATCCGAAAACTCCAACCTGGGCGTCCAGCTCGCGGGTCAGTTGCTCCGGTATCCGCGCGCCTTGAAGATCGCGGCCGCCATGCTTGCCTGCTTCGGGTTGATGCCGGGCATGCCGGTATTCCCGTTCTTCGTGCTGGCGGGCATCGCCGGTTACCTCGGTCGCATGCTGGACAATCAGGAAAAGAACGTCGCGGCGGCCGAGACGACCGCCGGCGCGAAGGGCCAGATTGCCAAGGGGGTCAAGGCGGACGGCACCCCGGCGACGCCGGTGCAGGGCGCGGCCGGCGGGGTGGGCGGGCCCGAGGATGTGCGCAAGCTCATCGAGGTGGATGTTTTCGCGATCGAGATCGGCTACGGGCTCCTCTCCCTTGCCGACATGAAGAGCGGCGGCGAACTGCTGGGCCGCGTCACCGGCGTGCGCAAGACGCTCGCCCGGGAAAAGGGCATCGTGGTGCCGCCGATTTCGGTGCGCGACAACCTGGAGCTTGCGCCCAACGACTACCGTTTCCTCCTGCGCGGCAAGGCGGTGGCGAGGGGTCAGCTGATGTCGGACCGCTGGCTCGCCATGAACGTGTCCGGCTCGAAGGTGCGTCTGAAGGGCGTGCCCACCCGCGAACCCGTGTTCAACCTCGAGGCGACGTGGATCGACGAGCCGGAAAAGAAGACCGCGGAACTCAACGGGTTCACCGTGGTGGATCCGGCCTCGGTCCTGATCACCCACCTCTCCGAAACGCTGAAGCTCAACGCGCACCACCTGCTCGGCCGCCAGGAGGTTCAGCAGCTCGTGGATCACCTCAAGCAGACCCAACCGGCCCTCATCGCCGAGCTGCTGCCGGACCTCGTGACGCTGGGCATCGTGCAGCGCGTCCTCCAGAATCTGCTCCGCGAGAACATCTCCATCGTGAACCAGCCTTTGATCCTCGAAGGGATCGCCGATTTCGCCTCGCTCTCGAAGAACCCCGACGATCTCAGCGAGCTGGTCCGCCGCCGCCTGGGATTGTATTTCGTTCCCGAGTACGAGTGCCGCCCCGGCGTGGTGCGCGCGGCGACGTTCGACCCCCGTTTCGAACAGCTGCTCTCGCAGAAGGTGCACCGCTCGCCGACGGATGTCGGGCTGGCGCTCGACCCGGCCACCGGCCGCCATCTCCTCGAGGAAATCAACCGTCGCAGCACCGAACTCGTGCAGATGGGACATCAGCCGGTGCTCGTGGTCTCGGCCGAGATCCGGCTCCCGGTCAAACGCTTCTTCGAGTCCTCCTTCCCCCGGCTCACGGTGCTTTCGTACCAGGAGCTCCCGAACAGCACCGAGATCGAAAACGCCGGCATCATCACGCTGCCGCCGCACCTCGCCCGCACCGAAATGCCGGTCAAAGCCGCCGCCTGAACATGAACGACGAAACCACGTACACCTGCATCCGTCCCGATCACAGCCCGGCGTCCGAGTTCCTGCATGTCTCGCCGATCCTCCTCCGCTGCGGCCCGCCGCGCCGCGGGAATCACGCCGAGCAGCGGCTCGCGCGCACCCTGAGGACGGATGCGCGCCATGACGCCCGCGCCCGTCGCGTGAGCCTCGAATCCGAAGTCACCGTCGCCCTGCCGGTCTTTCTGCGCTGACCCATGTCCCAGCCCGGTCAGAAACTCGCGCCCGGCGCCTACAAGTTCACGGTGAGCTCCACCGAGGAAGCGGTGGCGTTGATCCGCGAACGGCTCGGTCCGACCGCCCGGGTGCTGTCGGTGCGGGCCATCGAGCCGGCGGGTTTGAAACGCTTTTTCAGCGGCCCCCGCCTGGAGGTCGTGGCGCAGGTGGATCCGCCGGCGCCGTCGTCCCAGCCCGCGCCACGGCTCAATCTCGCCTCCGCCGAAGCCGCTGAACCCGATTTCGGGGCTGAAATCGACCGGCTGGCGCCGCCGGACGCCCCGACTTTCCGGGCGCCGTCGATGCCCTCGGTTCCCTCCGCGGAGAACCCGCCGCCGCCGGCGCCCCGCGTGCCGCCGCGGCAGGAGCGGACGCCGCCGCTGGGCCTGAGCGGGCTGCTGCGCCGCTCGGGCCTGACGGAAACCGCGCTGACCCGGCTGCAGTCGGGCGCAAACTGGGCGGAGCTGAATGCGCTGCCGTTGCATCGCGCTCTGGCGGAAACCTCGCGGCTGCTGCGGCAGCAGGTGGATTCCCGACCGCAGCGCCCCGCGTTGTCCCGCGCGGCATTCCTGGGCTCGCCTGGCGTGGGCCGCACCACGGCGCTGTGCAAGTGGATCGCGCAGGAGGTGTTCCGGCGCAACCGTCTCGGCCACGTCGTCAGCGTCGAATTCGACCGCCCGAATCCTCTCGGCCCGCTCCCCGTGTTCAGCGAGGCGCTCGGCGTGCCGCTCGCTCATTTTCCCTGCGAAACGCAGCCGGCGGTGCCGGGCGGGTTCGTGTACTTCGACCTCCCCGGGCTTTCGATCTGCAAGCCGCAGGACAACGCCCCCATCGCGGGCTTCCTGAACCGCGAGCAGATTGAAGAGCGGGTGCTGGTGCTGAACGCGGCCTATGACCGCTCGTCGCTGCGGGAAGCCTATGCGGCGGGCCGGGACCTGGGGGCCACCCACGTGGTGTTCACGCACCTCGATGAGGTGCCGCAGTGGGGGAAGCTGTGGGACTATCTTTTCGATCCGGACATCGAGCCGCTCTTCCTCGCCACCGGGCCGTCGCTGACCGGCGACTGCGAAGAGGACGTGCCGGGAGCCATCGTGCGCCGGACAATGCCGGAACCCACCCAGGAGGAACGCGGATGAAATTTGTCTTTCTAGCCGGCGGCCTGGCCGGATTTCTCGCCGCCGCCGGCGCCAGTTTCTGGGCCGGCCACCAGCCCGATCGGATTCTCTTCGACGGTGCCGTCGGCTGCCTGGCGGGGGCACTGCTCTTCCGCTGGTTCTGGACCATCTTTGTGCGCGGGATCCGTGAGACGATCATCGCACGGCATCATGCCACCGCCGCGGCCAACGCCGCGAAAACCAAATAATTGCTGACTATGAGCTCCACCGCTTCCCCCAACCACCAAGGCACGGATGCCACGGCTGCAGCGGCGTGGCGCGCCTATCAAGGAGTGTCACCCCAGGCGGTTGATGAAAAGGATCTCATCTCCCGTTACCTGCCCCTCGTTCGAAACGTCGTCGACCGGATCAAGCTCAACGTGCCTGCGCACGTGGATGCCGACGACCTCTACAGCGTCGGTGTCACCGGCCTCATCGCCGCGGTGCGGAAGTTCGACCCGGAGCAGGGGAGCACGTTTGCCAGTTACGCGGTCATGCGCATCCGGGGGGCCATCCTCGATGAGCTGCGCCGGATGGACTGGTGTCCGCGGCGCGCCCGGGCCCGGTCGCGCAAGCTCAAGCTGGCGATCAACGAGGTCGAGCAGCGGGTCGGCCGCACCGCCACCGACGCCGAGGTCTGCGCCGCCCTGGGGCTGACTGAAAAGGAGTACCAGAAATGGGTGGAGGAGGCCAAGCCGGTCACCTTCATCGCCATCGACCAGCACACCGAAAGCGAGGAAGGGGAGGGTGCCTCACTGCACGAATTGCTCGCCGACGAGGCGGACAAGACGGGTCGGGACAACCTGGAGAAGTCGGAGTTGGTGCAACTTCTCACTCAACGGATGGGCGAGCTGCCCGATATACCGAGGAAGATCCTCGCAATGTACTATTTTGAGAACATGCGTCTGGCCGAGATCGCCGAGGTCTTTGGCCTGACGGAGTCGCGCATTTGTCAGATTCACGCCCAGACCATCCTTGGCCTGCGCGGGTGGATCCAACGCGCCCGCAATCGCTGATCCGCCTCCCATGCTCATCCTGCTCGGAACAGTCCTCGTCTTTGCGGCCGCGCTGGGCGGATTCATGATCGGCGGGGGGCATCCCATGGTTCTCGTCGCCGCCTATGGCGAGTTCGTGTCGATCTTCGGCATCGCGCTGGGCGCCTTGATCATCGCCAGCCCGGGCCACGTCCTGAAGGACATGCTGGGCAAGCTGAAGCTGGCGGTGTCCGGCAAGGACATCGGCCGGGCTGAATTCACCGAATTGTTGAAGCTGCTTTATGAGGTCTTCATGGTGGGCCGCCGCAACGGCCTCATCGCCCTGGAGGAACACGTCCTCGAGCCCGAGCGCAGCGCGATCTTCAAACGCTACCCGAGCGTCCTGAGCCACCCGGCCCGGCTGGAATTCATCTGCAACGGCCTCAAGCCGGTGATCGACGGCAAGATCAAGCCGGACCAGTTGGAAAACCTCATGTCCGCCGAGCTGGACTCCAAGTCGACGGAAGCGGACCACTCGGTCCACATCCTCCAGCTGGTCGGTGACTCGCTTCCCGGCATCGGGATCGTCGCCGCGGTGCTTGGCATCATCAATACGATGAACTCGATCTCCGACGGCCCTGAAAAGGTCGGGGCGCACGTCGCCGCCGCCCTCGTCGGCACGCTGCTCGGCGTGTTTGCCGCCTACGGCCTGGTCAACCCGCTGGCCAACCGGATCAAATTCAACAACGCCTCGGACGAGCAGTGCCTCCGGTGCATCATGCAGGCCATCGCGGGCTTCGCGAAGGGCCTGGCGCCCATGACGGCGGTGGAGGTCGCGCGCCGTTCGCTCGACAGCCACGTGCAGCCCAACGGCGCGGCGCTCGAGGCAGCCCTGAAGTCGCTGTCGACCAGCGCGAAATAACCGCCGGACCGCGCTCATGGCCAAGAAGAAGAACGCTCATCACGGCGGCGCGTGGAAGGTCGCCTACGCGGACTTCGTCACGGCCATGATGGCGCTCTTCATGGTGCTGTGGATCTCGGCGCAGGAGCCGGAGATCGTCCTGGCGACGTCGCAGTATTTCAAGAACCCGTTCCTCGCCGCGGCGGCCGAGGCGACCACCGGGGTGATGCCTTTCAACAACAAGCGCTCCGCACCCAATCAGGATGCGGACCGGGGCTCGGGCGGCCAGCAGAAGGATGGCGGCAGCGAGAAGGCGATGAAGCTCACGCTGCTCAACAGCGTGGCGGCCGATTTCTACCGGTTGCTGCACCTCGACGACAATCTGGCGGAAAAACCGATCGACGTGGAGATCTCCGCCGACGGCCTGCGGGTCACGCTGTTCAACCGCGGCGACAAACCGCTGTTCGTCGGCGATTCCGCCACGCTCACGGAGTGGGGTTCCTTTGTGATGCAGAACCTCGCCTGGGTGATCGACCATCATCGCTTCAAGGTCGTGATCGACGGGCATACGCGGGCCAACGTGACCTATTCCCGGGACGACTACTCCGGCTGGGAACTGTCGTCCGACCGCGCCCTGGCGGCCCGGCGCGCGCTGGTCCATTACGCCGTCGACTCCGCACAGATCGAACGTGTCACCGGGTACGGCGACACGCGACCGCTGCCCGGCCTCGCGCCGGATGCGCCGGCCAATCATCGCATCGCCCTGAGCCTCAGCCTGTCGACCCGTTCGTTCAAGGATCTGAAGCTCGTCGAGCAGCCCAACGTCGAAAGTCCCGCTTCCCCGTCCACCTCCGCCCGTCCCACGTCATGAAGTCGTTTCTGCAGGGTAAGAAGTCTCTCAATACCGGCCCGCTGCGGCCGCCCGGCCATGCGCCCGCGGCGCCGGCCCGTCCGCATGCGCACGGCGGTAACATTTCCGTGGTGACGCCCGGCGCTTCCAGCGCGCACGTCGAAGTCGTGAAGGAAGGCGACAAGGTGGTCCGGCTCATCGTCACCTGCGTCTGCGGCGAGAAGGTCGAGATCGAGTGCCTGTATACCGCGGGGAGTTGAGCGGCCGGAGGGCGAAGGGCCGGAGGGCCGGAGGGCCGGAGGGCCAGAGGGCCGGAGGGCCGGAGGGCCAGAGGGCCGGAAGGCCAGAGGGCCGGAGGGCCAGAGGGCCGGAGGGCGGAGCTGAAAGGCTGAAAGGCTGAAAGGCTGAGATCGGAGGTGCGGCGGTCGGAGTTGCCGTATCTCAAATTTCAAATCTCAAATCTCAAATCCCGGCGCAGCCGGTCCGCCAGAGGGCCAGAGCTGAAAAGCTGAAAAGCTGAGATGCTGAAATCAGAGGTGCGGCACGAGCTGCCGCATCTCAAATTTCAAATCTCAAATCTCAAATCCCGGCGCAGCCGGGTAAATCCTGCCGCGGCGGGCGGGGTCCCGAGCGAGGTCCCCGTGGCAAAAACTGCCCCACGGGTTTTGTGGAAGTTTATTCGCCGGAAGAGCAGTGACTTACGTCTCGGTTGAGCAGGTCGGCACGGGGTTGGCTTATTCGGCCCCGACATGAATATCGGCCTCTACCAAAGCGCATCCGCCCTCAGCGCGCTTGAGCGTTGGCAGGATGCCGTGGCCCAGAATATCACGTCCAGCGATACGAACGGTTTCCGCAAGCGGACCACCAATTTCTCGACTACCACCGCGGGCCAGATCCAGACCGACCCGGGTCCCCGGGCCGGCAGCGACACGGTGTTCCAGACGCTTTTCCCGAAGGTCAACACCGCGATCAGCTTCACGACGGGTCAGACCCAGCCCACGCGGCGCGAGCTCGACATCGCCATCCAGGGCGACGGCTTCTTCGAGATTCAGATGCCCGACGGTTCCCGGGCCTACACGCGCAATGGCGAGTTCCGGCTCAGCAGCGATCGCACGCTCATGGCCGGCCCGGGGCAGGTGATGACGGAGGCCGGTGCGCCGATCACGCTGCTGCAGAACGGCCAGCCGCTGGTGATGAACCGCGATGGCACGCTGTTCCAGGGCGACGTGGCGATCGGACGTCTGTCCGTCCAGCGTTTCGCCGACCCGTCCCGCCTGATTCCCGGCGCCGGCGGCTTCTTCATCCCGAGTCCCGGCATGGAGCCGGAACCCGTGGAGGAACCGGAACTGATGCAGGGCTACCTCGAGAGCAGCAACGTGACGCCGCTGCGCGAGATGGTCGACCTGGTCCTGATTTCCCGTGCCTACGAGGCCAACCAAAAAATCATCAGCACGATCGAGCAGCAGATGCAGAAGACGCTCGAGGCGCTGGGCTGATGAGACCGCCCCATTGGTCCCCATGACTTCCCCAGACAGACAACCGCAATCACGACTGCATGGCCGAGCCCGCATTGGGGGCGGGCCGGCCCCAATTTCGTCCGTCACCGTGGCGCTGGTCGTCGCCGCCCGCCCGACGCCGGTCGCGTCCTCGCTCCTCCCGTCATGAACCTTTCGCTCTACTCGGCCGCCACCGGCATGGAGGCGCAACAGCTGAACCTGAACACGATCGCCAACAACCTGGCGAACGTGAACACGCCCGGATTCAAGCGCAGCAAGATCGAGTTCCAGGATCTGCTCTACCAGACGCCCCGCGCGTCCGGCGCCGATTCCGGCGGCGGCAACCTGGTTCCGACCGGCATCGAGGTGGGCAACGGCTCCCGCGTGGCTGCAACGGCGAAGGTCTTCACCCAGGGCCAGCTCACCGCGACGGGCGAAAAGCTCGACATCGCGATCCAGGGCGACGGGTTCTACGAAATTCAGCGCCCGGACGGCACCCGTGGTTACACCCGCGACGGTTCCTTCAAGCTCAACGCCCAGGGCCAGGTCGTGACGGCCGACGGCATGCCGGTGCTCAGTGGCATGCAGCCGATTCCGCCCGGCGCCACGTCCGTGTCCGTGTCGCAGGACGGCCAGGTGACCGTGCAGACGGCCAATGGCACGCAGACTTTCTCGCTCCAGCTCGCCCGGTTCGCGAATCCCGCGGGCCTGCGCAGCATGGGCGGCAATCTTTACGAGGAAACCGCGGCGAGCGGCACCCCTGAACTCGGTCGTCCCGGCGAACAGGGCTTCGGCCAGACCATCCAGGGCTACGTCGAGAATTCCAACGTCAACATCGTTGAGGAAATGGTGGGGCTGATCCTCGCCCAGCGCGCCTACGAGATCAATTCGAAGTCCATCCAGACTTCGGACGAGATGCTCCAGAACGTGGCGAACATGAAGCGATGAGCCGCGTGGTCCTTCTCTTCCTCGGGCTGCTCTCCGCCCCCGCGTTCGCCCAGGACGCCGGCGCGCCGGTCTCCGCGATCGCTCCGGCGGCCACCTCGACCCTGACGCGCGAGGCGCTGCTCGAGACCGTCGGGCGCGACCTGACGGCGCACTTCAATCTCGATGGGGACCTGGTTCTCGAACTGCTGCGTCCGTGGACGCCTCCGTCCGCCCCGGCGGCGCAATGGCAGATCGCCCTCGTCGATTATCCGACCACCGCGACCTCGTCGATGATCCTTCGCTGCCGCATCGCCGCGGATGGCGTCGTGGTCGCCGAGCCGACGATCGTGCTCCGCGCGTCGTTGTGGCGGGATGTCTGGGTCACGCGTTCGACGCTGACCGCCGGCAACACGTTTGACGCGGCGGACCTCGAAACCCGCCGCGTGGACATGTTCCGCGAGCGTGACTCGCTCCCCGCCACCATCGGCGACCGTTCGTACATCTTCGCCCGCGGCGTCGCGGCCGGCCGGGTGCTCACCTGGCGCGACATCACGCGCCGGCCCCTCGTCCGCAAAGGTGAGGCCGTCGAGGTCTCCGCCGTGGATGGCTCGCTCGTCGTCACCATGAAGGCGGTGGCGATGGAGAATGGCGCGCAGGGTGACACCGTGCGCGTCCGCAATCCGGATTCCCGCAAAGATTTTGCCGCTCTTGTCGTCGATGAAAACCGCGTCCAAGTCCGCTTCTAAGCCCCAGGGCCCGGTGGCCCGTGGCTCCTCCCGCCCGACCGGGCTGGTGGCGGCGCTGGCGTACGCCGCGGTCGCACTGGCGGTGCTGGGCCTCGTGGCCGGCACGGCGCGAGCGGACTCGATCTGGCCGGCGGGTCGCTCGATCAACAGCATGTTCGGCGACCGGCGCGCCGGCTCGGCGGGCGACATCCTCACCATCATCGTGGCGGAGTCGGTGGCCGCGCAGAACAGCCAGTCGAAGAAGTCGACCCGGCAGTCCTCGATGGAGGATGCGGTCGAGAAGTTCATTTTCAGCGGCCTGGCCGCCCACCGCGGCGAGATGCCCGGCCTCAGCGTGGCCGGCAAGTCGTCGTATGCAGGCGGTGGCGACATCAGCAATTCCCAGAGCCTGTCGTCGCGCGCCGCGGTGCTGGTGACCGATGTCCTCCCGAACGGCAATCTGGTCATCGAAGGCGTGCGCGTCGTGCGCTTCGCCGGAGAGACGCAGTATGTGGTGCTGCATGGCCTGGTGCGTCCGGACGACATCGCCCGCGACAACACGGTCATTTCCTCGAACATCGCCGATGCCCGCGTGGAGTTCTACGCCGAAGGGGCTCTCACCGACGCGCAGAAGCGCGGCTGGCTGGCCAAGGCGTACGAGAAGCTGCGGCCGTTCTAGACACCCCGCTCCCGGATGCAGACGTAAAACGTTACTTTAGGAAGACCAAGGATTCAGGATGAACCCAGCAGGACGCACTCTTTTCTCTCTTACCCGACTCACCAGCCCGGTGGGCGGGCAGCGTCATGCTTCGAGCCTGGACCGCGGGCGGCCGGCCCGCCTGGGATTCGCCTGGCTCTTCTCCCTTGCCTTCCTTTTCGCCTCTTCCGCATTCGCGGCCCGCGTCAAGGACCTGACCCTCGTTGAGGGCGGTCGCGACAACCAGCTCGTCGGTTACGGCCTGGTCGTCGGCCTCGCGGGAGACGGTGACAGCAACGCGATCGCGACGCTGCGCTCGGTCGCCAATGTGCTGCAGCGCTACGGTCTCAGCGTGAACGCGAGCGACCTCAAGGCCAAGAACACGGCCGCGGTGATGGTCACCGCCGACATCGGCGCCTTTCTCAAGACCGGCGCCCGGATCGATGTCCACGTCGCGTCCCTGGGCGATGCGAAGACGCTGCAGGGTGGGGTGCTCCTTCAGACGCCCCTCGTCGGCGGCGATGGCCGGGTCTACGCGGTGGCGCAGGGCCCGGTGGCCATCGGCGGGTTTTTCGGCGGCGCCGGCGGTGCCGGCGGTGCGACCGTGCAGAAGAACCATCCGACCACGGGCGTGATCAGCAACGGCGGGATCGTCGAACGCGAGATTCCCGCCCGCTTCGTGCAGGAGAACACGCTGCGCCTGCTGCTCCAGGCCCCGGATTTCACCACGGCCGCGCGGATGACCGACGTGATCAACCGCCAGTGGCCGGCCTCCGCCAACGCGGTGGATGCCGCCACCATCAGTGTCACGATGCCGGCCAACTACCGGGGGCGCGACGTCGCCTTCATCGCCGAGCTCGGCCAGCTGGAGACCACGGTGGATACGCTGGCCCGCGTGGTGATCAACGAGCGCACCGGCACCATCGTCGCGACCTCGACCGTGCGGCTTTCCCAGGTGGCGATCGCCCACGGCTCCCTGACCATCACGGTGACCAACAACATGGGCGTGAGCCAGCCCGGACCCTTTGCACCGGGCGGACAGACCGCCGCGGTGAATTCGACCCAGACCGACGTCAACGAGTCGCGCGGCGGCTTCTCGGTCCTCAATGAGCCGCCGACCATCGAACGCCTCGCCGCCGCCCTCAACGCGCTGGGCGTCTCCACGCGCGAGATGATGGCCATCTTCCAGAGTCTGAAACGGTCCGGCGCGCTCCAGGCTGATCTGGTGATCAACTGACCATGAACGTCTCCGGCCTTTCCTCCCTGACCTCGATCGCCACGGCGCCGAATCCGGCGCACGAGCTGACTCCGGCTGAACGCAGCCGCGCGACGCAGCTCCGCGGCAGTGCCCTCCGCAACGCCGCCCCGGCCGCGCAGCGCGCCGCCGTCGCCGGCCAGTTCGAGGCCATCCTGGTGCGTCAGCTGCTCGGCAAGACGATCACCTCGATGATGGGCAAGGAAGGGGGCGCCTCGGCCAGCGTCTACGGGGACCTTTTGACGGATACATTCGCCCAGCAACTCAGCGCGGGGCAGGGCATGGGCCTCTCGCGCATGATCGAGCGCCAGTTGACCCCGCGGCAGCCGGCCGCTCCCGCCCCTGAAGGTTCCGCTTAAACCCTTTTCGTCCATGACCACCGTCTGGCAAACCATCGCCGATCACCTTCGCGCCGAACTGGCCGAATACGGCGAACTCCTGCGCCTCTTCGAGGAACAGCAGAACAGCATCTTCAACCGTGAGCCGGATTCCGTGCTGCACTATGCGAACGAGATCGAGGCGCAGGCGTACCGGCTGGCCGAGCGGCGCACCGCGCGGGAGACCGCCGTGGCCGAATTCGCCGCCGCGCATGGCCAGCCGGGCTCCAGCTCCCTGCGCGCCCTGCTCCCGTTGGTCGAGCCCGATGCCCGGCCCCTGATCGAGGCCCTCGTCAACGAGGTCAACGCTCTCCTGCACCGCGTGCGCCGCACCAGCCGCCACAACCAGACGCTGCTCACCCGCACGGTCGAGATGAACCAGGAGACCATGCAGCAGCTCCGCCCGCAGGCGTTCACCAAGACCTACTCGCCGGCCGGCCGCGTTTCCGTCGCGACGAACCGCCCGCAGTCGACGCTCCAGGTCACGGGCTGATCCTCGCTCCCCCCTTTTCTCAAACTTCCCCGCCATGTCCGGCCTCTACTCCACGCTCAATCATTCGGTGAAAGCCATCACCGCGCACAGTCGTGCGATTGAGACGGCCGGCAAGAACCTGGCGAACGTCAACAACACCACGTACGCGCGGCAGCGGGTGGTTTACGGCGATCGCGGCACCGTGCAGACGCCCGACGGCGCCGAGAGCCTGGGGCTCGAGGCGCTCGGCGTGCAGCAGCTGCGCGATGCCCTCATCGACCGTCAGGTGGCCCGCGAGGTCTCGCTTTCCGGTTATTACGAGGCGCAGCAGAGCGCCTACCAGCGGGCGCAAGCCAGCCTGGGCCAGGGCATCGATCGCACCAACGCGCCCGGATCGGGCACGACCGAGAATGGCATCGGCGCCGCCCTCGATAATTTCTTCAACAGCTTCCAGAGCCTCGCCTCGAGTCCGACCGACGACGGGCGCCGTTCGACTCTGCTGCAGAACGCGTCCATCCTGACCGACCGGCTGCAGCTCGCCGACCAGCGGCTGGCGCAGGCGCAGTCCGACCTCGACGCGCAGATCAACACGGACGTCGGCGCGGTCAACACGCTGCTCGCGACGCTCGCGGACCTCAACGCCCAGATCGGACGCTTTGAGATCAATGCTCCCGGCTCCGCGGTGGACCTGCGTGACCAGCGCCAGGCCAAGATCGAGGAGCTGTCGGCCCGGCTGCCCGTCACCGTCGTCGACAGCGGCGGCGGCAACCTGCAGCTCACGAGCCGTGACGGCCTCGGCAACACCGTGGTCCTCCTCAACGGGGCGACGGTGGCGGGCTCCGTTGGCTTCGACGGCACCAACCTCACCGGCGGGGCCGCGAACGTGGCCTTGAGCCTCTCCAGCGGGTCCATGCAGGGGGCGCTCGCCGCGCGCGATGGCGCCGTGCAGACCCTGCGCGACGACCTTGATGCGCTGGCCCGGCAGATCGTGACCTCCGTGAACGAGGTCTATAATCCGGGTGGCGCCAGCACCAATTTCTTCAATCCGGCCGGGCTGTCCGCGGGCGGCATTGCGCTGGTCGCGGGCCTCACGCCCGCCACGATTCGCGCGACCAATGGCGGCGCCGCGGGCGACAACGACATCGCGGTCGGCGTGGCCCAACTGGCCAGCAAGCTGTTCTCGACCGGCAGCGGCGATGGCATCGACGGCACCTTTTCGGGCTTCTACAGCAAGGCCGTCGCGAAGATCGGGCAGGCGCTCGCCGGTGCGACCGCCCGGGTGGACGACCAGGCGAAGATCGAGAAACTGGTCCGCTCCCAGCGGGATGAGGTCAGCGGCGTGTCCCTCGATGAGGAACTGGCCGACCTGATGAAATTTCAACGCGCGTTCCAGGCCTCCTCCCGCGTGTTCAACATCGTCGACGAACTGCTGGAACAGATCGTCAACCGTCTCGGCGCATAACCCGCACTGACTTTCCATTCCCATGCGCGTCACGAACAATACGGTCTCCGAGAGCGTCGTCGGGCAGATCCAGTCCCTGGGAGCCCAGCAGGCGAAGCTGCAGAACCAGGTCTCGACGGGGCAGCGCATCTTCCAGGCGTCCGACGATCCGGCGGCGACCGGCCGGGTGCTCGATTATCAGAGCGAACTGCGCAAGATGTCGCAGTTCCAGACCAATGCCGCCCGGGCGCTGCAGTTGAGCCAGGCCTCGTTCTCGGGCCTGAAGGCGATCAAGACCGTGGCGGACCGCGCCACCCAGATCGGGACGCTGGGCGGCGGTTCGGTCAATCCGGCGCAGACGCAGGCCTACGCGTCCGAGGTCAACCAGCTCATCGAGCAGACGCTCCAGCTCACCAATTCCCGACTGGGCAACGATTATCTCTACGGCGGCACGAGCGTGTCCTCCGCCCCGTTCGTCGCCACGCGCAATGCGCAGGGCCAGGTGGTGAGCGTCGCCTATGCGGGGAACGCCAGCGAGGCCGAGATTCCGCTGTCGGAGACGACGACGATCAATCCCGCCACGCGCGGCGCAACGAACGTCGCGCTCGGCGATTTCCTCAACCAGCTGGTGGCGCTCCGCGACGCGCTGAACGCGAACGACGTGTCCGCGATCAACACGGCCCAGGGTGCCCTCGTGGGCTCGGAAGACACGCTCGTCTCGGCCCTCGCCGAACACGGCGGCATCCAGATGCGGATCGAGGCCAACCGGGAACAGCAGAAGGACCGCGCCATCGAGCTCGAGAAGCTGGTGTCGTCCGAGACCGACGCCGACCTGCCGTCGACGATCGTGAAGCTGACCCAGGCCCAGACCGCCTACCAGGCCGCGCTGCAATCGGCCGCCAACATCATGCGCATTTCCCTGCTCGACTACATCAAATAGCCCGACCTCTCCGACCTTTCGACCACCAACCCTTTCCCTCCATGAAAGTACTGCCCGAACTCTACCCGACCGACATCGACGTCCCCCCGTCGAACGAACTCCAGCTGCCGCAGGGGATCATTGGCTTCGGGGCGTACAAGCGCGCCGAGCTCCTCTACCTGCCGGACCACCTGCCGTTTCTGTGGATGAAGATGTTCAGCGCCACCGACTCGCTGCACTTCATCGTGATCGAGCCGGGTGGCATCGTCCCGGGCTACGAACCGGAGATCTTCGACGAGGATGCCGAGCAGCTCGGCATCGTGGACCCGTCGCAGGCCATGATCCTGAACATCGTGACGCTCCGCAGCCAGAATCCGGTCGAGGCCACGGTGAACCTGATCGGGCCCTTGATCGTCAACCGCCGCACGCGGATGGGACGCCAGCTCGTCATCTCGAATTACTCCAAGTACAGCGCGCATCACGCGCTGGTGGAGAACGTCCAGCAGGCGACGTCGGTCGCGCGCACCCTGTGAGGCCACCATGCTCGTACTCTCACGCAAGGTAAACGAAGCGATCGTCATCGGGGATTCCGTCGAGATCCGCATCACCCGCATCGAGGGTGATGTCGTGAAGATCGGCATCTCCGCTCCGCGCGACATCGCCATCTTCCGCAAGGAAGTGCTCAACGACATCGCGGCCAGCAACCAGGCGGCGGCGGTGCGTCACAACAAGCCCGGCGCCCCCCTGCCGAAGCTGAACCCGAAGGCGTCCCCGGCGACGGCGGCCGCCCCGGAAGCGGATGCTTCCCTCTCGTCCGCCGCGGCGCCGAAGCCCTGAGCGGTCGAACCTCTCTACAACCTGAAATCAAAACTCCAGCCTTAATCCCGTATCGTCATGAGCGTCATCAACACCAACATCCAAGCCATCGCCGCCGCGCGTAATTTGAATCGCAGTCAGGAAATGCTCGGCCGCTCACTGAACCGGCTCTCGTCCGGCTCGAAGATCGTCAATCCCTCCGATGACGCCGCCGGCCTGGCGGTGTCGGAAAAGCTCGACGCGCAGAGCATGCGTATCCGAGCTGCCACGACGAACGTCCAGAACGCGATCTCGTACACCCAGTCGGCCGATGGCTTCATGAGCGGCATGACGAAGATTCTGGCCCGCATGAGCGAACTCGCGCTCCTGGCCGAGGACGTCACGAAGAACTCGACGGACGTGGCCCTCTACCAGAAGGAGTTTACCCAGTTGCAGGATCAGTTGCGTCATACGATCGGCGGGACGGCGGCGGAAATCGGTGGTACTGCGGATATCGGCACTCCGCTGGGCCAGTTTAACGGAATCACGCTTTTCGGCAGCACTGCGGCCGGCGGCCTGACCGTCACGGTCGGCCAGGCGGTGGATCAGACGATGGAGATTCCGGAGATCAACCTGCGCAACAGTACCGGCACGGGCAGCGCGGTCGCCCTGCACGCGATCATCAGCAAGGGCGCGGGCGTCGAGGACTACAACCTCACCCTCAGCAGCCCGGATGTGATCGCAACGATCACCAATGGCATCCAGCAGGTGGCGACGGAACGCGCGTCCCTCGGTGCCTCGCAGTCGCGCCTGGAGCTGGCCTCGTCGACCCTGCAGGTCGAATACGAGAACCTTTCGTCCGCCATCTCGCGCATCCGCGATGTCGATGTCGCCGAGGAATCGACCGCCTTCGCGCGGTTCAACATCCTCGTGCAGTCCGGCACGGCGATGCTCTCGCAGGCGAACCAGACGCCGCAGTCCGTGCTGAAGCTGCTCGGCGGCTGAGTGCGTCAGCGATTTTTCTCCTCCCAGGCCGGGCGTCGCTGCCCGGCCTTTTTTTTCGGCTGCGAGCTGCATCACCCACCATCCCGCCGCCTTGACTCTCCCGGGATCCCGGCTGAATAGCGTTTCATGCCGTCACTTTTCCGGATCGCCCTGGTCTTGCTTTGCGCCCTTGGTCCGCTCCGCGCCGAGGAGAGCCGCTCGCCCGGGCTGGAGGAACTCCAGCGGATGCGCGCCCGCTTCGTGCCGGTCGAACTCGAGGTCGATGGCCGCGGGCTGCCGGACTCCGAGCGAGCTGCGCTGGCCAAGCTCATTGCGGCCGCGAAGATCTTCGATGGCTTGTTCCTCCGGCAGTCCGATCCGCTCAATGAAAGCCGGCTGCAGGAATTGATCCGCGATGACTCGCCCCTGGGGCGGGCGCGACTGCACTATTTCCGCATCAACGCGGGCCCCTGGTCTGCGCTGGATGAGAACGAACCGTTCCTCCCGGGCGTCGGCACCAAGTCTCTGGCGGGCAACTTCTATCCTGCCGGATCGACCCGCGCGGAAGTGGAGGCCTGGCTGCACGAACTCCCGGAGAAGCAGCGGGCGGAGGCGTCGGGCTTCTTTACGACCCTCCGGCGCGGCCCCGACGGGCAATTCCTCGTGGTGCCCTACAGCGTCGAGTACCAGGGGGAACTCGCGGCCGCCGCGCGATTGCTCCGCGATGCCGCCGCCCTCACGACCCAGCCGACGCTGAAGCGGTATCTGGAAACCCGCGCCGCCGCCTTCCTCTCGAACGATTACTACGAAAGCGACGTGGCCTGGATGGAACTCGATGCCTCGATCGAGCCGACAATCGGGCCGTACGAGGTTTACGCCGACGGCTGGTTCAACTTCAAGGCCGCCTTCGAGGCCTTCATTGCGCTGACCGACGAGGCCGAGACCGCGAAGCTCACCCGGTTCAGCGCGCGTCTGCAGGAGCTGGAAGATAATCTGCCGATCGAGCTCCGGTACCGTCGCAAGCAGCTCGGCGGCCTCGCGCCGATTCGGGTGGTCAACCTGGCCTTCGCCTCGGGCGACGCCAACCACGGGGTGCAGACGGCGGCGTTCAACCTCCCGAACGACGAACGCGTGGTGGCGGCAAAAGGGTCGAAGCGCGTGCTGCTCCGTAACGTGCAGCAGGCGAAGTTCGACCGCGTCCTGCTGCCCATCGCGGCCCAGGTGTTGAAGAAGACGGAGCGTGACCTCGTGGCGTTCGACCTCTTTTTCACCCACATCCTGATGCACGAGTTGATGCATGGTCTCGGACCGCAGACGATCCGGGTGGGGCAGAAGGAAACGACCGTGCGCCACGAGTTGAAGGAGCTTTACGGCACCATCGAAGAGGCCAAGGCGGACATCTCGGGCCTGTGGGCGCTGCAGTACCTCATGGACGCCGGGATGCTGGACAAACAGCAGGAGAAGGCGATGTACACCACGTTCCTGGCCTCCGCCTTCCGCACGCTGCGTTTCGGGCTGACCGAAGCGCACGCCAAGGGCATGGCCTTGCAGCTGAACTGGCTGCGGGAGGCGGGGGCGGTGAACGTCAGCCCGGATGACACGTTCGCCGTCGACTTCACCCGGGTGAAGGCCGCGGTTACGGATCTGACGCGCGAGTTGATGACGATCCAGGCGCGAGGGGATTATGCCGCTGCGAAAGCCCTCCTCGACCGCATGGTCGTCTTGACGCCCGAAGTCGCCCGGGCCCTCGACAATCTGAAGGACGTGCCCGTCGACATCGAGCCGAGGTACCTCGCGGCGGAGTGAGCTGGGGGCGGCGGGTGTTGGACTTTCGGCCGTAGCGCCGGCTTCAGCCGGTATCCAGGATCTCAGCGTGTCCGTGCTTCAGCCTGGCGGTTTGGTCGACGCCCGCGCCACCACGTCCACTCGAAAGACCACCGGCGGCGTGTCGGCGGGGATCCGTTGTTCGATCCGGGCGAGGAGCAATTCCACCGCCCGCGTGCCCATGGCGCGCAGGGGCTGGCGCACCGAGGTCAGCTGAGGCACCGCCAGCCGGGCGGCGAGGGTGTCGTCAAAGCCGGCGATCGAAAGGTCATCCGGGACCTTGAGCCCCGCTTCCGCCAACGCCTCCATGGCGCCCAGAGCGATATTGTCGTTCGCGCAGAAGAGGGCGTGCGGCAACCGCTCGCCCTTGTGCTGCCGCAACCACGTCCGCATCGCCTCACGGCCACCCTCGGCGGTGTACGTACCGGCGGACACAATCGAGTCGGCACCGGCGCTCAGATGTGCCGCGGCCAGCGCCCGCTTGAACCCGCGAATGCGGCGCTGCGACCCGAGCAGCCCCGCGGGACCGGCCAGATGGAGGATGCGCCGGTGGCCCTGGCTCGCGAGCAGGCGGACCATGTCGTGGGCCCCGCGCTCCTCGTCACTCTCGATGTTGATCACGTCCGGCAGCCGCGCATTGGCGTGAATGGAGACGAACGGAGTGTGGCTCGGCAGGATCTTCTCCCGCGCGCCGAAGGTCGGGGCGACGAGGATGAGGCCGTCGATCCGGCCGTCGCAGAGAGTGCGCAGGCGCGCGGCGTCGGGGCCCCAGTTGTGCAGCGCGAACACGGTGGTGTTCTGCTCGTGGGTCGCCGCGGCCGCCATGATGCCGTTGAACACCTCGAGAAAATAATGATTGAGCTCCCCGCCCTCGATCACGGCGGCGACCCCGATCGTCTGCATCCGCCGGTTGGCGAGCGCGCGCGCCGCCGCGTTCGCCCGGTACTCCAGCTGGGCGGCCGCCTTGAGGATGCGCTGCCGCGTTTCCTCGGAAATGCGGGAGGACGTGCGCGCGCCGTTGAGCACGGTCGAGGCGGCCATGGCCGACACGCCCGCGACCCGGCCCACGTCCGCCAGCGTGGCGGCCCGGGGGGCCCGCGGGCGTTTCGACTTCGGGGTGGGGTGGGGTTTCGCCGGCGTCATGCCCGGGAGAGTACGCCCTGCAGGCGGCGGAGCGTCAGTATTTTTCGCCCCAACGCGCCCGCATCATCGCTTTGATCGGCGGCGGATAGCCCGCCACGTGGTGGAAGCTGATTTCCTCGCCGTTCTGGCGGGTCAGCTTGAATTGGTAGACGCGCAGCGCCATCGGGATCTGGAAGACCCACTGCAGCCGCGGGTCCTCGGGCGTGAGGACGTCCGTGTCCTTCTTCCACAGGCCGCCTTCGAATTTCGGGTCCGCATCGTCGAGCAGCACGACGGGCTTCTCGTCCGAGATGTCCGTCACGACCACCCGTCGGAGATCCGGCTGCTTGTTCGTCATCAGGCTGAAAGTGTAGAAAGCCTCACGATCGGCCTTGCCGGGCTGCAATCCCGCGGCGGCCACCTTGTACCCGCCGCCTTCGCCCGGCTGCGGTCCGCCCCCGGTGAGGGGGATCGTGACGAAACCACCGCCCGACACGGGGATCTTCTGGATGACATCGCCCGTCCGGCAGCCCGACCAGAGGCCGAGCAGGGGAACGAGCACCGCGATCAGGACAGGAAGACGCATGGAGCGAATACGGACGGTTTTTGGCGCGAGTGCAACGCGTCTGAATGGCTTGACGCAAGCGAGGGGACGGGAGGGCCGGAGGGCCAGAGGGCCGGAAGGCCGGAGGGCGGAGATGCTGAAATCGGAGGAGCGGCCTGTTTGCCGCATCTCAAATTTCAAATCTCAAATCTCAAATCCCGGCGCAGCCGGGGGGCCGGGGGGCCCGGAGGGGCTTCCGATCCTTACAGCCTCACACTCATGCTCGTCGTCCCGACGCCGGGCGTCAGGATCACTCCCAGCGGGTCGGACCTTACTTCCGCTCCCGTGGCGGTGACGGTCGTGGCGCCGCAGATCTGCACGGACCACCGCGCCGGCGCCTGGCCGGCGAGGGAGATGCCGATCGCGTTTCCGCGCCGGGTGGCCGTGCACGTGACGACGGTTGCGCCTTTCAGGTCCGACACGACGGCTTCCGCGCTGGCGCCGTCGGCCAGCTCGTACACCCGGAAGGTGATGCCCTCGGCGTAATCGTAATCCGGCCGCGCGTCATGGGCGCCGACGGCCAGCACCGTCCCGGGCCGCACGAACAACGGCAGGCTCAGAAAGTCGTGCCGGTCGCGATACCAGCGTCCGCCGGTTTGCACCTGGCCCGTAAGCAGGTGCGTCCAGCGCCCCTCGGGCAGGTAGTAGGCGGTCTCGCCACTTTCAGTCAGGACGGGCGCCACCAGCAGCGAATCCCCAAGGAGGTATTGGCGGTCCAACGTGTCGCAGGCCGGGTCGTCGGGGAACTCCAGTACCATGGCCCGCATCATCGGCACGCCGTCCCGATGGGCGCCGAGGGCCTGCTGCCACAGATAAGGCATGAGGCGGCATTTCAGTTTGGTGAAGAACCGGAGCACGTCGCACGCGGCGTCGTTGTAGGCCCATGGCACGCGATAGGACGTGCTTCCGTGGAGGCGGCTGTGGGAGGACAGCAGGCCGAACGCGACCCAGCGCTTGTACAACGCCTCGGGCGGCAGACCTTCAAAGCCGCCGATGTCGTGGCTCCAGTAGCCGAACCCGCAGAGGCTCAACGACAGGCCGCCGCGCAGCGTTTCGGCCATCGACTCGAAGTTCGACCAGCAGTCGCCGCCCCAGTGTACCGGAAGCCGCTGGCCGGTGGCATAGGATGAGCGCGCGAACAGCATCGCCTCGCCGGGCCCGCGCACCTCTTCCAGCAGCTTGAAAACGGTTTCGTTGTAGAGCACGGAGTACCAGTTGTGCATCCCCACGGGATCCGAGCCGTCGTGGTACACCACATCCGTCGGAATCCGCTCGCCGAAATCCGTCTTGAAGCAGTCGACGCCCATCTCGAGAAGCCGGCGGAGGTGACCGGTGAACCAGGCGCACGCCGCCGGGTTGGTGAAGTCGACGATGGCCATGCCCGGCTGCCAGAGGTCCGTCTGCCAGACCTCGCCGTTGGGGCGGTGGAGAAAATACCCGCCGGCCTTGCCCTCCGTGAAGAGGGGGGAGCGCTGCGCGATGTACGGATTGATCCAGACGCAGATTCTGAGGCCGCGGTCATGCAGCCGGCGAAGCAGCCCGCGCGGGTCCGGGAAGGTGCGCGGATCCCACTCGAAGCTGCACCACTCGAATTCCCGCATCCAGAAGCAGTCGAAGTGAAAGACGTGCAGCGGCAGGTCCCGCGCCTTCATCCCATCGATGAAGCTCATCACGGTCTGCTCGTCGTAGTTGGTCAGGAAGGACGTGGTCAGCCACAGGCCGAAGGACCACGCCGGCGGCAGGGCGGGGCGACCCGTCAGCGCGGTCAGCCGGCGCAGGATGTCCTTGGGCGTGGGGCCGTGGATCACGAAGAACTCCAGGCTCTCCCCCCGCAGGCTGAACTGGACGCGGGAGAGTCGTTCCGACGCCACTTCAAACGAGACCGGCCCGGTTTCGTTCACGAGCACGCCGTAGCCGCGGTTGGTCAGGTAGAAAGGAACCGCCTTGTAGGCCTGGTCCGTGCCGGTGCCGCCGTCCTTGTTGGTGTTCTCCACCACCTGGCCGTTCTTGACGAAGGCGGTGAAACGCTCTCCGAGGCCATAGACATTCTCGCCCACGCCGAGCGAAAGGGCCATCTGCATGAAGGCCCCCTGGCCCTCGACCTCCACCCAGCCGGAATCGCGCGGTCCGCTGCCGGTCAGCGGACCGGTGGGCCCCAGGAAGCGCAGCAACCAGCCGTCCCGACGGTTCACCGCGGCGGTGAGCGAGCCCGAGCGCAGGCAGGCCGTCGTCTCGTCGATCGCCGTCTCGCCGCCCGTTTCTGACGCGGACAACGGCAGGCGCAGCGGCCCCGGGCTGCGGTCCTCGAAGTGCTCGACCCGCACCTTGATGACGCCCTCGGCCGGCGCGCTCAACGTGTAGGTCAGCAACGGCCCCTGCAGCGTGTCCCCCCGGTGCTTGATCGGCCGGGTGGGGGCCAGCACGACCAGCCGGCCGTCAACGGCCTGAACGTCGTGAACTTCAGCGGGGGAATGGGCCTTGACCCCTGGTTGCATCATCCAGGCGCCGTCGATGAACTTCATAGGTGGTAAGGGCGATGTAGCGTTAAATCGCCGGTGGCGACAAGATTTTTGCGTCTCGACGCGCCCAGCCCCGCCGCGTTCTGGTGACGCGCCGCGAAATGAGGCCGCGCGCGCGTGCTCCCAACCGGAAGGACGCGCCGGGTCGGCCGCGCGGCGGCGCCATGGTCCTCCCTTTCCAGTCCCGGGTGAGCCTTGTGCTACGCCTGCTTGCGGGCGTGGCGGCCGGCGGCGCGACGTTCGTGGCCCGCGCGCAGTCCGTCGCCGATGTGGCCGAGGACGAGCCGGTCGAACTGTCGCCATTCATGGTGGAGGGCCGGTTCGAGGAGGCGTACCAGGCCCGCCAGACGCTGGCTGGCACGCGGGTCCGCACGGACCTGGGCGATCTCGGTGCGCCCATCACCGTCATCACGCCCAAGTTCATGCAGGATCTCGGTGCGACCAACAGCCTGACGCTGCTGCAGTACACCATCAACACGGAGATCGGCGGAGTTTATGGCAACTTCGCCGGGGTGGGCGACGGCCCGCAGAGCGCCGAGACGGAAATCCTCCTCCACCCGGCGCAGAACACCCGCGTGCGCGGACTCACGCGGGCCGACAACACGCGCAACTTCTTCCTGACGGAAATCCCCTGGGACGTTTACAACGTCGACCGGCTCGACGTGCAGCGGGGGCCGAACTCGATCCTGTTTGGCGTCGGCAGCCCCGCGGGGATCCTCAACGCCAACCTGACGGATGCGCGCCTCAGGAATGGGGCCAGGTTCGAGTCGCGCGTCGGGAGCCACGGGACGCTCCGGCACGTCATCGATCTCAACCTCGCCCTGGTGCCGAACGAACTCGGCGTGCGCGTGGCCGTGCTCGACCAGCACGAGAGGTTTCACCAGCGACCCGCCTTCAATCGCGATCGCCGGGCCTACGCGGCGTTGCGTTACGACCCGCGATGGGCCGCCAAGGGTGCCGCCCACACCACGCTGCGGCTGCACGTCGAGCGCGGGGACATCGAAGCCAATCGTCCGCGCACGCTGCCGCCGGTGGACGCACTCACGCCCTGGTTCGCCCCGGCACCGTCCGGGTTGGGGCGCCAGACCTTCGACCCGCGGACGGCCTGGGCGCCGGGAGGGCCGGCCGACCCGGGCGGCGCCGCCTTCAACCCCTGGTTCAACGAGGCGTTCTTCGGCCGGATGTTCAACTCGACCCTGTCGCTTGCCTTCGAACCAGATGCCTCCGCCCCGCGCTCGGCGCGCCAGGCGGTGATTGCGACCCGTTTCGGGTTGCGCGCCGACGGCACGATCGACGGCGGCATCGACGGTCTCCCGTTCGCCCGGCCGCTGGGCATTGCGACCTACAGCGCGTATGCGCGGGCCGCGCGCCTGCCCGGCGCCGCCTACAATGTCTACAAGGACCGGTTCCTCGCCGATCCCGCCGTCTTCGATTTCTTCGGCTCGTTGCTCGACGGCCCGAACAAGGGCGAACGGCAGCGGTGGTCCGCGCTCAACTTCGACGCGTCGCAGTCGTTCCTCGATCAGCGGCTCGCGTTCAATCTGGCGTATTTCCATCAGGACTACGAAGAGGGCCAGCGCTCGCTCCTGGCCGGCCATGCTTATGCGGTGAGCGTGGATGTGAACGCCGTCCTGGCCGACGGCACGCCCAACCCCGACGCCGGCCGCCCGTACGTCGCCAACAACGGGTTCGACGGCAATGTCTGGTCCCGCTTCGGCCGCGACGCGCTGCGACTCACGGCCGCCGGGGAAATCCGCGCGCGGGACTGGCTGGGGCGGGGCCGGGCCGCCACCCTGCTGGGCCGGCATGCGTTGACCGCGCTGCTGTCCCGGGATCGCGTCACCGAGGAGTCGCGGCAGTGGAGTCGTTTTGCCGCGGATACGGACTGGGCCGAGGCGACGGGCGGGTCCCGGCATTTGTCCGACGGCGACCGGCAGCTGGATTGGGTCACGTACCTGGGACCGTCGCTGCTGGACGCCCCGGGTCCGGCGGCGCAGCGGCTCGCGCCGATCACGACCACGCTGCTTCCGCCCGCCGGGGTGACCGCCCGCTATTTCGACGCGCGCTGGGCACGGCCGGCCGACCCGGCGGATCCGGCTTACGTGGATCCGGCCGCGCCCTGGTTTGATCCGCGCACCTCCGCCCCCTCCCTCCAGGCCGAGAATCCGGCGAATTACGGAGGCTGGCGGAACCGCACGTTCTCCCTGCTGCGCGCGGACGCCGGCGATCAAGCGCAGCTGCATCGCCTTGGTCACAAGCGCCGCAATGTCGTCACGTCGGCGGCGCTTACCTGGCAGGGGCATCTCTGGAACGACAGCCTGGTGCCCACGTTTGGCTGGCGGCACGACAAGGTAGGCATCTGGTCCTCGGCCGCGCCCGTTGATCCTGCGACCGGGCTGGCGGCCACCTCCTATGGCCTCGGTCCGCGCCTGCGGGAGCAGGCCGACGAAAGCCGTTCGTGGAGCGTGGTCCTGCGGCCGCCACGGGGCGTGCAGCTCCCGTGGGGCACGTCCGTGAGCGCTTTCTACTACCAGGGGCGCAACTTCAAGGCGGACCAGGTGCGGGTCGATGTGGAAGGACGTCCCCTCGACCCCCAGGTGGGTCACACCCGCGACTTCGGGCTGGTGATTTCGACCCTCGAGGACCGGTTGTGGATCAAGCTCAATGCGTACCGCACCGGAGTCCGGCATGCGACGCTCGAGGGCACCGGCGCCGGTCTCGGCGCCAATCTTTACTACGTCCATTTGCTCGAGGCCTGGGGCACGGCGTCCGCGGTCATGGGGGCGCGCGGGCTGGCCGGAGACCCGGAGGTGCAGGGTCTGGCGTGGTATTGGGACTGGGCCAGCCACGACGTGGGCACGCCCGCCGGCGCGTATCCACGATCCGGAGCCGGCGCCGCGGTGGATGCGGCGCAGCAGCGGGCGATCCGCTCGTGGTTCGACCAGATGGCGCCCCAGGATTTCTTCGACGCGTATGGGCTGCCCGTCAACGTGGCCGCGGTCCAGGCGGGTGACTTCTCGGCCGGACTCCTGGGATGGACCCCGGCGGCGGGGGTGGGGGCGCTGCAGTCCGCGACCGGCGGCACGATTCGCGGCGTCGCGCCGGTGGCGACGGTGGACACCACGTCCCGCGGCCTGGAACTGGAGCTGATGGCCCGGCCTTCCCCGCACTGGGATCTCAGCCTCAGTGTGGCGCGGACGCAGGCGCGTCGTTCCCGGCTCAACGCCACCTTGGAATCTTGGGTCCGGGCGCAGAAAACCCGCTTCGGAAGTCCCGCCGGCGAACTGCGGCTGTGGTCGGCGGGAGACCGCACCGTGCGCGAGCTCTGGGAGGAAAATGTCTACTCCCCCTACCGGCTCCTCGTCGCGCAGGAGGGGACGTCGGCGCCGGAAATCCGGCCCTGGCGGGCGACCGTCCTGACCAACCACCGCATCGCTGCCGGCCGGCTGCGCGGGCTGGACCTCGGTGGCGCCATCCGATGGCAGGAAGGTCATGTGCTGGGGTATGCCCTGGACGCCGCGCAGCTGCTGGATCCTTCCCGCCCGTTTCGCGGCCCCGCCAGCCTGGCGGTGGATGGTTGGATTGGATACGAACGAAAACTGCGGGGGCGGTTCACCTGGCGGGTGCAGTTGAATCTGCGCAACCTCGGCGACCGCGAGCGCCTCGTGCCCATCACCGTGCAGCCGGACGGCAGCCCCGCCGCGTTCCGGATCCAGGAAGGCTTCGGCTGGCAGCTGACCAACACGGTCAGCTTTTGAGAGACCACGGACCAGGGGAGTGATCCCTCCACTCTCACTTTCACTCTCACTTTCACTTTCCCTGCCTCCCTTGTTTTCTTCTGGCCCTTCGATTTTTGGCGCGGCATTTTCGGGCGTTTCCGGCGCCATGCGACTTCCCCTCACGTTTCTTGCGTGTCTTGCCGCGACCGCCGCGACGCTGACCCTCGGCGGATGCGCGCGCGACGAACCGCCGCCCATCCTTTCGCCGCTGCCGGCGCGCGCGGTGGAGGCCACCGGGCTCTTCAGCCCGAAGGCCGTCGGCTGGCCCGCGGAGGGACGGCCATGGATCGCACACCTCGACACCTTCGACCTCGATCAGGACGGGTTGATGGACATCCTGGTCTGCGACGCGCAGAAGAACTGCGTCACCTGGGTCCGGCAGAAGAGCCGCGGCGTCTACGAGGAGATCGTGGTGGCGGACAATGTCCCGGCGCCGGTTCATGTGGAGGCGGTGGACATGAATCGCGACGGGTCCCCCGACCTGCTCGTCGCCAGCATGGGACAGCTGTTTCCGAATAACGACAAGATCGGCACGGTCCTCGTGTACGAGAACGACGGGAAGCAGACCTTCAAACGCCACGTCCTCGCGGAACACATTTGCCGGGTGACGGATGTGCGCGCCGGTGATTTCAATCGCGACGGCCTCCTCGACCTCGCCGTCGGCCAGTTCGGGTATGACCAGGGAGAGGTGCGTTGGATGGAGAATCTGGGCGACTGGAAATTCCGGTCCCACGAACTGCTGGGGCTGTCGGGGACGGTGCACGTCTGCGTCGCCGACTATACGGGGGATGGCGCGTCGGACATCGCGGCCCTGGTGTCGCAGCAATGGGAGGAGATCTACCTTTTCACCAACGACGGCTCCGGGCGGTTCACCAAGAAAATCATCTGGGGATCGACGAACGAGGACTACGCGGGCAGCGGCATGCTGCTGGGCGATCTCAATCGCGACGGTCGGCCCGATCTTCTCTTTTCGAATGGCGACGGCTTTGGTCCCACCACCACGCCGGGTCCGCGACCGTGGCATGGCGTGCAATGGCTGGAGAACACCGGAGGCGGGACCTTCAAGTTTCACCGGATCGGCACGCTCGGCGGCGCCTACAGTCCGGTCGCGGTCGACCTCGACGGGGATGGCCCGATGGATGTCGTGGCCGTCAGCGCCTTCAATGAGTGGGAGAAGCCCGGCGCGGTCTCGATGGTGTGGTATCGCAACGACGGCCGGCAGAACTTCACGCCGCATATCCTCGCGACCACGCCGACCCATCTGCTCACGATTGCCGTCGCGGACATGGACGGTTCGGGCCGGCCGACCATCGTCTCGGGCGGTTTCTTTTCCAATCCCCCCTACGACCACCTGAACCGGTTGCTGCTCTGGCAGCGCACCGGGGCGGCCCTGCCCGACCCGGCATCGGCCCGCGCGGGAGCGACGGTTCCCCCGGCGGCAGGATCACGGTAGTCCCTCGCCATGCGTTACCGGAACCTGATTCTCCTTGGCGTGGTGCTCGCCGCTCTCGCGGGCGGGGGATTTTGGGCGTGGCGCGCGCGCGTCGAGGCGAAGGCCGTGGCCGCAGCGCTCCCGCAGCGACCGGATCTGCGCCGCTACCATGTCGATCTCATGGCCCGGGTGGCGGCGGCCGAGGAGGGCGTGCGCCAGGGGCGGAAGGCCGCCCTCGCGGAACTGCAGTCCCTGTACCAGGTGAATGGGTACCTTGCGGAGGCCGACCATTGCGGACAGGCGCTGATGCACCTGGAACTCAGCAATCCGCTCTGGCCGCACCGGCTGGCCACGATCCGCGCAGGCTATGGCGAACTGGAGACGGCAATCCTGCTGTGGGAACGGACCGTGCGCCAGGCGCCGAAATTTGTCCCGGCCCGCATCCGGCTCGGCGACGCCTACCTCAAGTCCAATCGCGACGCCGACGCCCAGCGCACCTACGAAGCCGTGCTCGCCCAGGAATCCGCCAATCCGTACGCCCTCGTCGGCCTGGCGCGTCTCGACGTCAAAGCGGGCAACCTGACCCGCGCCCGCAGCCGGCTCGAGCAGGCGGCGGAGGAGAGCCGTTCGGCCATCGGTCCCGACCTGCTCGTGACCGTTTATGAGCAGCTGGGCGAAGAGGGCCGCGCGCGCGCTCTGCGGGCCCGGGTGAAGGCGGCCGGCACGTATTACGATCCGCCGGATCCGTGGCTGGACGTCATGTTCGACCAGGATTGCTTCGACATCTTCCAGCTGTGCGTGGCGGCGGGATTCGCCGAGCACCGCGGGGACAAGGAGCGGGCGCGGATGTTGCTCGAGCGCGCGAACGGGCTCGAACCCAAGGGCGGACACGTCCTGCTCCAGCTGGGAATGCTCTGCCACCGGACGCGCGACATGCCGTCCGCTCAGCGTTACTTCGAGAAAGCGACCGAGGTCGAGCCGACGATGTCCGACGCCTGGGCGCAGTTGATCAATCTCTACAACGAGAAAGGCGATCGGATGGCTTCCGCCCGCGCGCTCGCGGCCGGACTGACCCACTGCCCCAACTCGCCCGGCCTGCACCTCGAGCGGGCCCGCCGGCTCGCGGCCGGCGGGCAGATCGATGCGGCGATCGCGGAGTACCGGCTCACCTACCGGCTCCGGCCGGAGGAGGCCGATCCCCTCATCGAGATCGCGCAGATTTACCTGAAACAGGAACGCACGGCGGAGGCGGTGGCCGAGTTGAACGAAGCGCTGCTTTCGGAGCCCGAGCATCCCACGGCGCTGATGATCCTCGCGATGCACGCGGTCCAGGCGGGCGACGAGGCCGAGGCGCGGGAATGGATCCGCCGTTGTCACCTGCAGCTGCGCGTCCCGCGCGACGCCCTCGCCGAGATCACTTCCCGCTATGCGCAACGCTTCGGCCGCCCATACCCCGCCGCCGCGTTCACCCCAGCCGTTCCTAAATGACGTTCCCCGCCCTGTTCCCACGGACCCGGCTCATCGGACTCCTTTTTACCGCCCTTACCCTCACCCTGCCCGTTGCGGCCAAGCCCGTGGCCTTTGTTTTCCGCGTCCCGGCGGAGACGAAACAGGACCCCTTCGCGCGCGAGCTCTGGGCGGAGGTGCGGTTGCCCAACGGTCACACCCGCCGCCTGCCCGCCTTCAGTCGCGGCAACGATGAGTTCGTCGTCCATGCCCGGCGTGAATTTCCGGGCACCTACCGGCTTGGGCTGGTGACCGAAACCCTGCCGCGCTCCCCTGACGCCTCGGGCGTGGCGGGGCCGCCTGAGGTGGTGGAACGGAAGCACGAACCCGCGTCTCCCGACGCCGTGGAGGTGCGCGACGTCGCGACGTTGTCTCCGATCGCGCGCCAGGGTGCCCGGCTTTTCTCCCGCGCCGGGCACCCCTTTATTCCCGTCGGCGCCAATGTTCCGTGGTCGCGGCAGGGCATGGAAGCGGCGCCGTACTACCGGGACGCGTTTGCCCGCTTCGGCGCGCAGCGTCTCAATTGGATGCGGGTGTGGATGGCGCACTGGGGGCGCCTCAATCTGGACTGGCTGCCAGCGGGCAAGGGATTCGTCGAGCCCGGGCGGATCGATGCGACCGTGGCGTCGACGTGGGATGAACTGGTCGAGCTGGCCGAAGCCCATGGCGTCTATGTGCAGCTGGTCCTGCAGCACCACGGGCAGTACAGCACGACGGTCAATTCGAACTGGGCGGACAATCCGTGGAACGCGAGCAACGCCGGCGGCTTCCTGCGCACGCCCCGCGACTTCTTTACGTCGGTCCAGGCCCGCGAACTCACCCGCCGGAAGTACCGCTATATTGTCGCCCGCTGGGGCTATTCGCCCGCCATCCTGGCCTGGGAGCTGTTCAACGAAGTCCACTGGGTCGACCCGATTCAACAGGAGCGGGACGTCGGGGTGGTCTCGGCGTGGCATGCCGAGATGGCCGACGCCCTGCGCGCGTACGACGTCTACCAGCACCTCGTCACCACGAGCACCGAGGACCTGGCGAGCCCGATCTACGCGCGGATGGATTACTACCAGCCGCATCTCTATCCCAGCGATGCGATCGTCGGTGCGCGCCAGGTGCGTTACTCGGGGCTTGATCGTCCCGTCTTCTACGGGGAGCAGGGCGACGATCAACTCGACCTGCCCGTGAGCGTGAAGAAGGCGGGGCATGCCATGGTGCCGCCGATGTGGGCCGGGCTTTTCGGGGCGAGCCGGATGCCCGCCCAGCCCTGGCTTGGCCACGACATCCTGGAGCAGCAACGTGACGTCGAGCTGGGCGCCGTCAGCCGCTTCATCGCGGAAACCGGTCTGGCCCGGCACAGCGACCTGATCTCGTTCTCACCTGCCGTCGAAGGGGGGGACCGCATGCCCTGCGTGATTGCCGGCTGCCAGGTCTGGCAGCGCGGGCCCAATCCGGAGTTCACGATCTCCCTCGATGGCACCCAGCCCGTAACGCTGGCGGAAATCCCGCGGATGCTCTCCGCCACGGCGGCGGCGGAGCAGGGATTTCCTTCCCAGGTGACGTATCGCCTCGATCTGCCGCGACCGGTCGAGGCCGCCCTGGTGGTGCCCGCGGTCGGTTCGGGCGAGGCCGGCGTCGCCGTCCGGGTGGGGGCGGAGTTTGTGGCCGCCATGACCTGGCGGCCCGGCCAGCCAAACCCGCCGGCCCGCGACCAGCCCCAGCACGTGACGTTCCCCCTGGCCGCCGGTCCGCAAACCGTCGAGGTGCGGAGCACCGGCCGGAGCGCCTGGGTGGAACTCGCGGGATTGGAGCTGCGCGGGCTCGACGCGCCGGTGCTTGGAGCGGCGGGGCTTCGCGCCGAAAACCTGCTCGCGGTCTGGGTGTGGAACCGGCGCGATGTCTACCAGCCCGAGACGCGCCCCGCGCGCGGCACGGTCTCGCTCGAGTCGGTGCCGGCGGGGGAATGGCGTATCACCTGGTGGGACACACTCAAAGGGGAACCCGGTCCGTCGACCCGGCGGCGCCATCCCGGCGGTACGATGCGACTGGATACGCCCGCCGTGGCCCGCCACGCCGCCGTCGTCCTGACGCCGCGATAACCCGCCATCGGGAAACGCCGATCTCAGATTAATCTCAGATCTCAAATCCCACCCGCTCCGATGTAGCGAAGAGCGCCAGCGATTCGATCGGGAAAACGCCGATCTCAAATTTCAAATCTCAGATCTCAAATCCACCGGCTCGGATGTAGCGAAGAGCGCCAGCGATTCGACGACTGACGCCGATCTCAAATCCCAGATCCCAAAGGTTCGTCTCACTCGACCGTCAGGATCGGCACGGGGCCTCGGCGGCCGGGGAGGGTGACCCCGTCGCCGGCGGTGCGGCCGAGCAGCTGGCGGCCCAGTGGCGACTGCGGCGTCACCACGAGCAGTTCGCGCCCCTCGACGGTCACCTGCAGCCCGCCCGCCCGCGGACCGACGAAGTACCACGTGGCCCGCCCGCGCTCGCCGATGCTCACCACCGCGCCGAGCGCGATCGCGGCGCCGGGCGCGAAGGCGGGCAGGGGCAGCGAGGTGTACTGCGCGAGGCTCTGCGCGATCTCGCCCGCCAGCCGCGCCTGGCCCTCGGCGAGGTAGGCGGCCTCCTGGCTGTGGGTGTCGTACTTGCTTTCCGGCCGGCTCTCCTCGCTGATCGCCTCATCCCGCGCGAGCTGGGCGGCGGCGGTCTGCTGCGCCAGTTCGGCTTCCAGGGCCGCGAGGATGGCGCGGCGGAGTTCGGGCTTGTTCACGATTGAGGGAAAATTTTGGTAAATTGCCGATGGCCGGTTTTTTACTGGAACCGGCGCAGGTCGAAACCCATGTTCACCGCCGTTCCGTCTCCCTTGTCAACGGGTTTGCCGAATGGCGCGAAGAATCAGCTTTCTCAACTATAAGGGCGGGGTCGGCAAGACCTCGCTCGTGGTGAACACCGCCGCTTCCCTGGTGAAGCAGGGGAAGCGCGTGCTCCTCTGCGATTTCGACACGCAGTCGAACGCCAGCATCTGGCTGCTGAAGCTGGACCGGTGGAACAAGATCAACGCCGCGGGCGACGGGGCGGTGTACTCGATCTTCGAGCCCGGCCGCGCGCACGTGAAGGATCTCGTCATCCCCGATGTCGTCGAGGGCAAGACGGGCGAGCGGATTCTGCCGGGTCTCGATCTCCTCCCGACCACGTTCAATCTCGTGGATCTGGAAAATGAATACACCGGGGACCCGAAGCGCCCGCCGTTCCTGCTGTTTTTCGAGCAGCTGAAGGCCATCGAGCAGAACTACGACTTCATCCTCTTCGACTGCCCGCCCAACATCCTGCGGGCCTCGCAGTGCGGCGTTTTCTCCTCGAACGAGATCTACGTGCCCGCGAATCCGGATGCGCTCAGCCTGATCGGCTTCACGCTGCTGGTGGAGAAGCTGCAGAAGTTCAATCAGCTGTCGGCCAGCTTCCGCCACGCCGCGATGGGGCCCGCCGCGCAGGTGTACGGGATCATTTTCAACTCGATCAAGACCGGCGTGGACATCGAGGTCCCGAAGATGCGGATGCAGCTTCGGTTGAACCAGTTCCGGACGGCGAAGCGGGTGGCGGCCAAGGCGCGGATCTTCGACACCCAGATTCGCGACGCGATGATCGTGCGCCGCGCCGTTGCCCTCGGCCTGCCGGTGGCGCTCGTCAGCGCCGATGCCGAGGCGGGCGCCGGCGGCGACAATGTCGTGAACGACTACCGCCTGCTCGCCTCCGAACTCGTCGAACACGCGCCTTGACCGGCACCGAATCATGAAAACCACGGCCAAGGAATGGGACCAGGTCCGGGCGGCGTTCGCGTCGTCCATCATGGTCGAGACCTCACTCGACAGCCTGGCGCAGAATCTGGACGGCATGAACTGGCCGATCGCGGGCCGGGAGGAGACGCCGGCGCGCTACATCGACCGCGACTTCGACGAGGTCGTCGAGTTGCTGCAACTGCGGGGGCAGCCGCCGGAGACGGTCGATCAGCTGACCGCGATCCTCCGCGAAACGATGGCCTTCGACAATCCGTTCGGCGACATGGTGGCGCAGCAGGAAACGGCCGCGACCCGGGACAACGCGCTGCTCAAGAACCTCGCCAAGCTCGGAATCCCGGAGAATTTCCCCATCGTCCTGACCGGGCTGGAGCCGGGGACACTGGAATTCTGCCGGCTGGAGCAGCTCAACACCCTCGGCGAGTTCGCGGTCTTCGCGCAGACCATGTCGCAGAATGTGATCGTCGGGGGCGACTTCCGGAAGCTGCTGAACGCGCTCTCGCACGTCGACGAGGCCAGTCTCGCGGAGGTGCTTCCATTCCGACCCGGCAGCAAAGGCCTCCATCTCATCGAGGCGGTGGGCAAGGTGGCCAACGCGCCGGATGCTCCCGATCGCGTCAGCCAGGCCGTGTCCTGGTTCCGCGCCGACGTGGCCGAGTTGGAACGCGATCTCGCCGCGGGTGGCTCGCTGGCGCGGCAATTTGTGCGGCTCGGCCAGCCCGCGGTGGAGGCCAGGGCGGCAGCGTTGCTCCAGCCCCACATCCGGGTGCAGCCGACGGCGGCCCCGGCGGCGCCGGCGCGCAAAAAGTCCGGATGGTTCGGCTGGCTGTTCGGCCGCTCCTGACTAGTCTGGCGGCGCGTCGATGCCCGAAAACGACTCCACCCCGCCACCTCCGCCGCCTTTTTCAGCTCCGTCTGCCGGAGCCGGGGAACCCGCGCCGGTCAAATTTCCTCCTCCGCGCCCGGTTTCGAGCGCGCCTCCGCTCTCGTTGCGCCGACGCAAGCCGTTTGAGGTGTCCGAAGCCTCGGCGGCGGCCCGGCAGTCGATTCGCGATCTGGTTTCCGCCACGCGAGCCCCCTTTGCCACCGCCGGTTCGGTGGCGGAGACGCGGCTGGCCGAGGCCGAGCGCACCCTCCGCCAGCTGGAACTCACCCTCGCCGAGCGCGAGCGCCGCGTGGAGGATGCGGAGCTGCGGCTCGCCGAGCGCGACCGTGACATCGCCGAGGCGGAGGCGTTGCTCATGGCGCGTGAAACCCTTGCCGCCGCCCGGAAGGTCGCGCCCCCGGCTGCCACCGGGGTGTCACCCGAGGAAAGAACGGCCTTGGAACGGCTCCGGGCCGAACTCGAACGGCAGGAAGCGTCGGTCCGGGAGGCAAAGCAGACGATTCGCGAACGGGAACAGTTCCTGGACGAATCCGAAACGAAACTCTTCGAGAAGGTGCAGGCGCAGCAGGAGAAGGAAATCGAGTTGGAGCAGCGCGAGGAGGATTTGCGTGCCCGGGAACGCCGGCTGCGCGAACGCGAGGCCGCCTCCGATCCCGCCGCCGCCGCCGCGCTGAAAGCCGAGGATGAAGCCGCTCGCCAGCGCGACGAATTCAAGGAGTAGCCCCCCCCGCTGCGCGGGATTTCAGGTTTCAAGTTTCAGCTTTCAGATCGCCGGCCCCGTAACCGCGGCTTCGGCCGGTACCGAGGTCGACCGTTCGACACCGTAGCACCGTAGCGCCGGCTTAGGCCGGTACCCTGGGATGGATGGGGACTTGATGGGGACCTGGCGGTTCGATCGGGGCCGCCCATTTGAGATTTGAAGTCTTAAAATCTGAAATTCCCGCGCTCGTCTTCTCCGTTGACGGCCCCCCGGGCGGCCCTGCACTTTCATGGCACATTTGTCCCCGCCTGCCGTCCCATTTTGCGCTTACCGCATGAATTTTCGCCGTCTCGCTGCCCTCGCTCTGGCTTCCCTGCTTTCGATCGCTTATGCCCAGGATGAGGAGGCACGCCGTCCCCAGACGGAGATCCCCGATTTCAGCAACCTCGACGAGTACATCTACGAGCCAAAGAGCACGGTTCATCTCAGCTTCCGAATGCTGAGCGGCGCGAAGGCCGATTTCTCCGGCACCGGCCAGATTCTCGCTCCGGAAGGGGCCCTGCCGGAAGCCGGAGTCGATGTGCGGCGTGATTACCACGACGGCTTTGTCGGTCCCGATCTGCGGGCCACGCCGCGCAGCGATGTCGGAGGCAATCCCACGACCGATCCGGCGCTCGACCCGACGTCGAGTCCCTCGGACCCGATTCCGTCGGATGGGCGCACCAACAACTGGAGCTACGAGGATGACACCCAGGTCTCCGGCTCACCGATTGGTTATATCGCGTTTCACCAGTATTCCGCGGATGTGATCGACACGGCGGTCCGTCGTCGCTCCAGCCGTTCCACGGCGGGCCTTGATCTCGCGGTGTCGCGCGACATGGGCAGCCTGTTCGGCGGCCGGTTCAGCTGGCGGTTGGTGGGGGGCCTGTCGATCAATGACGTGTCCGCCCGGCATACGGACGATGTCAAGGCGCGGATCAAGACGATCACGGATTATTACTCGACCTTCGGTCAGGGCGTGCCGCCCGCGCCTTACACGGCCCCGAGCACGACGTCCTCCAGTTTTACCGACCCCAATGGGGTTGTGCAGACGATCCCCGTCGATACCAGCGTGCTGATCTCGCGTTTTCCGGTGCTGTCTCGTTCGGGCGTACTGGAGACGATGACGAATGTGCAGAACACCTGGAAGGTGAAGGGTGCCTATTATACGTTCCGCGCCGGCCCCGAGCTGGTCATGCCGTTTACGTCGCGCTTCCGCCTCAGTGTGAGTGCAGGTCTCGCCGCCATTTACGTGGGTACCCAGTACACCGTCACCGAAGTGTTCGAGCCGGATCTGGGTGATGAGATCACCGAGGTGGATTCCGATGGCACGAGCCGGATCCTGCCGGGCTGGTTCGTCGACGCCTCCCTCATCTTCGACGTGACCGAAAAGACCGGGTTCTTTGCCGGCGGCATCATGCAGGGAGCGACCAGCTACACCCAGTCGCTGAACACCACGACCTCGAAGTACGCCGCCAAGGTCGATCTCTCGCAGCAGACCGGCTTCCGCGCCGGCATGTCGATCCGGTTCTGAGGAAGCGATAGGCGGTAGGCGTTAAGCGGCAGGCGGTGGGCCGCGGTACACGCGGCGGCCGCCGACGTGCCTCCTGCGCCTACCGCCTACCGCTTACGGCCTTCCGCCTACGGCTTGCAACGAAGCACCTTGTGACTTTGCTCGCTCCGCGTGAACGAGCGTAAACCCCTGTGGCCGGTTGGGTCATTGATTGTCCTGACCAGCCTCAACCTCCTCGACTACATTGATCGCTGGGTTCTGGCCGCGGTGTTCACCCCGCTGAAGGCCGAGCTCAATCTCACCGATGAACAGCTCGGCGTCCTGCAATCGGCGTTCACGTGGGGTTATTTTCTCACCGCACCCATCTTCGGCTACCTGGGCGATCGGGTCCCGCGACGGTGGTTGATTGCCGCGGGCGTGGTGGTCTGGAGCTTCGGCACGCTGATGTGCGGCCATGCGGATCACATGACCTCGCTGCTGATCTTTCGAATCCTGGTCGGTTTCGGCGAAGCGAGCTTCGGAACCATCAGCCCGGGGTGGATCGCCGATCTGTTCACCAAGCGACGCCGCAACACGGCGATCTCCGTCTTCTACCTCGCGATTCCCGTCGGTTCAGCGCTGGGATACATCATCGGCGGCTCGATCGCCGCGCATTACGGCTGGCGTGCCGCCTTCATGTGGGTCGGGTACCCTGGTCTGTTTCTCACCGGGCTGCTGTTCCTCCTGCGCGAGCCCAGACGCGGCGCCAGCGATGCCGACAAACCCGAAACCCCAAACCCAAGCCCCGAAGCGGCTGCGTCAGCGGTTGGCTGGCGGACCTATCTCCAGTTGGTGCGCTTCCCGCGCTACGTGTTGACCGTTGCGGGTTACGCCGCGCAAACGTTCGCCGTCGGCGGCTTCGCGGCCTGGGCGCCGGTGTTCCTCTATCGCGTTCACGGGATGACCAATGTCGCGGCGAATCACTTCTTCGGGCTGTCGGTCGCCGGGACCGGTCTGGTGGCGACAATCCTGGGTGGCTGGCTGGGCACGCGCTGGCAGCGCCGGTCAGGGGTGGGGTACGAATGGGTGCTGGCGCTCAGTGCCCTCGCGGCCGCGCCCGCCAGCTTCGCCGCCTTCATGATCCCGTCGCTGGGCGCCGCCAAGGTGGCGCTCGTGCTGGCCATGTTCCTGTTGTTCTTCGCCACCGGGCCCGTCAACACGCTGATCCTCGAAACGGTTCCCGCCGCCATGCGGGCGTCGGCGATGGCGGCGTCGATCTTTTCGATCCACATGTTCGGCGACGTCTGGTCCCCCCGGATCATCGGGTATTTTTCCGATCGGTGGGACAACCTGCAGCGGGCGGTGCTCTGGGTGCTGCCGGTCTCCCTTGTGGTCTGTGCATGCTTCTGGGTCTGGCTCCTGATCTGGTCGCGGCGGGACTTTGGACGTGGCCGCTTGGGTTAGTGGCAGGGACCGGATGCGAGACGGGAGATGCAGGGTGCAGGATACAGGATGCAGGCATCGGCCTCAGCCCTGCATCCTGCATCCTGCATCCTGTACCCTGCATCCTGAAACCTGTATCCTGTACCCCGCATCCCGGATCCCGCATCCCGCATCCCGAATCAGCCTCCTTCCACCAGCTGCAGATTATTTCGCGCTTCGACGTAGTCGGGCTTGATCGCCAGCGCGGCGCGGAAACGTCCGGCGGCCTCCTCCTTTCGTCCCAGTCGTAGCAGGACGACGCCCGCATTGTTGTGCGACCGTTCGTACCGGGGATCGATCCGCAGCGAAGCATCGTACGCCGCCAGCGCCGCGGGCAGATCGCTGGCGCGGAGGAGGGCGTTCCCGAGATTGTAGTGCGCCTCGGGCAGGGCCGGATCCAGTTCGAGCGCCCGACGCACGGCGGCCAGCGAATCGTCCACGCGGCCGAGGTTGAGCAGCGCGACAGCGCGGTTGTTATACGCCTTGGCGTAATACGGATTCTGACGGAGGGCCTCGTCCAGTGCGGCGATCGCCTCCTCGTTGCGCTGCAGCTTGAGGAAGGCCTCGCCGCGGTTGTAATGGGCGTCGGCGAAATTCGGCTTGTACTTCAGGGCCTGGTCGAAGGCCGCCAGGGCCGGTCCGGGCTGTTCCTGGCGCAGGTGGATCACGCCCCGGTTATTGTACGCATCCGCGTACTGTGGATTCAGGGCGAGCGCGCGCTCGAGATGCGGAATTGCCTCGTCCGTCCGGTCCAGTCGCAGCAGCGCATTGCCGAGATTATTTGCCGCGCGCGCGCTATCGGGGAGTTTCGCCACCGTATCGGTCCAGATGGAGAGTTCGCTCTGGAACGCGGGGTTGCGATCGAACGTCAGGAGTCCGAACGCGGCGGCCGCAAGGCTCACCGCCACCAGCCCGCGGCGTCCGGCGCCATGGACGGCGGTGACGGTAACCAGCACCAGCAGACCGGCCAGCGGGAGGTGCATCCGGTTTTCGGCGCAAGGCTGCTGGACGATGGGAATCACACTCGAAGTGGGGGAGAGGATGACAAAAAACCATGCTCCGCAGAACCCGGCGGGCGGACGGCGCCACACCGCCACGGCGGTGGCCAGCAGGGCTCCGCACAGGACCAACGCGCTCGGCAGGGCTTCGCGGAAGGTCTTCAGGTAGGTGGGTCCGTAATCGAAGATCAACGGGTGCGGCCACACCGAGAGCTGAAGGTACCGCACGACGGCCCGGCATTCGGTGAGCGCATACGAGTAGGCGCTCGGTCCGATGTCGAGGCCCACCCCGCGCGCCGAGAGCCGCGAGGTAAGCATGAGCCAGGCGAGAAACAGCCAGGTGGCGGCCAGCCCCAGGTACAGCGGCCAATGGCGGCGCAGCGCCGTGGCGAAGCGGCCACTGACGAAGGTCCGGTCGTAAAGCAGGGCGATGGCCGGCGCAGTGACCATGCCTTCCTTCGTGGCCATGCCGAGCGCGCAGGCCGCGACCGCCGCCACCCCCCAGCCGGTCCGGACGCCGGACCCGGGAACGTCCGCGCGGGGGAGCGCGCGAACGAACGCGTACAACGTGAGCAGATACAGCACGGCCATGAGCCCTTCCGTGCGCTGCGCCACGTAGTCGACGACGTTGGGATGCACCGGATGGAGCGCCCAGAGCAGGGCCGCGGCGGCGGCGGTGAGGGTGGCGGCTCGCTCCGTCCGCGGCGCGCCGGAGGCGAAAAACGGCGGGCCGGCGGCGGGACGGCGCAGGGTCCGCCGCACGAGTCCGAACAGCAGCAGGGCCGCCGCGGCGTGAAGGACGACCGCCACCGCGTGGTATCCACCGGGTCGGTACTCATGCACCGCATGGTTCAGGGCGTACGAGAGGTTGGCGAAGGGTCGTCCGCCCACCCCTGCCTCCACCGGCGGCGAAAGCACCGCGCGCCAGTCGCTCAGCCGGCGGATCGAGCGGTTCTGCAGGATCGCGCCTTCGTCATCGAAGTAGAAGCTGCCCGGGAAGCTGTTGGCGTAGGCGAGCCCCACCGCCAGCAGAATGAGCACCACGGCCCAACCGGTCGTTCGCGGGGCGGAGGAGCCGGCCGGTGGCGTCGGCGAGCCGCCCGGCCGCGGTCGCGAGAGGGAAGTGGGAGGGTCGGCGCGCAAGGAGGCGCGCAGTAGACCCGGTCACGTCCAAAACCGCTATGGGGGGCGCACCCCGGCGGGGTGCCCTGGACTTCCGGGCGGGGCTGGCGTCGCGCCGCAGGAAGACAAGCCAAACGTGCGGGGTCGACCGGGGGTCCTGGGCCCTATTCCGAAGTGGGTATAGACCCAAGGGCGGAAAGGCGGGGGACCGGCTATGATAGGCCCACGTGGTCGCCAATCTCCCGTCCCTAAACGAACTTACAACCGTCTCACTCATGTCCACCGTCACCCTCCATGAGTCTGCTTCCGAAGTCGCTTCCCTCGCGGCCCGTGCGTCGCTGCCCCTCGGAGCGTCGCCGCTCGCGGCGGCGACCGCTCACGTCCTCCCCCCGGTTGCTGCTGTTACCCCGTCGGGTGGCGGTCTCGCGCCGATCCTCGTGGCGGACGACGACCCCGATGACCGGTACTTTATCCGCCGCCTGATCACCAAGACGGGCACCGAGCACCCGATCCGCACCTTTGAGGACGGCAGCGAAGTGGTGAACTACCTTGGGGCGATCGCCGCCGGCGGCCCTGACGTGCGTCGTCTCGCGCCGAAGCTGCTTTTTCTCGATCTGAAGATGACGGGCCTCGGCGGCTTCGGCTTCCTGGAGTGGGCGAGGGCGCAGAAGTCCGCACTGCCGATGACGATCGTGGTCCTCTCCAACTCCGCCGAGCCCGCTGACATGGCGCAAGCGATGGCCCTCGGCGCGCATCGTTACCTGGTCAAGTACCCGAGTGTAAACACCTTCGGGACCATCATTCGCAGCGTTTATCCACTGCCGCTGGTGAAGTAACAGAAGTGAGGGTGAGAGTGAGAGTGAAAGCGCGCTACCGCACGTTCACTCTCACCTTCCCTTTCCCTTTCCATTTCCCTCTCACTCGGCGGCTTGGGAACGCAAGGCGGGTGCGTGCGCCAAGTAGCGCGCCAACGCGTGTTCCAGACTGGGGAGCAACTGGCCGCGTTCGCTGCCAAGCACCGAGTATCGCGGGCGCGCGGCAATCCAGCCAAGGTCGGCCGCCGAGGCGCGCACGATCCGCTCCCGGGGAAGCCCTGCGGCCTCCGCAAGCCGCACGGCCCAGTCGTACCAGGAAACGGCCCCGACGTTGGCGAGATGCCAGAGTCCGGTTTCACCGTCGATCAGCAGGTCCAGGGCGGTGTTGACCAGGTCCGGTACGTAGGTCGGGGAGACCACCTGATCCGTCGCCGCCAGCACCCGTTCGCCGGCCGCCAGCGCCCGCAGGACCAGCGTGGCGAAATTAAAGTCGTCCCACGGGCCGAACAGTGCGCTCGTTCGCACGATCAGGGCGCCGGGGTGCCGCGCGGTGACTTCGCCTTCGGCCAGGTGTTTGGTGCGGCCATAGCAGTTAATGGGATTCGGGGGGTCGCTCTCGACGTAAGGCCGCGAACCCTCGCCGTCGAAAACCAGGTCGCTGGAGAAGGTCAGATAGGGGACCCCGAGCGCGGCGCAGGCGCCGGCCAGATTGGCGGCGCCGTGGGTGTTCGTGGCGACGCAGCCGGCCCGGTCGTGCTCGGCGGCATCTACTTTAAGATAGCCGGTGCAATTGACCACCGCCCAGGGGCGAAGGGTCTCGAGCACCTTTCGGGTCAGTTCCGGCTGCTCCACGTCGAGCTGCTTCCGACGCAAGGAGACCGCCGGCAATCCGCGGAGGGCACAGAGGCGGGCAAACGCCCGCCCAAGCGTTCCATTGGCCCCCGCCACCAGGAGCGGGCGGCCCTCCGGCGCCGGTTCCCGGGCGTGGGCCGTGCCAGCGCCGGTCCGCGGCGCCGAAACCGGCTCGTATTCCAGCCGGACGGGCCGACGCCACCAACCGGGCGCCTGCAACACGGGATGGCCCGGCATGACCCCGCGGCCGAGCTCGGCCAGCATCGCCCCCACGGCGGTGCGTCGTGGCTTTGGCCCGCGGACATCGAAGGCGCCGGACTCGTAGTGCCCGCGGGAGTGAACCAGGAGTGAGTCCCAATCGAAGGAGCCCAGCAGGGCCCAGGCCGTGAGCGCGCGGACGTCCACGCCATCGGCGCGGGCCGCCTCGGCCTCTCGCCAAGCCTCGGCGAGCCAGCGCATCTGCTCTTCCCGGGTGCACGCCAATTGCACTTCGGTCATCGCCAGCGGCCGGCGGTAGCGGGCCCACAGCTCCCGGAGCAGTCCGCCGAAGCCGACCAGCCCCTCCGCCCGTACGCGGACGGCTTCGACATCAGCATACGCTTCGCGCTCATTTCCGCCGTGCGTGCACTGCGGGTAGCGCTCGAGCCGCTCGTCGAGGAACCGCTCGCTGGTCACATAATGATTCATGCCGAGGATATCCGGCGGGCATGGGTCGTCGACGAAGCTCTCGAGCGCGGCGGGCGAAACGCCGCACCGGAGCAGGTGGGCGTGGACCGGATGCCTTGGGTCGACGCGGCCACAGAGCACATCGAAGGTGATCCAGCGGCGCTCGTTCTCGTACTCGGCCTGATAGGCCAGCGGCTGCGTGCTGTGCGTTTTGCCGACGTCCTCGGTCTGCACGAGCCGGGCCTGCGGGTTGACCTCGCGGATCGCTTTCATCGCGGCCCGGGTGGCGAGGCATTGGTTCAGGAAACACCGTCCGAAGGTGCCCACGTCGGTCCCATGGGGATGCCACAGTCCGTACAACCCGGCGAAACGCGCGGTTGTCCCCGGTTCGTTCACGGGCGTGTAGGCATCGATCCAGGGGTAGCGCTCCGCCACGCGTCGCGCATGGGCCACGAAACCGTCAACGAAGTCCGGGTCGAGCAGTCCTCCCGGGAGCGGCCCCCCGCCATGATGAAGCAGCCCAACGATCGGACGGATGCCCAGCTCGCGCAGGCGTTGCAGCCTTTCGTCGGCCCAGCCCCAGTCGACCGAGGTGGCGGGAAAAGGGTCGTCCCACAGGAGCGGGTATCGCAGGGCGCGCAGCCCGAGAGTGGCGAAGGCCTTTAGATCCTCCGGCCGGTTCCGGTGGCCGGTCAACTGGAGCTGGTCCCGGACCTCGTTGCCGATGCGAACGACCGATGCCTCGATGCCGCCCCAGAGTTCGAGCGGATGGGTGGGTGCGTGGGTCGTGGGTTGGGTCATCAGGGTCCTCACCGATCCCATTCCACAATCACCGTGGGGCAGATCGGAAAGCGGCCGGCATCGTAATCGTACACCGTCAGCCCTCCCACCAGAGCGGCGCCGGCGGGGACGGCACAGCGAAAGCGCAGCTCTCCGCTTCCCGCCGACTCTTCCGCCACCCGTTGCAAGGAGCCGTCCTCCAGCGTCGCCCGCATGAGGTAACCGTACGCCCCCAGCCCCCCGCGGAGATAGCTCAACGCTCCGCGGGCATCATGGGGATGATCGGGCAGCAGCACCCGATGCACACACAGGTCATTGATCAGCAGCTCGAAGGACGTCGGCTGTTTGTGCGCGCTCGTCTGCTGCGTCCCTTCACGCCGGGCGGACACCTCGCAGAGCACCCGGATCCGCCGGGCTCCACGCAGCGAGCGCAGGGCGTCGTCCGCGAACACCCATTCGAAGTACCCGCTGCCGCGGCCATAGCAGAACCCCAGCCGTTCCGCCTCCTCGTGCGTCGAACCCGGCTGCGACCATTCCTCCGACCGCCATTGGTGCACGGCCTGGCGCAGGATGAGCGAGCCGTCGCGTTCCTCGCGGGCGGGCGGGCGGCCCGTCGTGACGAAGTGCTGGATGAAATTGGAGGCAATCGGCTCGCCGGTGGGGCTGACGGCTGCGACCGCAAAGGTGCACAGCATCGGCTCCGCGGGCGCCGTCAACGCGATGCGTTGCGCCAGCTCCACGTGATGGTGCGGGAAGTCAATGTCGGCCCGCCCTCGGGCGAGGGACGAGTGGACGGTTCCGAGCGTGTCGATTCCCGAATACAGCCACTGGAGCATTACGTTGTCCCGACGGCGCCGCGAGAAGTGCGACGAGAACACGTCGATCTCCATCGTATCCCCGGGAGCGTAGGCCTTGATCGGCGCGGCATCGATCGGCAGCACATCGCCCTGGTTGATGAGGGTGGGGTGGTACCCGAGTTCCTTGGGCGTGCGGTCGTACGTGAGCAGTCCGTTGTACTCCCATTCGACGTCCGTCAGCTCGGTGTAGATGTACGCCGACAGCTGCGGATGCCGGCGCAGTTCGTTGGTGAGGAATTTGAACGACCAGCTGGCGTCGCGGTTTCCGTCCAGGGCTCCGATGCCACCGTACTCGCTGTTGATCAGCGGGGCGTTCTGCTGCTGGAAGCCCTCGATGTAATTGAAACTGGAGCCGCGGTAGGACCGGGAGACGACATTCTGGATGTGCTCCCGGGCCCGGTAGTATTCATCGATGTAGAAATGCCAGGAGTTGATGTCCGTGTCGATGTGCCCGTAGGCGGTCAGATGCTCCCACACGACGACACTCATGTCCTCGATCAACCGGGTGCCATCGAGGGTTTTCGCGATCTCCCACATCCGGTGCACCCACTGGAACGAGGTGTGATTCTCCAGCTTTTCCTTCACCGCCTCGGGGCTCGGATTCTTTCCGGCATCGGGTCCGATCAACTTCATCAGTTCCGTCTGGCCCCCGAAACCCCAGGTTTCGTTGAAGAGACACCAGGCAATGATCGACGGGTGGTTGAAATCGCGCTGGATGCCCGCCCGCATCATCTCCTCGAAGCGGCGGCGGCCCAGCGGCGTGTCGCCGCCTTCGCCGAAGTTCGGCAGGTCCTGCATCAACAGGATGCCCAGGGTGTCCGCGTAGTAGAGCAGGATCGGGTCATCCAGCTTGATGTGGACACGGAGGAAATCGAAACCGGATTCCCGCGCGAAGAGGATGTCGTTGCGCAGCGTCCGCGCCTCCGTCGCGGTGTAGATGCCGTCGCAATGATAGGACTGGTACAGCGCGCCCCGGAGATAGATCGGCTTGTTGTTCAGGCACAGCATCGCCGGCGCATTCGCATCCGTCGAGGGCATCGTGCTGATCTTCCGCATGCCGAAGTAGGAGTGCACCGCGTCGAACTCGCCCTCGTCGCTCGTGATGCGGTAGACGACGCGGTAGAGCTGGGGATTGCTCGGGTCCCACAGCGAAATCGGGTCCATTTCCGAATGCCCGGTGGCCACGTCCGCATACAGCTTGAGCGAGACCCGGTGCGGTGAGGCGTCCGGCGGCACGATGTCCACGACCACCTCCATGTCGTCCGTGGTGTTGCGGCAGAACACTTCGAATTTCGCGCGTCCCGTGTCGATGTCGGTGATGACGCGGAAATGCGTGATGTGCGTGTGATGCCGGGGTTCGATGAACACCGTCTGCCAGATTCCGCTCGTCGTGGTGTACCAGCCCCACTGCTTGCCGACCGGCTGCTCGCGGTTGTCCATCGGATCCTCCACCCGGATCACGATCAGGGCGCGCCGGCGGCCGTCCGCGTCGGGCGCCCCCAGCGCGTCCGTCAGGTCGAACTCGAAGGGAACGTAGCCGCCTTCGTGACGGCCCAGATGCACGCCGTTGCACCAGGCATCGGTGCAGAAGTCGGCGGCGCCGACGGTCATCACGACCCGCTTCTTCCGCCACGCGGCGCCGGCGGGGATTTCGACCCAGCGGCGGTACCAGCCGACCTCGTAACGCGGCGCGGCGCGGTGATTCTCGCGCGTGACCTCGAGCGGATTGACGAAGACGCGGGTGGAAAAGTAGTTCTCGTCACCGGCGGAATCGCCTTCGCCCCAGGCGGCCAGCGATTCCCAGCAGAAGGGGACGACAATCTGCTCGCGCCAGTCCGGGCCGCCGGTTTCGAACCAGCGCTCGTCCCCCCCCCGCCGCTCGGGGTCGAAACGAAACTGCCAGTGTCCGTTTAGATTGAGCCAGTCGACGCCCTCGATGTGACCGCGCTGCCGGTCGGGCCGTGGGTACTCAGGTCGTGGGATCGAGGAACAGGGAAACATGGGAGGCGAAGGTGGACGCCTTGCGGTCGCATTGCACCGTTCAGACCAAAACGCGGATCAAGAGCGGCCTGGTTCAAACCGGACCGCTCCGAGCTCAAATTTCAAATTTCGAAGCTCGAATCTCAAAGTCCTAGGCCATGGCCATGGCGCGCGCGCCGCGTTTCTGGCCGCTGATCTTCGAGTAGAGCGTGAGCGCCTGGCCGACGACCTGGTCCATGTTGTAGTAACGGTAGGTGGCCAGCCGGCCCACGAAGTGAACCTCCGGATGAGCCTCCGCGAGCGCCTGATATTTTTTGTAGAGAGCCGCGTTGTCGGGACGCGGGATGGGATAGTAGGGATCGCCCTCCGCCTTCGGGAACTCGTAAACGATGCTGGTCAGCGGGTGCTCCTGGCCGGTCAGGTATTTGAACTCCGTGATCCGGGTGTAGGCGTAGTCGTTCGGGTAGTTCACCACCGGAGCCGATTGGAAGACCGCTTTGTGGTGGGTCTCGTGCTTGAACTCGAGGGAGCGATACGGCAGCGGTCCGTACTGGTAGTCGAAGTACTCGTCGATCGGCCCGGTGAAGATCAGCTCGCCGAAGTTCACCTCGTTCACGACATCGCGATAATCCGCGTTGAGCATGATCGTGATGTTCTCGTGATCGAGCATGTTCTCGAACATGTGCGTGAACCCGTAGGCGGGCATCGCCTGGTAACTATCCACGAAGTACCGGTCGTCGCGGTTGAACCGGACCGGCACCCGGGCCGTCACCTGGGCATCCAGCTCCGACGGATCGAGTCCCCACTGCTTCCGGGTGTAGCCGCGGAAGAATTTTTCGTAGAGCTCCTGTCCGACCGAGCCCACGACCACGTCCTCCGAGGTCTTGATGAATTCGCGCTTGAGCGCCACCGACGCGAGGTAGTCCTTCATGCCCTGCGGCGTCAGATCCATCCCGTAGAGGGAATTGATCGTGTCCAGGTTGATCGGAATGGGCACGAGCTGGCCGTCGACCGCGGCCTTGACCCGGTGCTGGTACTGGCGCCACGGGGTGAACTTGGAGAGATGGTTGAAGATCTCCTCGGAGTTCGTGTGGAAGATGTGGGGGCCGTACTTGTGAATCAGGATGCCGTGCTTGTCGTAGCAATCGTAGGCATTGCCGCCGATGTGATTTCGACGGTCGATGATCAGCACCTTCTTGTCGGAGCCCCGGGCGAGGCGTTCGGCCAGGACGGAGCCGGCGAAGCCGGCGCCGACGATGAGATAATCAAACATACGCGAGGGTGGTGAAGGGGGAGGGGGTGGCGGTGGTCGCGGCGCGGGTTTCGCGCGTGTCGCTGGCGGTGCGGGCGGCGAGCACCTCGGCGATGTGCTCCTCCATCCGGGCGACATTGGCTTCCCAGGTGTTTTCCGCGGCCAGTTTGAGCCCACGGGCGATGCGCGCCCGGGACGGGCGGTCGACCTCGGCGGCGCAAAGTTCGACGAACTCCGCGTGCGACCGGGCGATCCGTGCGACCTTCCCGAAGTTGAGCTTCACCTCATCCAGTGCGGTCGAGACGACCGGCCGGCCCGCCGCCATATACTCGAGTGCCTTGGTCGGGTTGATGTACTCCGTGGCCTCGTTGAGCGCGAACGGCATGAGCGCGACCGAAAAGCCCTTGGTGAGGGCGGGCAGCTGGGCATAGGTGCGGCCGCCGATCCAGTGGAGATTCGGGCGTTGCGGGAAGTCCGCCGGGTTCACCTTCGCGGTGGGCCCCACCATCACGATCTGCCAGTCGCTCCGCGCGTCGGCCAGGGCCGCCAGGAGGTCGTAGTCGATGCGTTCATCGATGACGCCAAAATAACCGAGCACCGGCGCCCCGTTGAAGGCCGCGATCTCCGGCGCAAGGGATTGTTCGGGGGACAGGGCCTGGCCGAAATGCGTGATATCCACGCCGGTGCCGAAGAAGTGCGTGTTCGCATTCAACGGCAGCCGCTTCTTGCGCATCTTCTGGCCGCCACAGAAAACGACGTCGGCCACTTTCAGGAGCTCGCGTTCGCGCTCGATCAGTTCCGGCGGCGCGCCGCGAAACTGGGACAATTCATCCATGCAGTCGTAGACGATCGCGACTTCGTCCAGGTGGCCGGCGTACGCGGTTACGGCCATCGGGTCGTAGAACCACAGCAGTGGATCCTCGAACTGACCGGCGAGCTCGTTGGTGAGCGCCGCCTTCAGCACCCGGCGGCGTTCGGCGTCGATGAACCCGGCATCCTGCCAGCGCGTCGCCGGCAGGTGCATCTGCAGGACCGTGAGGTTGGGATGCGCTTCGGGACGCTTGAGTTCGATCTTACTCGCGGGCACGTCGCTGCAGTAGAGCTCCACGAAAAGGACCGGATGCCGCTTCGCAAAGCGGGAGAGGTACTGCTGGGGACGTTGCCAGACCCAATCCCACGACAAGTGGGAGAAACAAATCATGGGCCGCGGTCCTGCCGGCGGCGAAGCCGGCGTGCCGTTCCGGGACCGGCCATTCACCGAGTTTCGACCGGCGTTTCGCCCCGGCAGAAGCAGGGCGTCACGGGAGGCAGGGGAATGGGGACGAAGAGGCCATGGCGGTTGCGACATAGGTACAAAGGTTGAAGGTTGAGCGGGCAGCGACACGGGCCACTGACAGCTCAGGCCGAGCGACTTGCAGTGGTTCCATTTCCCGCGCGAGCTGACAGACCCGCATTCGGGAACTCCGTGCCTCCGGTCGTTTCCCCGGAACATTTCCGGCCCGTGGTGTGGTGTTCCGAGGTATGGCGCAGGGGGAACGCACTCCGCCGGGAATCTGTGGGCCCAAAGCTGATGGCGGAGCGTTCAATTACGCCCCGTGGCCGCGCTGCGCTTCACTCGTGCGCCTCAGCGGTCGCTGATCCGTTTGCGCGTCTTGTAATCCTTCACGAGGATCGAAATCACCAGCCAGAAGGCGCACACCGCGGCGGCGATGAAGCACAGCATGGCGATCCCCGGGTATCCAAAGATCCGGAACGCGGTTTCCACGCGCATGAGCAACGCGGCCCCGATGATCAGCGCCGCCAGCACGAGTCCCGTCGTGATCCGGTTGGCGATCTTCTCCATCCCCTCCATCACGACCTTGGCGTCGAGCGACTTCACCTTCACCTCGAGCTCGGCATTGGTGATCGTGTCGAGAATTCGGTTCATCCGCCCGGGCAGCGACCCGACGAAGTCCTTCATCTCCATGACCGAGCTCATCAGGTTGCCCTTGGAGGTATCCTTTTTCATCCGCCGGACCATCAGCTCGTCCAGGTTCCGGCGAACGCACCCATTCGGATCGAAATCCGGGGCAAGGATACGACCGATCTCGTCCAGCTGGATCAGGGTCTTGCCGAGCAGGGTGAGCTCGCTGGGGACGATTAGCCCGGTATCGGCGGCGTTCTTGCTCAGCTCGAGCAGCGAACGGCCAACCTGCATCTGTTCGAGCCCCTGTTCACGCCGCTGGGCGATCAGCTTGCTCAGCTCCTTGCGAAAGGCCGGGGCGTCGAATTGATCCGTCTTCTCGGAGATCTGGATCACCAGATCGGCGGCGGTGTCGCTGTTGCCGTCGCTCAGCGCGAACAGTAGCTTCAGCAGGTGGTCCTGCATCTGCGGCGCAACCCGGCCCACCATGCCGAGGTCGAGGAGGGCGATGCGCCCTTCCTCGGTCAGGAAGATGTTGCCGGGATGCGGATCGGCATGGAAGAGCCCGTCGATCAGCACCTGCTTCAGGTAGGCGCGGAAAAGCTCCTCGGCGAGCGGCTCGCCTTTGACCTCAATGCGGGCCAGGGGAGTCAGGGCCGTGATTTTCTGCCCGGTGATGTACTCCATCGTGAGCACGCTGCGGGTGGAGTAATCCTGCACCGGTTGCGGGACCTGGATCATCTGGAACTCCTGCAGGTTGCGACCCAGGGCCTCGAGGTTCTGGGCCTCCCGCTCGTAGTTGAGCTCGTTTTGTATGGTCAGACGAAACTCCTCGACCACCGAGCCGAACCGGTACCGCTTTCCGGCCTCGGTGTGATTGTCGAGCATCGTGGAAATCTGCTCCATCACTTCGAAGTCGTCCGCGATCTGGGCCTTGATATCGGGCCGCTGAATTTTGACCACCACGGGCCGTCCGTCCCGCAGGAGGGCGAAATGCACCTGCCCGAGGGACGCGGCTGCGATGGGTTTCTCGTCGAAACGGGAGAACGCCTTTGAAATGCGCACCCCGAGTTCCCGCTCGATGATCTCCTCGACCTGCTCGTAGGCGAAAGGCTTCACGTTGTCCTGGAGCCGCGCTAGCGCCCGGCGATATTCCTCCGGGAGGAGGTCGGGCCGCCCGGCCAGCACCTGGCCGAGCTTGACGTACGTCGGGCCCATCGCCTCCAGGTCATCCGCCAGCTGATCGGGATTGATCCGCCCCTTTTCCACGGGCTTTTCCGCGTGGAGGTCGTCGTCGTCGATCTTCATGCGCGCGACGAGGTCTGAACGGCCGTACCTCCAGAGCAGGGCGGTGATTTCGCGGTAGCGCTTCAGGTGGCGGGTGGAAAATTTCATGGGGAGTGGTTCCCGGGGTATCGCCCGTGGATATCCCCCCGACAGTTTTGGGGTTCGGTGGTTCGGTTTATAGGAAGGTAGGAAGGGACGCAAAGGACCAGAAGGACCTAAAGGACCGAAAGGACCTACGAGACCAAGTGACGAGGTCGCGGTGCGTCCTTTCCGTCCCTTAGGTCCTTCAGGTCCCTTTCGTCCCTTTTGTTCCTGTCCGGGTGCTCGCCTGGGTTATTCGCCCAAGTCGCATTCTCGCGGAAGTGCGCTACGATATGCGCCATGTTCTCCGCAGCGAAGGATATGATGTCGAGCAAGGCGGCCAAGTCGTACGCCAACAACCTGATCGCGGCCTACGGGTCGGTGGAGGAACTGGCGATCGATTCGAAGCGCCGCCGCATCGACGTGCGCGTGAACCTCAATGGAGAGGTGAGCCCCATCGGCGTTACCATCGAAAAGTATCAGCTGCTGCAGGAGGGGAGTCAGACCTTCCTCCAGGTGCTCGACAGCTCCTGCACGCGTCCCTGGCTGCAGGCCGCCATGCGCGACCATCTCCATGGCCGCCGCTTCGAGGTCCCCAGCTGGGCCGCCGCCGCGCTCTGAGCAAGCCATCGATCGGAATCCAGGTCGAACATCGAACATCGAACCTGAATACCGATTTTGCCACAGAGGTCACAGAGGCCCAACCAGAGCCGAGCCGGAGGCCGGCGCTGCGACTGTCTTGGGCGTCACGCGATGAACAGGTTTGTCCAAGGACCGAGCCTCCGTGTCCTCTGTGTCGGAGCTCTGTGCTCTCTGTGGCTAC